>NZ_JARRAG010000001.1:674122-1011183 GCF_029589435.1 Paludisphaera mucosa | reverse complement strand
TCATGCTGTGCGTGCCGCCCGAGAGCATGACGTCGGCGCAGTCGTGGCGGATCATCTCGTAGGCCTCGCCGATCGCCTGCGAGCTGGCGGCGCAGGCCGTGAGGCAGTTCGAGTTCGGCCCCTTGGCCCCGAACCGGGCCGCAAGGTGGGCGGCGGGCGTCCCCGGCTCCTGCTCGGATTCGTGGACGACGTGCAGGTCCTGGGCGCCGTGCTTGGTGAATTCGTTCGTGGCGACCTTGCCCGACTTCCCGGTCTTGTAGACCAGCTTCACGAACCGGACGAAGTCCTGCTGGCCCTCGCCGGCGCCGAGATAGACGCCGAACCGCGAGCGGTCGAACGGGCCGTCGTGGGTCGAAAGGCCCGAATCGTCCATCGCCATCTTGCCGGCGGCCAGGGCGAAGCGGGTGTTGCGGGAATGCTCGGTCCAGCGGTCGGCGTCGTCGATGTAGGACGAGAGGTCGAAGCCCTTGACCTCGGCGGCGATCCGGGTGGGGAAGGTGTGCGCGTCGAAGAGCGAGATCGCGCCCACGCCGCTCTTGCCGGCCAGCAGCGCGGACCACGTCGACTCGACGTCCCCGCCCACCGGGGTGACCATTCCCATTCCTGTGACGACGACCCGCCGCATGGAGCAACTTTCCGGGCCTACGCCCGACCTTTGGATGTAATGAAGAGCCATCGGACGACGAGGCGCGACGCGCTCAGCCTGCGGGATCGACGGGCCCGCCCTTGACCACGACCGCGGAAGCCTGGCCGTTGATGGTGACGTTCGTGTTCACAAAGACGGGGTTATCCGTGGCGCGGGGGCCGCCGACCACGACGTCGATCCCGCAGCCGGGGTCGAGGTCGTCGCAGTTCAAGGTCGGCGGGATGAGGCCGCGATTCACGCCCACGAGGCTGGCGATCAGCTCGACCGCCCCCGCGCCCGAGGCGATGTTGCCGAGGAAGCCCTTGAGGCCGACGACCGGCACGCCCGAGCGTCCGAAGACGCGCTCGAAGGCCCGCGCCTCCGCGAGGTCGCCCAGCTTCGAGCCCGAGCCGTGGGCGTTGACGTGTCCGACGTCGCCGGGGCCCAGGCGGGCCTCTCGGAGCGCCCCCTTGACGGCGATCTCGGTCCCGCTGCCCTGCGGGTCCTGGCCGCCGCTCGGGACCGCGTCGCAGCCCGAGCCCGCACCCAGGATCTCGCCGTGGATCTTGACGCCCCGCCGGAGCGCGTGGCCCAGCTCCTCGAGGATCAGGATCCCCGCCCCTTCGCCCGGCAGGCTGCCGTCGCGACGCGCGTCGAACGGGCGGAGGCCCGCCGATGGTTCCCCCTCCCAGCGCGACATCGTGTTGTAGAGGGCCATCCGGGTGAGGCTCAGCGGGTGGATTTTCGAGTCGGCCCCGCCGGTGATCATGACGTCGGCCTTGCCGCGGGCGATGATCCGCGCGGCCTCGGCGATGGCCAGGTTCGACGAGGCGTCGGCCTCGGTGATCGTGTTGCTGGGCCCCTGGCAGTCCATCAGGATCGAGATGTGGCAGGCCAGCATGTTGGGAAGATACTTCAGCAGCCAGATCGGCTCGATGACCCCGATCGCCTCACGGCCCCAGACCGGGAACTCGAACTGGCCGGTGTTCGCCGAGGCCATCGAGATCGCCGGCGCCAGCTCGTCGAGCTCGGTCGAGATCAGGCCGGCGCCCAGGTCGATGCCGATCCGCGTGGGCTCGACGCCGCCGTCGACGAGGCCCGCGTCATCCATCGCCCGCTGGGCCGCGGCCACTGCGAGCTGGATGTCCCGGGCCATGTACTTCCGGCTCTTGCGGAGTGCGTTGCGGTATTTCGGCAGGGCGTAGCCCTTGAGGAAGTCGAAGTCGCGGATCTCGGCGACGATGTCGTTGGGCAGGCCCTCGACGGGGAAAGCCTCCACGCGTCGCAGCGCCCCTTGGCCGGAGGCGAGCCGCTCCCAGATGCGATCCGGAGCGTCACCCAGGGGCGTGACGAAACCTATCCCGGTGATGACGACGCGGCGTTCGGAACCAAGCATGAATGACCCGTCGAACTCCCGGTGAGGGCCTGCGACTCGTTCGCCCTGGGACGGCCCTGATCGGACCCTCCCGCGCGACGTCACGAATCTCCGAATGCGATTAGTCTACCCGAATCCCGCATATTTGGCGACCGTCTCAGGGCGTCGGCGCGACCGGGGCCTCGCCGTTGACCTCGCCATCGGCCAGGGCTCCTTCGTTCTCCTTGGCGCGCTGCTGCGCCTTGGCGAGGTCGAGGACGCCCAGGAGCTGCTGCGTGAAGACGAAATTCTTGGGGCCGAAGATCTGGTTGGCCCGGGTGTTGTCGAGGTGCGCGAAGACGATCTCCACGTCGGCCAGCAGCTCGGTCCCGAGGAAAGCCTTGCCCTCGACCACGGCCCCCTCGGCGCGGAGGTCGGTGAGCGTCACCTCATAGATCAGCTGGTCGCCGGCGCAGGCGACGCCGAAGAACTCGGCCCGGGGGATCTTGGCCAGCACCACCTTCTCGGCGAACCCTCCCGCCTCTCCCACGAGGATCCCGCCGGTCTGGGCCAGGCCCTCGATGATGAGCGACGCGGGCATGACCGGGTAGCCCGGGAAGTGGTCGTGCAGATGCTCCTCGGCGAGGGTCAGGTTCTTGATCGCTCGCGCGAACTGACCGCTCCGGAACTCCACAAACTTGTCGATCCAGATCCATCGCATGGTCGAGGGCGCCGCCAGGCAAAGGGGAAAGGGGGAGATGAGGGCCGGGCGCCCGCAGAATCCGAAGAACCCGACCGCGTCGGCCCGGGCGGGTGGAGGCGCTCCACCCGCCGCGGCGGGACGCGGGCCCATCGACTCTCCGGGACGGTCGAGCGGCCGAGATCAGGCGGCCAACTTGCTCTGCACGTACTGGACGAGCATGTCCACCGTATAGAGGTCGCCCATCTTCTCAAGGTCGGGATCGGCCTCGAACTTCGACAGGTCGGCGAAAGGGAGGCGGCCCTTCAGCTCGGAGATCCCCTTCGTCGTGAGCCGGCCGTCGTTGATCCACTCGGGATCGGCGACCAGGTTCTCGGGGAACAGCTCGCCACGGGGGATCTTGATGCCGAAGTTCCGCTCGAGGCGGAAGACGATGTCCAGGAAGTCGATCGACTCGGCCCCCAGGTCGCCTTGCAGGGTGGACTCTTTGGTCACGTCCTCCTCGTCCACTCCCAGCGCGTCGACCAGGGTGGACTGGACCTTCTCGAAGATCTCGTCGTATGCGGGCATGTCATCCTCAGGGCTAAGGGGGAACACGGGCTCGCACTCGATCCACGGCGAATCGGGGACGCGGTCGGGCCGGCGATCAAGTCGGCTCACTTAATCGTCGGCGAGATCGAGTGACGAACTTCAAGGGGGGCGGGTCGCAAGATGGAAGCCCGATTCACTTGGGGGGAGTGCCCGAATCCTTCGGCCGGGATTCGAGACACGTCACCGTATTGTCCAGAAAATCGGGATTTCTTGCAACCTCATCATGCTCAACCAATGATACGACGAAAATGGGCCGGATCGGGGGAATTTCCCGGCGGCCTCGTGGCAAGGTGCACCGACTGCACCGGATGCACCGATCCTGCGCCCCGCTCCCTGAAAATCCGCGGGGCGGACTCGCGCTCAGATCAGCTTGACGCCCGCAGGCTCCGGCGTCTTGGCGATGGCGCGGGCGCCGACCGACCCCTTGCGGAGGGTCGAATAGAGGTCGCGAAGGCCGGCGACGATCTGGGCGTCGACGCCGTGCAACATCGGGTTCTTCTCCCGCAAGTTGTATCGCGTGAGGACGATGCGGCCCTTGACCATCTCCTGGCCGTCGATCATGCCGACGCCCTTGAAGGTCGCGTCGACGCCGACGTCGGAGACCATGTCGATCTTCAGCTCCAGCTGACGGCCGGGCTCGACGAAGCTGCCGTACTTGATCGTCTTGGCCTGCTTGAGGACGATGATGCTGTGGGCGAAGTCTTCCGTCTCGCGGATCAGCCACGCCCCGGCCTGGGTCAGGGCTTCCAGCATGAGCACGCCGGGCATGACCGGGAACCCCGGGAAGTGGTCGGCGAGGTATTCCTCGGCGAGCGAGAGGTTCTTGACGGCGTGCAGCGAGCGGCCGGGCTGGACGTCGAGGATCCGATCGATGAGGACGAAACGCATGGAAGCTCCCGAAATCAAGAAGGCGAGACTCAAGGGGGCTCGACTCTCGAGCCGTCCGGGATCCGAGCGCCGCGGGAATCCGCCATCGGCGACCCCGCATCTTATCCCCGCCTGGGGGGCCCGTTCAAGGACCGGTCCACGACCCGTCGAGGAGGCCGCCGGACGTAACTCGTTCCATTGGAACATACAACTTTCGAGACCCCGGTCAAATCGGCGCTCGACGCCGGTGCGCGGGGACGGCCTCGGGCGACGCCGCCTCGCGCCCTTTCAGCTAGGAAGTCGACGCTTGCGGCTCTATACTTGAGACGAGTCGCCGTCGCGCCGGGCGATCGGCGTGGCCTCGGCGCGGAGCCCAGACGCGCCCACGAGTCGGCGGAGATCCTGCGATCATGTTCTCGAGCCTCGCGGGCCTCTCGTGCGTGCTCTCGGCCGCCCTCATGACGTCGTCCCCCCTCGCCCCGGTCGACTGGTCCCGGGACGGACGGTGGATCGCCTACACCCTCGTCGATTCGCCCGACGCCCCCGCCCTGCCGCCGGGATGGCTGCTGGCGCCCTCGGGTTCGGAAGCGGGGCCGACGTCTTCCTCCGTGATCGCCGGCTCGCAGAAGACCTTTCGAGTCTGGGCGACCCGGGTCAAGGGCCCGGATTCGGTGCTGATCGAAGAATCGAAGCAGCCACTCTCCTCGCCGACCTGGGGGGCCGACGGACGCACGCTCGTCTACGGTCGGTTCGTCTCCTCGCAGCCGGACAGCCCGTCTAGCCAGCGGGGCCGGTACGAGGTCGTCGTCCAGTCGGGTCTCGACCAGAAGCGAGTCGTCGTGGTCCAGCCCGACCTGGAACTCGAGGCCGCGGCTAGGTCCTCGATCCCCTTCCTCGGACCGACCCTGAGCGCCGACGGAAGGCGCCTGGCGGTTCCGCGTCCCGGGCCCGATGCGGGGGTCTGGGTGGTGCACCTCGACGAGGATCGCGCGACACGGGCCATCGACGAGGCTCGGATGCCCGCCTGGTCGCCGGACGGCCACCGCCTCGCCTATCTGAAGTCCAAGCCGGGGCCCGACGGGGAGCCGGTCGTGTCCGTCCACCTGTTGAATCCGGCCGGGACCGCCGATCGCGTCCTCAGCATCGAGGCCTCGCTGACGGCCTCATTCCTGACCTGGGGCCTCGACGGCCAGTCGCTCTTGATGATCGCCAACCCCAGGCGTGGGCCCTTCCGGAACACCCAGGTCGACCTGGTCCGAGTCGGCCTCGACACGGGCCAGACATCGCCCGTCTCGACCCTTGAGGCCGTCGCGCCGACGAACGCCCCGCGGCGATTCCGCGGGCCCACCACCCTGGCCGGCGCCGAGAAGTCGCCCGCGGTCCGCGTCGGATTGGCACTCGACGGCGAGCAGGAGCAGGCCGTCTGCCTGGTCGACACCGAGGGCCAGGATCAGGTCGTGAAGTGGGGCAACCTCCACACCCAGAACACCTTCAAGCGATTTCATCCGCTCGATGCGGGTCTCCAGATCGGCTCACCGGCTGTCGCACCCGACGGCCGGAGCCTGGTCTTCCGAGTAGAAGACGGCGGCGCGGGGCTCGTCGCCCTCCTCGACCTGAATTCGGAAGAGGTCACCCTCGTCGCCCCCGACGCGGGGGCCCGGATTCGCTGGTTGGATCGACTCGCCGCCTGCGCGGTGACGCTCCTCCAGACCTGGCTCCCCTCCCCGGATGCGGATGGTGCGGGGGTCCGCGCCACGGTCCTGCCTCTGCTCGCGGAGCTGGGAGGCGTCCATCCCCGGCAGTTCCGTCTCAAGCGCCTGGCGAAATTCGCCTCGGGACTCGTGCACGAGCCTGGCGATCCCGTCCCGGCCTCGGGAACGGGTCGGGACGGGCTAGCGGAATTCCGGCTGCTCTTCGCCTATCTGAATCAGGACTACACGGCCGCGGAACGCCACCTCGGCGCGATCGAGGCGACGACGACCGACCCTCACGCTCGGCTGAGATGGCTCTGCCTCCGGGCCCAGATCCTGCTGAGCGAGGGCGAGGTCGACCGGGCGCGCGGGATGATCGCCTACATCGACCGCGAGACCCAGCCGCAGGCCCTCTCCATCGAGGACGTTCCGTCGGGCTTCCAGATCGAGAGCGTCGCCAACCCTCAGAACGCCTGGGCGAAGCATCTTGCCCAGAAGGCGACCCAGGGCGCCCTCGTCCGCGGCCGGAACGGCCAGGTGGACCCGCAGGCCGGCCTCGACGGCCAGACCGCGGAGATGGGCGGTTGGGACGTCGACCGGATGCCGAACCTCCCCTTCGCGCCCAATCCGGGCGTCGAGCAGGGCCTCGTCCCTCTCCAGCCCGATGAGCTGGGCGTCCCGCCCCAGATCCGAATCCCGGGCCTGATCGAGCCGCCCGCTCCGGGGCTGCAGCCGCCGGCTCGGATGCCCCGCTTCGCGCCGCCACCGGGCGGGATCGAGCCGGGCCGGTTGCCCCCCCAACCTCCCGCCGCGGGCCTTCGGGCCTTGCAGCTGGAGATCGAACAGTAGGTTCAGAAGGTGGTCATCAGGACCACCCGGGCCGCCTGGATCAGGAGCGATCGTTCGGCGGGCGTCACCTTCCCACGCCCGGCGACCCCGTCCAAAGTCCGCAGGGCGTTGGCGATCACGAACCCCTGCGCGGCGTTGATTTTGAGCTTCTCGCGATTCGCGTCGAGGGTGCGCAGGACGTCGCGGATCGTGAGCGCCTCCTCGATCGGGTTGTCGGTCCGGTCGTTCCATCGCGGGAGCGTCGGCGCGTCGGCCGCCCGCGACGTGACGCCGTGGATGACCCGGCTGATCTCGGTCAGCTTGGGATAGTCCAGGGTCTCCGGCGTATCGCTCGGTGCGTGGTATCGGGGGTTTTCGCCGGTGCTGAAGAACAGGAAGGGGATTTTCCGGGTGCGGAAGGGCCCGTAGTCGCTGCGATTCAGGACGAGCAAGTCGGCTCCTAGGATTCCCAGCCGCACAGGACGCCCCGCCGCCGCCTCCGTCAGCCAGGGACGGAGCGCGGGGACGTGTTCGGTCCCCATCACGAAGAAAAAGTCGCCGCAGACGCCGCCCAGCGAACGGCCGATCATGTCGGCCGTGATGAACAACTCGATGTTCTCGACCGCGAACGGCGAGTGGGCGGCGAAGTAGCGCGAGCCGTAGAGGCCCGACTCCTCCTGGTCGAAGGCGAGGAAGACGACGGAGCGTTTGGGCTTCTCGATCGCGCCCGCCAGACACCGGGCCGTTTCGAGCATCATCGCGACGCCCGAGGCGTTATCGTCGGCCCCCGGGTAGAGGACGCCCTGCCGTACGCCGAGGTGGTCGTAGTGCGCCGAGACCACGACGCATCGCTCGGCGAGGCTGGGGTCGCTGCCCCGCAAGACAGCGCCTACGTTGCGGCCCAGGACCTCCACGGGAGGGGCCGGCGGGACCTCCTGGACGTACTGGCCTTGGAAGAGCGGCTCCAGCTTCAGGCGTTGGAATTCCTCGACGATGAGGCCTGCGGCCTTCCGGGCCCCTTCCCCGCGTCGGCCCTCCAACTCGGGGGACGCGAGCTGCCTCACCCAGCGTTCCAGGTTCGTACGTTCGGGCTCCGAGGCGCAGGCCTCGCCCGCCGAGAGGCCGAGGAGGGTCGCGATCGTCGCGACCGGGACCAGCCGAGCGATCGAAACGACCCTTGACGCGAGCTTGGGCGGGCGAATCGACGCGTCGTGCATAACCGCTCCTTGGGGCGAGAAATCGCCGTCCGAAATCGCCGCACGGCCGCGGATCGTGTGGCAAGCTGGTCGTGGATTGGGTTGGTTCCCTACACGGAGGTGGAACGTGTCGCGAGGCTCATGGATCATGGCGTTCGCTCTGGCCCTGGCGTTCTCGCTGGGCGGATCGGCGAAGGCCCAGGATTGGAACGACTATCTGCACTGGCCCTACGTGCCGCCCCAGGTCCCGGGCAACGGCTTCGAGTACAACGGGCTGTACGACGGCTGGTACAAGTACCCCCGAGAACAGCGGATCGTGCCCCAGATTCAGGGCCCGTACTACCGCAACTTCTACGGCGGCTACCGCGTCCTCGGCAAGTTTCGGCACCCCCACGGCTGGCACGATTGGGACAAGAAGAAGTTCTATCAGGGCAGCCACTTCACCATGGACGTCTTCTGATCCCCGATCGAGCTGAGCCGCCGGGCCGCCGCCCCAGGACTCACGTCCAGGGTGCTCCCGACGACAACCGCCCCGAGCCGCCTTCTCCCGAAGGGCGGCCGTCGGGGCGGCGTCGTTTCGTCTCCACGTCCATGGTCGCCGATCAGCCCAGAGCGCAGGCGATCCGGTAATACGCCTCGACGGCCAGGGCGACCTGATCCAACTCGACCCACTCGTCCCGGGTGTGGGCCTGCGCGATGTCGCCCGGCCCGAAGACGATCGCGGGCATCCCCACCTGCCCCAGCGGCCCCGCATCGGTCCCGTAGGGCACTCCGATCAGCTCGGGCGTCCGGCCGGTCGCGGCCTGGACGGCCCTCGTCAGTGGCTCCAGCCAGGGGCCGAGCGGCGTCTCGAGCGCCGGCATGCGGCCCCAGGGGACCTCGAACTCGACTCCTTCCATCTCGACCCGAGAGGCGACGAAGGCCCGCGCCTGCTCCACCGCCTGGTCGGGGGACTCGCCCGGGATGACGCGGCGGTCGATCTCGATCTCGCAGGCGTCGGGGACGACGTTCACGCTCCGCCCGCCGTCGATCCGACCGACGGAGAGGCTCGGCGGGCCAAGCCGCGGGTGGGGGGTCGATCGCGACAGCTCGGCGGCGTGCTCGGCCAGGGCGTCGACGATCCTCGCCATCCGATAGATCGCATTCACCCCGCGCTCCGGCGTCGAGCTGTGGCAGGCGACGCCCTTGGTCCGGACGACCCAGCGCACCGAGCCCTTGTGCCACGGCACGATGTCGAGCTTCGTCGGCTCGGCGACGATCGCGAGATCGATCCCCTTCTGGGTCTCGGCCAGCTTGTCCGATCCCAGGTGCGTGTATTCCTCGTCGACCGTGCAGGCCAGCACGACCGACGCCGAGCCCGCCGGGCGCTCGAAGCAGAGCCGGCGGAAGGCCAGCAGCATGGCCGCCATCCCCGCCTTCACGTCGCACGAACCTCGGCCCCACAGCCGCCCGCCCTCGACACGCGGTTCGAAAGGCGGGATCGTCATGCCCTCGACGGGGACGGTGTCCTGGTGGACGTCGAAGAGCAAGGTGCGTGCGGCCCGACCGGGCGCCTCGTAACGCGCCAGGAGATTGGTTCTCCCCGAGGCGACGGATTGCCGGATGACCGGGATCCCGGCGTCCCGGAACCAGTCCTCGAGGTATGCGCCGATGCGGCCTTCGAAGTACTCCGGGCCGCTGACCGGCCTCCCCATCGGGTTGACGCTGGGGATGGCGACCAGGTCGGCGAGGAGGCGGGTCGATTCATCCACGTGCCGCACCCTTTTGCTTCGACCGACTCGGGGACCGTCCGGGCCGGCGCGACATCGCGCGGCCCCGATCCCGGCGACGTCCCGAGCGGACGTGGATCATTTCACGCGTTCCAGATACTCGCTGGTGCGGGTGTCGATCCGGATCTTCTCGCCGGGCTTGATGAAGGGGGGGACCTGCACCTTCAGGCCGGTCTCCATGGTCGCTTCCTTGTACTGGTTCGTCGCCGTGGCGCCCGCGAGCGCCGGGGGGGTGTCGGCGACGCTCAGCTCGACCGAGTCGGGGATCTCGATCGAGACCGGCTTGTCGTTGATGTACTTCACCATCACCCGGCTGTTGGGCAGGAGGAAGGACATCGCCGTGCCGATGATCTCGGGCGAGAAATGGAGCTGGTCGTAGGTCTCGGTGTCCATGAAGACGTGCTCGTCGCCGGCGGAGTACAGGTACTCGTACTCCTTCGTCTCGACGTACGGGACCTCGATCTGGTCGACGGAACGAAGACGCTTGTCGATCAGCGCCCCGGAGTTCATGTTGCGGAGCTTGGTCTGGACCATGGCCCGGAGGTTGCCCGGGGTGTGGTGGGCGAAGTCGACCACGACGAAGTTCACGCCTTCCATCGTGATCACCATGCCGCGGCGGACGTCGGTCGCTTTGATCATCATGGCAGGTTGCGTCTCTCTCGGGGCCTGTCCAGACGGCGGCGGCTCCCTCCGGCCGGACCCGTCCATCGTGGAAATCTCAGGGGGCGACGACGCGTCGTCGTGCGACGGGAATCGCAGCCTGAATTTACTGGCCCCGCACCGTTTTGCCTAGTGCGGGCCCCACTTCCGACGTCCGCCCGGCTCGCCTTCGGCCTCCGGAACCTGTGCCGGATTCCCATCCCCGATAGAATGCGGCGGACGCCCCCCGACACGCCCCGCCCGAGGATCTCGGTGAAAGACGACCGCCCCGAAACCCGACCCGGCTCCGAGAATCTCGAGCCCGAACGCACCCCCTCCCGTCCCCTTCCCGACTTCGACGGGGGCGTGCCCGGCCGCCCGGCGGCGATGGAGGTCCTCCGCGACGGCAACTTCCTCCGCTTCCTGATCGGCGTCTTCCTGGTCCAGCTCGGCGCGCAGATGCAGAACATCGCGGTCGGCTGGGAGATCTACGAACGCACTCATTCGGCCCTGGCGCTCGGCATGGTCGGTCTGGCCCAGGTCGCCCCGGTGCTGCTCCTGGCCATCCCCTCGGGTCATCTTTCCGACCGCTATGACCGCAAGCGGCTGTTCCTGGCGTCCAACGTCCTGATGTTCCTGGCGGCGGCGGGGCTGTCGGCGGCCTCCGCCTTCGGATGGCCGGTGGGGTCGATCTACGCCTTCCTCTTCCTGACGGGAGTCGGTCAGGCCCTCAACCGCCCCGCCCGATGGGCCATCCAGCCGACGCTGGTGCCGCGAAGGCTGATGCTCTCGGCCGTCACCTGGAATTCCAGCTTCTGGCAGACGGCCGCGATCACGGGCCCGGCTCTGGGCGGGCTGGTCATCGCGCTCGCCCACTCGGCGACGGCGTGCTACGCCCTGAACACGGCCTTCCTCGCGTGCGTGATCGGCCTGAACGCCATGCTGAAGGTCCGGCCGACGGCCCGCGACTCGGGCCCGGTGACGATCCGCACCCTGCTGGCGGGCCTCCGTTTCGTGATGAAGACCGAGATGCTCGTGGCCGCGATGACCCTGGACCTGCTCGCCGTCCTGCTCGGCGGCGCGACGGCCCTGCTGCCGATCTTCGCCCGCGACATCCTCCACGTCGGCCCGGCCGGCCTCGGGTGGCTGCGAGCCGCACCTTCGATCGGCTCGCTGTCGATGGCCTTCCTCCAGACCCAACGGGCGCCCTTGCAGAGGACGGGTCCGGTGCTCCTGGGGGCGGTCGCCGGGTTCGGCGTCGCGACGATCGTGTTCGGGCTGTCGCGGAACGTCTACGTGTCGTTCGCCGCCCTGCTGCTGACCGGGGCCTTCGACAACATCAGCGTGGTCGTCCGCCAGACGCTCACCCAAATGCTCACGCCGGACGCGATGCGCGGTCGGGTGTCGGCGATCAACTCGATCTTCATCGCCTCGTCGAACGAGCTGGGCGAGTTCGAATCGGGGATCCTGGCGCGATTCACGGGGGCCGTCGGAGCGGTCGTCCTGGGCGGATTGGGGGCCCTCCTGACGGTGATCGCCGTCGCCGCCCTCTGGCCGGCGCTCCGCCGGCTTGGTCCGCTGAACGACCTGAAACCGGCCGATCCGGAAACCCTACCCTGATCTCCCGCAAGCGTTTCGGCAATCCGGCGCATTTCGACGGCTTGACGAATTTTGACGATCCGTCATAATTCGCCCATGAGCACGACCACGCGTAAGCAGAAGGAGATCCGTCAGCGCGAGGGCTACCTGCTGGACGTCGCCCGGAAGATGCTGATGGAGCACGGCTTCTCGGGGCTGAGCATGGACCGCCTGGCGGAGGCCACGGAATACTCCAAGGGGACGATCTACCAGCATTTCTCGACGAAGGAGGATCTGGTCGCGGCCCTGGCGGTCCAGAGCATCGAGCACCGTCGGGAGCTGTTCGAGCGCGCCCGCAAGTTCGACGGCCGGGCGCGCGAGCGCATGTTCGCGATCGGCGTGGCCGACGAGCTGTTCGGCCGCCTGCATCCCCAGTATTACAAGGCCGAGATGGTGATCCGGCTCGCGAACCTCCAGGATCGCGCCGACGTCCAGAGGCGGAAGCTGCTCCGCGACCGCGACCGCGAGTGCGCGGGCTGGGTCCGCGAGATCATCGAGGACGCGGCGCATGACGGCGACCTCGTCCTGCGAACCCCCTGGACGGCCGAGAGCCTCGCCAAGGCGACCTTCGCGATCGCGGTCGGCACGCACCTGGGCCTGGTCAACGCCGAGCCCCTTTTCGAGGGCGGCGAGTGCCCCATGGACCACGCCTGCTGCATGAAGCGGGAGAGCGTCAACATGATGCTCGACGGCTTCGGCTGGCGCCCCCTCTACACGGAATGGGACTACGCCGCGACCCGGATCCGGGTCATGGAGACGATCTTCCCCGACGAGTGGCGGATCATCAACGGCGACCAGTAGTTTCGACGTCCCCCGTCCCGGGGGGCCCACGTTACTCCACGCATCCTCCATTCGGGACCTCGCGTCGGGCTCGGGAAGCGCCACGCACCCATCTTCATTCATTCCGAGGACGCCCCCCATCGGGGCAAGGTGACCATGCTCAACCCACGAGCCTTGCCGACGAAGTCGCCGCGATCCCTCGCCCTGCTGGCCGCCGCGGTGGTCGCCGGGGCCTTCTCGGGCTGCGCGAAGCCGGTCGCCCCGAAGGCGCCCCCGCCCCCGATGGTGGGCGTCGTCGAGTCGCGAAGGATGGACGTCCCGGTCACCGACAGCCCCAACGGCACGATGATCGCCCTGGAAGAGGTGACCCTCCGGGCGCGGGTGCGAGGCTTCATCACCGAGCGGCACTTCGAGGAAGGCGCGTTCGTCAAGAAGGGGCAGCTCCTCTTCGTGATCGACGAGGAGCCGTACAAGGTGGCCCTGGAGTCGGCCCGCGCCAAGCAGGCCGAGGCCGACGCGGCCGTCCGCAAGGCCGAGCAGTCGAAGAACCGCGAGATGGCCGCGGCCCGGGTGGCCCTCGACGTCGCCCAGCTCAACCTCAAGCGGATCGAGGAGCGTCGGGCCCGGGCCCTGCTCAGCCGCAACGCCGGCTCGCAGGAGGATCTCGACCGCGCCGAGGCCGACCGCAAGCAGTTCGAGGCGCAGGTCGAGGCCGACCAGGCCAACTACGACCAGGCCATGGCCGACTACGACATCGGCGTGCTCTCGGCCAAGGCCCAGCTCGACGAGGCGAGGGCCGGGATCCGCCAGGCCGAGCTCGACCTCGGCTACTGCCGGATGACCTCTCCCATCGACGGCCGGATCGGCGTCGCGATCGTGAAGGTGGGCAACCTCGTCGGCCCCGGCCAGGAAGGCGGGAGCTTCTCCGAGCTGGCCACGATCCAGCAGCTCGACCCCATCGCCGTCGACATCCGCGTCAGCTCGCGATTTCTCGATCGCGCGACTCAGCTCGTGCGGAACCAGGCCCCGGTCCAGCTCACGCGCCCGGGCGTCGAGGGCGAGGAGCAGCACCCCTACCTCGGCCAGCTCTACTTCATCGACAACCGGATCGACGAGACCACTTCGACCTTCATGTCCAAGGCCCGCATGCCCAACCCCCACGGGACGCTCCTGCCGGGCGAGTACGTCAAGCTCAAGATGGAGATCGAGCAGCTCAAGGACGTCGTGGTGGTCCCGGGCCAGGCGGTCATGGAGACCGAGTCAGGGCCCGTGGTCTACATCATCGACAAGGAAGGCAAGGTCGCCATCCAGCGCGTCAAGGCGGGGCTGACGACCTACCAGGGCATGCGGGTGCTGTTCGGCGGCCTCGAAGCCGGCGTGCCCGTCATCATCGAGGGCCTCCAGATGATCCGCCCGGGGATGCCCGTCACGTCGCAGACCGTGACGCTCGCCCGGCCCGTCGAGACCCCCACCAAGGCCGAGGACGCAGCCGGGGCGGCCCCGGCCACCGCCGCCAAGGGCGAGAAGCCGGCCGTCCCCAAGGCCACGCCGGTCCACTGAGTCGTCGCCGAGCCGTCGAGCACCATCCACGAGGGTCCGTTCAACCCCAGCGAGCGTATATCCATCATGGTGAATTTCTTCATCGGACGGCCGATCTTCGCCACCGTCCTCGCCCTCCTGATGGTGATCATCGGCGGCATCTGCGCCTTCCTGCTGCCGATCGCCCAGTACCCGCCGATCGCGCCCCCGCAGGTCCAGATCACCACGACCTACACCGGCGCCGACGCGTTGAGCGTCGCCCGCACGGTCACGACGCCGATCGAGCAGCAGGTCAACGGCACCAAGGGCCTGATCTACTTCAACTCCGACAGCACCAGCAACGGCGTGTCGAACATCGTCGCCACGTTCGACGTCGGCTACAGCCAGGACATGGCCGCGGTCGACATCCAGAACAAGGTGCAGACGGCCCAGGCCCAGCTCCCCCCCGAGGTCAAGCAGTACGGCGTGACGATCAAGAAGACGTCGACCGACATGGTCTGCGTCGTCAACCTGATCTCGCCCGACAGCCGCTACGACGCCAACTTCCTCGACAATTACGGCCAGATCTACATCTCGGACGTGCTCAAGCGGATCCCCGGCGTGAGCGACGTCATGTCGTTCGGCCGCAAGTACGCCATGCGGATCTGGCTCGACCCCGACCGCCTGGCGAACATGCGGATCAGCAGCGAGGAGATCCTGGCGGCCGTCCGGTCCGAGAACTTGCAGGCCGCCGCCGGCAAGATCGGCGCCTCGCCGGTCCCCGAGGGCCAGCTCCGCGAGTTCCCGATCACGGTCAAGGGCCGGCTCACGAAGGCGGCCGAGTTCGAGGAGATCGTCGTCCGCCGCAACGACGACGGCTCGATCGTCCGCCTGAAGGACGTCGCCCGCCTCGAGCTTTCCTCCGAGAACTACGACACCGCCGGCTACCTCGACGGCCAGCCCGCCGGCGCCATGCCGATCTTCCAGTACGCCGACGCCAACGCCCTCAACATCGTCGAGGCCGTCCACCACGAGATGGAGCGGCTCAAGAAGGACTTCCCCGAAGGCCTCGACTACGCGATGGCCTACGACACGACCAAGTACGTCGAAGAGAACATCGAGGAGGTCCAGCATACGTTGCTGGAAGCCTTCGGCCTGGTCATGATCGTCGTCTTCTTCTTCCTCCAGGGCTTGCGGGCCACGATCATCCCGATGCTGGCGATCCCGGTGTCGCTGATCGCGACCTTCGCCGCGATGGCCCTCTTCGGGTTCTCGATCAACTCGCTGACCCTCTGCGGCCTGGTCCTGGCGATCGGTTTGGTGGTCGACGACGCGATCATCGTGGTCGAGAACGTCGAGAAGTTCCTGCATCGAGGCTACCGGCCCCTGGAGGCCACCCGCGCCGCGATGGCCGAGATCACGACGCCGATCATCACGATCACGCTCGTGCTGGCCGCCGTGTTCGTGCCGGTCGCCTTCATGCCCGGCATGACGGGGAAGCTCTACAACCAGTTCGCCATGACGATCGTCTTCTCGTTCGTCTTCTCGGCGATCAACTCGCTGACGCTCAGCCCGGCCATGGCCCGGCTGTTCCTCCGGCCCAAGCACGGCGAGACCCGATTCTTCCTCTTCCGCTGGTTCAACGCCGGGATGCGGTGGATCGAGGAGTCTTACGACTCGGTTCTGATCTTCACGGCCCGGCACTGGTGGACGATCGTCGTCCCCTCGGTGATGCTGCTGGCCCTGACGATCTACATGGTGTCGGTGCGGCCCAAGGCGTTCATCCCGACCGAGGACCAGGGCTACCTGATCGCGGTCGTCCAGACGCCCGACGGCACCAGCCGCGAGGTGACCTCGGCCGTGATCCAGAAGGTCGCCGCCATCGCCATGAAGCTCGACGGCATCAAGCACGTCGTCGCGCTCGACGGCCTGAACGTCATGAACTCCACGACCCAGAGCAACGCGGGAGTGGTCTTCACCCCTCTCAAGCCCTGGTCCGAGCGTCGCAGCCCCGAGCTGCGGGCCGACGCCCTGGCCCGGAAGTTACAGGGCCAGCTCTTCGCCGAGATCCACAACGCCCTGCCGCTGGTCCTCACGCCGCCGCCGATCCGGGGCCTGAGCCAGACGGGCGGCCATGAGCTGATGATCGAGGACCGCGCCGCCAAGGGGGTGGACGCGCTCCAGCGCGTCGTCGACCAGTTCCAGGACGCCGCCCGCAAGCGGCCGGAGCTGGCCAGCGTCTTCACCACCTACACGTCGCGCGTGCCCCAGCTCCGGTTCGAGCTGGACCGCATCAAGGCCCGCCGCCTCGACGTCCCGATCGCCGACGTCTTCGCCACGCTCCAGGTCAACCTCGGCGCCTACTACATCAACGATTTCGACCTCTACGGCAAGGTCTGGCGCGTGCTGATGCAAGCCGAGGGGGGCGTCCGCACCAAGCCCGAGGACATCTCGAACCTTTACGTCCTCAACCGCAAGGGCGAGCGCGTGCCGCTCAGCAGTTTGGGCGAGGTCCACTACACCCTGGGGCCCATCGACGTCCCCCACTACAACCTCTACACCGCGGCGAAGATGACGGGCAACCCGGCCCCGGGCTACAGCTCCGGCCAGGCGCTCGAGGCCCTCCAGAAGCTCGCCGAGGAGGTCCTCCCCGAGGGCTTCGGCTACGAGTGGACGGGGACGACGCTCCAGGAGGTGAAGACCGGGAACCAGTCGATCTACATCTTCACGCTGTCGGTCGTGTGCGTCTTCCTGTTCATGGCGGCCCTCTACGAGAGCTGGATCCGCCCCACCGTCATCGTCCTGACCGTCCCCCTGGCCATGTTCGGCGCCATCGTGGGCCTCTGGTTCTACGACATGCCGCTCGACGTCTTCGGCCAGATCGGCCTCGTCATGCTCATCGGCCTGGAGACGAAGAACGCGATCCTCCTGGTCGAGTTCGCCGTCGAGCAGCGCGAGAAGCACGGCAAGACCATCCTCGAGTCGGCCATGATCGCCTCCCGCGAGCGCCTCCGGCCGATCTTGATGACCTCGTTCGCGTTCGTCATGGGCGTCTTGCCGATGGCCCGTGCGACGGGGGCCGGCGCCTACAGCCGGAACTCGCTGGGCGTGGTGATCGCGGCCGGCATCGCCATCTCCACCATCCTCGGCCGATTCGTCATCCCGATCTATTACGTCCTCGGGGAACGCCTCGGCGACTACCTGAAGCGCGTGCGGAGCGGCGAGACGGAGTCGATCGACCACGATGACGAACATCCCCGGCCCCGTCACGACGGCGAGCCGGCGCTCGTCGCGGCCAACGGCAACGGCATGGTCCACTACCACGCCGCCGGAACCGCCGTCCACGGCTCCCCGGACTGAGCGGCGGCCGACGGCCCTTCGCCCCCCGCGATCCGAGCTTGCCCGAGGGATAGTCCCCTGGTAGGCTCGGCCCTCGCGGGGGGGCTCGCGCCCGGGGATTCCCCGCGCCGGGCCGAAGGGAGTGGGACGGAGTCTTGAGCAGCCCAGCGATACGCAAGGTCGTGGTCATCGGCCTGGACGGACTGGAGCCGAGTGTCGTCGAGGCGATGCTGGCCCAGGGTTCCCTGCCCAACCTGGCGAGGCTCGCCGGCGACGAAGGGGTGGCGCGGGTGGCCACGACCGCCCCGGCGCAGACGCCCGTCGCCTGGTCGACGTTCGCCACGGGGGTCAACCCCGGCGGCCACGGGGTCTTCGACTTCCTCCGCCGCGACCCGAAGACCTATCGCATCGACAGCGGCCTGAACCACTACGAGCAGAAGAACCCCCTGCTCCCCCCCCGCGCCGTCAACCAGCGCCGGGGGACGACCGTGTGGGACCTCCTCTCGGCGGCCGGGCTCCCCTCGACGATCCTCCGCTGCCCCTGCTCTTACCCGCCCGACCGCCTCCGGGGCTCTCTGCTCGCCGGCATGGGCGTTCCCGACCTCCGCGGCGGCTTCGGCACGTCGACTTATTACACCGCTGAAACCGACGTCGCCGCTCGCGAGAGCGAGAACGTGGTCGCCCTCGTCGACGACGGCCAGACCCCGGTCGCGACCCACCTGATCGGTCCCCGAAATCCCAAGACCCGCGCCGATTTCCGCGTCGACCTCCAGCTCGTCCGCGAACCCGAGACGGGCGTGTTGACGATCCGCTCGGCCGGCGAGCCGCGCGAGTTGCGCGTCCGCGAAGGGGAGTGGAGCGACTGGCTCAAGATCAAGTTCAAGCTCGGCCCGCTCCAGTCGGCGCACGGGATCGCGCGATTCCTGCTGATCCGCCGCGACCCGACG
Source organism: Paludisphaera mucosa (assembly GCF_029589435.1). Lineage (NCBI taxonomy): Bacteria > Pseudomonadati > Planctomycetota > Planctomycetia > Isosphaerales > Isosphaeraceae > Paludisphaera > Paludisphaera mucosa. Next base: position 992,701 of record NZ_JARRAG010000001.1, on the reverse strand, counting down.
ATCGTCCTCTACGCCTCGCCCGTCAACTTCGACCCTGCCGCCCCCCTCTTCCCGATCAGCGCGCCGCCCGAGTTCGCTCGCCGGCTCGCCGACGACGTCGGCAAGTTCCACACGGCCGGCTTCGTCGAGGACCACAACGGCCTGATCAACGAGCGGATCTCGGAGGAGCAGTTCCTGGCCCAGTGCGAGGACGCCTGGCGCGAGCGCCGGGCGATGATGGAGCACGAGCTGGGCCGGTTCGATTCGGGCCTGTTCTATTGCCTCTTCGACACGCCCGATCGGGTCCAACATATGCTCTGGCGATTCCGCGAGCCCGAGCACCCCGCGAACCGAGGCCGGCCCGCGAATCCGGTCCTGGCCGGGGCGATCGAGGACCACTATCGACGCGGCGACGAGGTCGTCGGCCAGGTGCTCGACCACGTCGACGACCGGACGCTGCTGATCGTCCTCAGCGACCACGGCTTCAGCAGCTTCCAGCGCCAGTTCCACCTCAACTCCTGGCTGCTGCGCGAGGGACTCCTCACCCTCAAGCCGGGCCTGGTCCCCGGCCACGGCGCCGGCGAATTCCTGCAAGGGATCGACTGGGAGAGGACCCAGGCCTACGCGATGGGCCTGAGCGGGCTGTTCCTCAACCTGCAAGGGCGAGAGGGCCGCGGGATCGTCCGGCCCGAGGACGCCGCGGCGTTGCGGCAGGCGATCGCCGAGAAGCTCTCGGGGGCCCGCGACGACGAAAGGGGCCGCGTGGCGGTCCGTTCGGCCCGGCCCCGCGATCAGGTTTACGCGGGGCCGCACGTCGACGAGGCGCCTGACGTGATCGTCGACTACGCGCCAGGGCACCGGATCTCGTGGTCGTCGTCGATGGGGGGCGTGGCGGAGGGGTCGCTCCATGAGGACAACGTCAAGAAGTGGTCCGGCGACCATTGCATCGACCCGGCCGCGACGCCCGGCGTCCTGTTCATGAACCGGCCGTTCCGACGCGAGGGCGCGAGCCTGGTCGACCTGGCCCCCACGATCCTCGACGCCCTCGGGACCGACAAGGGCCCGCTGATGGAAGGGAGAACGCTCCGGCCATGAAGATCCTGGTCATCGGTCTCGACGGCGCCGCGCCCGAGATCCTGCTCGGCGACGAACGGCTCTCCACGATCCGGAGCCTGATGGAGATCGGCTGCTACGGCCGCCTGGATAACGTCCTCGCTCCCGGCTCTGCCCCGGCCTGGATGTGCCTGGCCACCGGGCAAGATCCCGGCTCTCTGGGCTTCTACGGCTCCCGCAACCGACACGACCACGAGACGCAGCTCGTCGACGCGCGGTCGTTCCAGGCTCCGACCATGTGGGAGCAGGTCGCGAAGGAGGGGGGCCGGTCGATCCTCGTCGACGTGCCCCCCGGATATCCTCCGAGGCCGGTGGACGGCATCTCGGTCTGCTGCCTCCCCCCGCCCGACGCGGTCGACGGGACACTCACGCATCCGCCCGAGGTCGCGACCGCGATCGAGAAGCTCGTCGGGACCTATGCCGTCGACCCCAGAGACTTCCGGACCGACGACGAGGCAGGGCTGAGCCACAAGATCCTGGCCGTGAGCCGCAAGCAGTTCACGGTCGTACGGCACCTCATGGAGAACGAGCCCTGGGACTACTTCCACTTCGTGGAGCTCGGCCTGGACTGGATCCAGCGCGCCTTTGGGCGCGTCCAAGACGCCGAGGGCCCGTCCGCCGAGGTCGTCCGCGACTACTACCTGCACCTCGATGAGGAGCTGGCTAAGGTGCTGGATCTCCTGACCGAGGACACGGTCGTCCTGGTCGTCTCGGTCCAAGACGCCCGCGCCGGGCGGTCCTTCGGCGGCGCCTCAGAGCCGTCGTCGCAGATCCGCGAGGGCGACCCCGCCGACGACAAGGGCGACCGCGTCCATCATGGTGCCTTCATCCTGGCGAGCCCCCAGGTCCCGCCGGTCGGCGAAGTCGAAGGCGCCCGCCTCCTGGACATCGCCCCGACCCTTCTCGAACTCGCCGGCCACCCCCCCCTGCCCGACGCCCAGGGTCGCAACATCCTCGAAGGTCGGCTCCCCACCGAGCCCCCCCCGGGCGATGCGATCGACGACGACGAACTGGTCCGCGAACGGCTCCGCGGCCTGGGCTACATCGGCTGAAAACCAGGCCGTTTCGACGCTCGGCTTCGATCTGGCTTCGATGTGGGTTCGGTTCGGGTTCGCTCTTCGAACCGGACTGCCAGGCCTCCGAACGCAAATAACTATCGAATAATGCTTTACGACCAGACGTCTGACCCAGGAATTGGCTTCGGTCGTCGTTTTTCGTTATCGAAAAGAGGAAGGTTTCTATATCGATCGGATCTCCGGAAATCGCGGCAATACGCACGGGCCCCTATTCTGAGAATATGGCCCGAGTGTGCATCGCGGAGACGAAAAACCGGCACGAATCCTGCTCCCGCCGCGAGAAGGCGCCGCGCAGCGGCGGATGAGGGTCGTCGGAGTTCGCGAGGCCCCCGTCCGTATCCCCGTCTCGCATTACCCGCTCGAATCGTCCTTCTCCCCTCGCGGGAAAAGGACGTGCCGCCGCGTTGATCGTGCTCAACGGGGATCATGAACGCCGCGAGCCGTCAGCTCACGGACGGGGATTCCGGCTCGGGAGAGCGTCGACGGGTTCGCCGTAGGCGAGGACGGCTTCGTTCGCGGGGGGGGCGTTGCGGTTGGCGAGGAGGCCGCGGTGCCAGGAGCGCCAGGCGCGGTCGAGTTCGCGGACGTCTGCCAAGCCGTAGTGGTCGAGGGTCGCGCCGTCCCAGCCCGATTCCAGGCCGTCGCGGACGAACCGCAGGAAACGGGGGCGGCCGCCGATCTCGATCAGGAACCGCGAGATCGAGTAGCCCTGTCCGTAGAAGGACATGAGGTCCTTCGGGTACTCATCGATCCGGAACAGCTCGCCGAGGCCGATCTCGCCCCGACGCGCCAGCAGGTCGAGGGCGATCTGGTCGTGCCGCTTGCGCTCGCGCTCGTCCTCGCTGAGGAGCGAGGCGCCCTCGTCGGCCCAGCGCGGCATGGGGCCGCCGAAGAAGGCGGCGAAGACGGTGTGCGTGACCTCGTGGGGGAGGGCCGAGGCGAGGATGCGGTCGAGGCGGCCCTCGACGACCATGTTCTGGTCGCTGACGTGGCCGTGGTCGAAGCCGAAGGAGGTGAGCCCCCCCGCCTCGCCGCCCGTCAGCTTGACCTTCACCGGGCAGGGGACGGCCCAGTCGGGCAGCTCGCGGCCCAGCCAGGCCTTGGCGATGGTCCGCCGGCATTCCTCGGCGTGCTCGCCGACCTTGCGGGCGACCTCGCGGGTCGGGGCCTCGACGACGAAGTTGGTCGTCTGGTGCGATGCGCCGCAGAGGAGGGGCGAGACGCCCAGCAGCAGGGCGACGATCGAGCGGGGGGACGAAGACCGAGCGCTGTGAGCATCCATGCGGCGCACTCCTCCATGAGCGTTCGCGATCCTGGCCCGATCCTTCGAGCAAGAGACGGGAACGCCCCCGGACGCCGAGGCGTCAGCGGGGCCTCCGTCATCTTCAGGCCGAGACTTTAGCAGAATCGCCGGGACCTGTCGCCCCGATTTCCGGCCCGCCGCAAGCTCAGGCGTGGCACGGAATTCGAGAGTGTCAGGGCGGGCGCGATCGGTTAGAATCCCCTGTCCGCGTCCGAATCGCCCTCCGACACGCCACCCAATCCTCAACAGCAGGACCCGGCAAGCTCGCCATGGAGACGTCCCATTTCTTCATCATCTCGGGCCTGATCCTGGTCAACGCCTACTTCGTCGCGGCCGAGTTCGCGCTGGTGAAGGTCCGGACCAGCCAGATCGATCAGCTCGCCGAGCAGGGGAACTGGGCCGCCCGGCTGACGAGCAAGGCGCTCGACCGGCTGGACCTCTACCTGTCGGCCTCGCAGATCGGCATCACGGTCGCGAGCCTCGCGCTGGGGCGGGCGATCGAGAAGTGGATCGACCCGCTCATGGAGCACATCCTGGCGATGGTCGGGCTGGCTCATTCGCGGCTGGCCGTCGGCGGGATGTCGATCGCCCTGGTGCCGATCCTCTCGCTGACCTTCGTCACGTTCCTGCACATGGCCCTGGGCGAGCAGGCGCCCAAGACGCTGGCGATCCGGCTGCCGAGGGTGGTGGCCCTGGTGACCGCGCCGCCGCTCGTGCTGCTCGCCTACGTCTTCTGGCCGGCGATCTGGCTGCTCAACACCCTCAGCAACCTGACGCTCAAGGTCCTGGGCCTGGGCGGGGGGAGCGCCGAGGAGATCACGCACACCGACGAGGAGATCCGCCACATCCTGGCCGAGAGCGTCGAGGGGGGCCACCTCTCGCGCTCCGAGCGGATGATGATCGAGAACGTGCTGACCCTCGAAGAGAAGACCGCCCGGCGGGTCATGATCCCCCGCCCCGACATCGTCTACATGAGCCTGTCGCGGCCCCTGGAAGAGAACCTCAAGCTCGCCCGCCAGGCGGGACACACGCGGTACCCGCTCTGCGAGGACGACCTGACCTCCGTGATCGGCATGATCCACGTCAAGGACGTCTTCCGCAGCGGCGGCTTCCAGACCGGCCGGGTCGACCTCCGTCAGCTCGCCCGCAAGGCCCCCTACCTGCCCGTCACCCTGCGTCTGGACCAGCTCCTGCTGGAGTTCCAGCGCAACAAGGTCCACCTGGCGATGCTCCTCGACGAGTACGGCAGCGTGGTCGGCATGGTCACGCTGGAGAACGTCCTGGAGGAGCTGGTCGGGCCGATCCAGGACGAGTTCGACCGCGAGTCCCCCGACGTCACGCCGCTTGGCGAGGGCGTCTTCGAGGTCGAGGCGTCCTGCCCGCTCGACCGCCTCGAAGAGGCCGTCGGCGTCAAGCTGCCGGAGACCGACGCCGAGACCGCCGGCGGCCTGATCCTCGACCTGCTCGGCCGCCTGGCCCACAAGGGGGACTACGTCGAGATCGAGGGCCATCGCTTCACCGTGCTCAAGGCCGACCCCACCCGCGTGCGGCGGATCCGGATCGAACCGATCCGGCCGGAGGCCGAGGCCGAGTCGCGTCCCGGGCGTTCGGCCGAGGCGTCCTGAGCCGGGGCGAGGCCGGGCCCCGGTCGCCCTCGCCGGCCCCGGCGCGATATACTCGACCCAGTTCGCGACTCGCGGGATGAGCGGTCGGCCTTTCGGCCCGGCGTCGCGAGCCCCTCCGGCCGCCGCGGGTCCGCCAGAGGTCGGCGCCGATGCATGTTTCGCTGTTCATCACCTGCTTCAACGACACCCTGTTCCCCGGCACCGGCAAGGCCATGGTCGCCCTGCTCGAACGGCTCGGCCACACGGTCGCGTTCCCGATGGGGCAGACGTGCTGCGGCCAGATGCACTACAACTCGGGCTACCAGCGCGAGGCCCTGCCGATGGTCCGGCATTTCGTCGAGGTCTTCCGCGACGCCGAGGTCGTGGTCTCGCCGTCGGCCTCGTGCGTGAGCATGGTGCAAGAGGTCTACGCCCGGGTCGCCGAGGAGTTCGGCGACGAGACGCTCCGCCGCGAGGTCGCCGCCCTGGCCCCCCGGGTCTTCGAGCTGTCGATGTTCCTCGTGAACGAGCTGGGCGTCGAGGACGTCGGGGCCTACTTCCCGCACCGCGTCACCTTCCACACGACCTGCCACTCGATGCGGATGCTGCACATCGGCGACGCGCCGCAGCGGCTGCTCCGCAAGGTGCGCGGGATCGACCTGGTCGAGCTGCCCAAGGCCGACGAGTGCTGCGGGTTCGGCGGCACGTTCGCGGTCAAGAACGCGGACACGTCGATCGCCATGCTGTCGGACAAGATCCGCTGCGTCCTGGACACCCGCGCCGAGTACTGCGCGTCGGCCGACAACTCGTGCCTGATGCACATCGGCGGCGGCCTCCACCGCCAGCGGACGGGGGTCAACCCGATCCACCTGGCCGAGATCCTGGCCTGCACCGAGGAAGGTATGCCGGCCGTGGGCGTCGCGGCGGCGACGGCGGCCGCCGAAAGGAATTCCTGATCATGGCCCGACACGACCCGACCACCAACGCCGAGCTGATGTCGCGCGAGGGCGTCCCCCCGCTGCCCACCAAGCGGCCGGCCATGGCCTTCGAGGACGCGGCGAGGCTCTCGCTGGGCGACACCCAGCTCCGCTTCAACATGGGCAAGGCGACCACCACCATCCGCGGCAAGCGGACGAAGGTCGTCGACGAGATGCCCGACTGGGAGGCGCTCCGCGAGGCCGGCCGGGCCATCAAGGATCGGACGCTCCGGCACCTGGACAAGTACCTTATCCAGCTCGAAGAGAGCGTCGCCCGGGTCGGCGGCAAGGTCCACTGGGCGGCCGACGCCGAGGACGCCAACCGGATCGTCGCCGGCCTGGTCAAGTCCCACGGCGCCCGCGAGGTCGTGAAGATCAAGTCGCTGACCACCGACGAGATCGGCCTCAACGAGGCCCTCGCCCGCGAGGGGATCGCGGCGTATGAGACCGACCTGGCCGAGCTGATCATCCAGCTCGCCGACGAGCGGTCCTCGCACATCCTCGTCCCCGCCATCCACAAGAGCCGCGCCGAGATCCGCGAGCTGTTCCGCCGCACCCTGGAGGGGACCGAAGGCCTCAGCGACGACCCCAAGGCCCTCGCCGCCGCCGCCCGCACCCACCTGCGGAAGAAGTTCCTCACCGTCCCGGTCGCGATCAGCGGGGTCAACTTCGGCGTGGCCGAGACCGGGACCGTCTGCATCGTCGAGTCCGAGGGGAACGGCCGGATGTGCCTGACCCTGCCGAAAGTCCTGATCTCGGTGATGGGCGTCGAGAAGCTCATCCCGACCTGGCGCGACCTGGAGGTCTACCTGCAGCTCCTGCCGCGTTCGAGCACGGCCGAGCGCATGAACCCCTACACCTCGTTCTGGACCGGGTTGGCCCCGCCGGGCGACGGGCCCGACGAGTTCCACCTGGTCCTGCTCGACGACGGCCGGACCAAGGTCCTCGCTGACCGGATCGGCCGCCAGGCGCTCCAGTGCATCCGCTGCTCAGCCTGCCTCAACGTCTGCCCCGTCTACCAGCGGACCGGCGGCCACGCGTACAACTCGGTCTACCCCGGCCCCATCGGCGCCATCCTGACGCCCCAGCTCGTGGGCGTCGAAAACGCCGGCTCGCTCCCGTACGCCTCGTCGCTCTGCGGCTACTGCTACGAGGTCTGCCCGGTGAAGATCAACATCCCCGAGGTCCTGCTCCACCTCCGCGGCCAGGTCGTCCGGAAGAAGCAAGAATCCTTCCTCGGCCGCCTCTCGCCCGAGAACGTGTCGATGCAGGGCCTCGCCAAGGTCTTCTCGACGCCGCGGCGCTACGCGGCGATGCAGAAGCTCGGCCGGCTGGGCCAGAAGCTCGTCGTCAAGAACGGGGTGATCGACAGGCTCCCCGGCAGCCTCGGCGGCTGGACGGCCGTCCGCGACGTCTACCCCGTCGCCCAGCAGACCTTCCGCGAGTGGTGGGCCGAGCGCGAGCGGACCGTGAAGCCCAAGCTGCCCCCCCGCGAGGAGACCCGGCCGTGACGTCGTCGCGAGAAACCGTCTTGAACCGCATCCGGGCCGCCCTGAAAGACGTCCCCGCCTCCGAGCGCCCGGAAGACGTCGCCGTGGACCGCTCGTACGAGCACGTCGACCACGCCCCCGAGCGCGAGCGTCTCGAACGCTTCATCGAGCGGGTCCGCGAGTACAAGGCGAAGGTGAAGGTCACGCGCGTCGAGGGCCTCGCCGCCGCGATCGCGGCGTCCTGCGCCGCCCGGAACGTATCCCGCCTCGTCGTGCCGGCGGACCTCCCCGAAGGCTGGGCGCCGGCCGGCGTGACGCTGATCGCCGAGCCCGGACTGTCCAACGACGAGCTGGAGCACAGCGACGGCGTGCTGACCGCATGCGCCCTGGGCATCTCGCAGACCGGGACCGTCGTGCTCGACAGCGGGCCCGGCCAGGGCCGACGCGCGATCAGCCTGGTCCCCGACTACCACCTCTGCGTGACCTTCCAGGAGCAGGTCGTCGGCCTCGTCCCCGAGGCCGTCGTGAAGCTGCAGTCCGCCGCCGAGTCGCCGGATCGGCCGATCACGTTCATCTCCGGGCCCTCGGCCACCTCCGACATCGAATTGAATCGCGTCGAAGGGGTGCACGGCCCGCGGACGCTCGAAGTGATCGTCGTCACTGCGCTCGACGTGGAGTGAGCGAAGAGTCGTTCGACGTCGACGACGGCTTTCCCCCCCCTCGCGGGGGAAGGCCGTGAGTTGCAGCCGCGTTGCACGGATCAACAGCCGCGGGACGCGATCGGGACGTACTCGCGCTTGCCCGAGCCGGTGTAGATCTGGCGGGGGCGGCAGATGCGGCGGTCGGGGTCGCGGTAGAGTTCGTACCAGTGGGCGATCCAGCCCGGGACGCGGCCGATCGAGAACATGACGGTGAACATGTTCAGCGGGATGCCGAGGGCGCGGAGGATGATCCCCGAGTAGAAGTCGACGTTGGGGTAGAGCCTCCGCTCCAGGAAGTAGTCGTCCGTGAGCGCGATCGCGGCCAGCTCGCGGGCGATGTCGAGCAAGGGGTCGGAGACGCCCAGGGTGTCGAACAGCTCGCTGCAGGTCTGTTCGAGGATCTTGGCGCGGGGGTCGAAGTTCTTGTAGACCCGGTGGCCGAAGCCCATCAGCCGGAACTTGCGGTCCTTCACCTTGGCCACGACCGAGCGGGGGTCGTCGCCGCCGTCGTGGATCTGCTGGAGCATCTCGATGACGGCCATGTTGGCGCCGCCATGGAGCGGGCCCCACAGGGCGCAGACGCCCGAGGAGACCGACGCGAAGACGTTGGCCCCGGAAGACCCCACCATCCGCACGGTCGAGGTCGAGCAGTTCTGCTCGTGATCGGCGTGGAGGATCAGGAACTTCGTCAGCGCCCGGACCACCTGGAGCGGCGGCTCATATCGTCGGTGCGGCATCGAGAACATCATGTGCAGGAAGTTGCGGCAGTAGCTGAGCGAGGGGTCGGGATATTCCATCCGCTGGCCCTTCGTCATCTTGTAGCTGAACGCCGCGATCGTGCAGACCTTGCTCATCAGGGTCGCGGTGGCCCGCAGCAGCCGCTCGTCGTCCATCTCGGAGGACAACAGCTCGGGATGGTAGCATCCGCAGGCGTTGATCATGGCCGAGAGCATCGCCATCGGGTGGCCGTGCGACGGGAAGCCCTCGAAGTGGTAGCGCATCCCCTCGTGGAGTAGCTGCTCGTCGGTGAGCATCCCCCGGAAGCGCTCGACGTCGGCCTTGGCCGGCAGCTGGCCGAAGATCAGGAGCATGGCGACCTCGACGAAGCTGCTCTTCTCGGCCAGCTCCTCGATCGGGTAGCCGCGGTAGCGGAGGATCCCCTCCTCGCCGTCGATGAACGTGATCGCGCTGTTGCACGCGGCGGTGTTGCCGAAGCCTGGGTCGACGGTGATGTAGCCGGTCTGGTCGCGCAGCCGGCCGATGTTCACGCCGTGCTCGCCCTCCGACCCGACGACGATGGGAAGCTCGACTTCCGCCTCGGGGAGCTGCACGCGGGCGGTCCCGCGCGCGGCGTCGGCCGCGGCGGGGACGGCGGTGGACTGCATGGAAGGGCCCTCGATGGGAGCCTGGCTTTTCGGACGTGACGGGAGGACGCGAGACGACGTCGGCTCGGTGTGGGAGGAGGGCCGCCGGGCCGGTGGGGCCGGGAGAGGAGGGGAGGCGATCGGCGGGCGGAGGGGGAGCCTCCGCCCGCCGCGAGGGCGGATCAGCCGCGGTTGGCGACGACGGTGGAGCCGTCGGGCGTGTCGTCGGCGGCGTAGTCGAACCACTTGGGATCGAACTCGATCCGGCGGTTCTGATGCATGGCGATGTTCGTGGTCAGGGCGATGACGGCGTCGGCCAGGGCGACCTCGCCGCGGCAGCGGGGCTGGTGCTCCGCGTCGGCGTGGTAGTTGGAGGCGTCGCCGTGGCGGATGCAGTAGGCGAAGTGCTCCAGCTCCTCGCGGTAGCCGCGCGACGGGTCGGCCGTCGCCAGGCCGCCGATCGAGGTCGCCGCGCTGGGGCCGGCGGTGCTGGGGCTGGTCTCCAGCACGGGCTTCTTGTTCTGGGTCTCGACGGTGACGCTCGTCGTCTTCGAGAGGGTCGCGGCGCCGGCCTCCTTATAGAGGAGGATCTCCTTCTCGCCGGCGACGATCATCGTCCCCTTCGACCCCATCACCTGTTCGCCGTAGCCGTCGAACGAGTTGGTGTTGATCGAGGAGTAGGTGACGACGATCCGGTCCTTCTCGTCCGAGCCCGGGAACTCGAACATGGTGAAGACGTGGTCGTCGGCCTCGCGGCCGTCCTTGTAGAAGTAGGTGCCGCCGACGCCGGTGACGGCGATCGGGTGCCGCTTGCCCAGGAAGATCGAGCAGGCGTCGAGCTGGTGGCTGCCCAGCTCGGCCATCAGGCCCGCGCCGGTGCGGCTGTAGAGCCGCCAGTTGATCAGCTCGTCGAGGCTCTTGTAGCCGAGGGCGGCGTAGTCGATGTTCTTGTCGGCGTCGGGGGGGATCCGCTTCCAGGAGTCCTGGTAGATCAGGTTCCCCTTCTCGTCGTGCATGTACTGGGGGAGGCCCGTGGTGGTGTCATAGACCGGGTTGCCGGCCTTGTCCTTCTGGACGCGGGGCTGGGCGTTGTTGCGGTGCCAGAGGGCCCGGATGTGGCGGACGTCGCCGAGCACGCCGTTATTGAGCAGGAAGTTGGCGTTGTCGTAGAGGGCCGAGTAGTGCCGCTGGTGGCCGACGGCGAGCAGCTTGTTGGTCTCGCGGGCGACCCGGCACATCTCCTTGCACTCGGCGATCGAGTGGGCCATCAGCTTCTCGGTGAAGACGTGCTTGCCGGCCTTCATGGCCTCGATGGCGACGGGGGCGTGCAGCCAGAGCGGCAGGGCGATGACGACGACCTCGACGTCCGGGTCGGCGTACATCTCCTCCTTGTTCTGATACTGCTTGATCGCCTTGACGTCGCCCTCGGTGTACTGCTTGTGGTTGGTGAACTCCTTGCGGGCCCGCTCCTGCTGCGAAGGGCGGATGTCGCAGAAGCCGATGAAGTTCATGTAGTCGCGGTTGTGGAAGCGGATCATGGCCTGGCAACCCTCGTCGCCGGTGCCGATGATCGCCGCCTTGACCGGCGGCTTGTCACCCAGGCCGTTCTTGTAGCCGAAATAATAGGCGCCCATCGCGGGGGCGGCGACGGCGGCGGCCAGCCAGTCGCGGCGGCTCATGCCCAGGGCCCGGTTGGCGTTCTCGCGGCCTAGAAGGCGCTGTTCGGCGGTCAGATTGGTCATCCCAGGCTCCTCTCGAAGGGGTAGGCGTCTTTAGGGTCGGCTCGCGAGTCGGGCGGTTTCGGTCTTGCGGGAGTCGGCGGCGTACTCGGCGTCGTCGGAAGCCTCGATCAGGCCTTCGCGACGGGCCAGGCGGCGGCGGCGGCGTGCGCCGAAGAAGAGGGCGTCGAGCCCCACCCAGTGGGCGCTCGGGGTGGCGGCGATCAGCAGGCAGGCGATCAGCTCGATGAGGTTCTTGCTGACGATGAAGTAGTTGCCCTCGACCTTCGGGTTGTCGGGCAGCCCGGGCCAGGGGGGCATGGAGAAGTAGATCATCGCCAGGAAGGCCGCCGCGCAGAGGGCCGAGAACGGCGTCAGGAAGCCCAGGATGAGGCAGACCCCCATCAGGATCAGGCCGTACATCGTCAGTACGTTGGCCACGTCCAGAAAGGTCGTCGGCCCCTGATATTCGGCCTTTCGAAGCCGCCAGCCGTCGTAGGCGTTGGCCGCCGAGGTCGGCAGCTTCGACTTGAGCCAGGGGAACTCCCAGCTCGCGAGCCGCGCCTGCTTCTGGTCGGACGTGGCGAGGCCGATCACGGCGGCCTTGAGGTCCTCGCCCTGCGCCACGATCGGCGCGGTGAGGGTCTTCTTCTCGCCGTCGAGCGTCTTGCGGGCGTCCCAGGCGCGTTCGAGCTGGAACGACATCGACTTCGGGTCGCGCTCGACGAGCATGGCCTCGCGGAGGTCGTGGTAGTACTTCTCGCGGCCCTGGACGTTCGTCGGGTTGTGGAACCAGTAGTCGGCCCACACGCCGGCGTCGTCGAGGAGCTTCTTGGCCTGCCCCTTCTGGTCCTCGTCGAAGTCGTAGTGGCGGCCGATCCCGCCGACCATGTCGGTCCACGACTTCTTGAGCCGCTCGGGCTCCAGCAGGTCGAGGCCGTTGGGATCGGGCAGCATCCCGCGGAAGTAGGGGGCGAACGGGCCGTTGGCGTTTTTGAGGTAGATCTCGGCCGAGAAGGGCTTGCCGTGCTCGCCGGCCTCGTATTTCTTGACGCCTTCGGTCAGGAAATGCCAGCCGATCGCGACCCGGAGCAGGACGAGGAAGAGCGCCCCGAGGAACCCTATCTGATAGCGTCTGGCGGCGTTCAGGGGACGCCTCCTTTCTCTCTCATCACCAGGCATGGGCTGTCAAGAGGAGGCGTAATCGCCGGGGCCGAGCCCCATCGCGACGACGCGCGGGCTGCGGTCGGCCGGGCCCTCCTCCACGAACACGACTCCGACCTCGGGGCGGCGGGCGACCAGGTCGCGGGCGGCCTCGGGTCCCATCACGTACAGGGCCGTCGAGAGCGCGTCGGCCTCGGCGGCGTCGGGGGCGAGGACGGTCACGCTCGCCGGCCCCGCGGCCGGCTCACCGGTGCGGGGGTCGAGGATGTGGCCGTAGGTCCGGCCGTCGGCCTCGAACCGCTGGAAGGCGCCGCCCGAGGTGCCGATCGCGCGGTTCCGGACGCGGAAGACGCCCAGGGGCGTCTCGTCGTCGAACGGGTTCCGCAGGGCGATCTCCCAGCGGTCGGCGAACCGTCCCGGCGGCGACCCCAGCGCGAAGAGGCTCGACCGGCCGCCGTGCACCAGCGCCGAGGTCGGCAGCCAGTGGCTCCGGATAACGTCGACCGCGCGGTCGATCGCGAACCCCTTGCCGATGCTGCCGAGGTTGATCACCATCCCCTCGACGTCGAACGCGACGGTCCGCCGTTCGCGGTCGAGCCGCAGCTTGCGCCAGCCCGACCGAGCCAGGGCCTCGGTCCGTTCGGCCTCGGATGGCACGCGTCTGGGGCCGCGGACGAAACCCCAGGCCTGGGACAGGGCGCCCGCCGTGACGTCGTAGGCCCCTCCGCTCCATTCCGAGAGGGCGCGGGCGCGTTCGAGGAGGGCGAAGAGGCCGGATTCGACCGCGACCGGGCCGGCGTGGGCCGTGCGGTTGAGGCGGCTGACCTCGGAATCGTCGCTATAGATCGTGAGCTGGACTTCCAGGGCCTCGACCCGGTCGAGCGCGCGGCCGGCCAGTTCCACGGCGCCGGGGACGCGGGCGCCGAGGCGGATTTCGAAGGCCGAGCCCATTCCCGGGCGGTGGATGCGGAGCAGGTCGGTCGCGCCGGGGGCCTCGGCGGTGCCGCGGGGCGTCTCCGAGCCCAGCCGCCGCAGCCGCATGAGGTCGCGACGATTCACTCCGCTTCGAGGAGCCTTCACGCAGAGGGGCCTTTGCAAAGGTGTGGGATCCGTGCGGGGCCGAGCGGAGCGTTCCCGGTCTGCAGAGGCCGCGGATCGCCGTTCGAGTCGGCCCATCGACTATAGCAGACGGACCTTCCGCGCGAAGAGGCCAAAACGAGAAAGCACTCGTCCGGGGGCCTCCGAAAGACGCTGCGTCGTTTTTCCTGATGTCGCGCCCCGTCGCGCGCCGATGGATGAACCGGTCAGGATCGAGCCGGGCGGGTCGAGATCACGTCTCGCCGACGCGCCCCGGACTCGTGCTCGGCCCTCGAGCGGATCATGTAGCGGCCCTGGGACCGATCGGCTCCCGGCCCGTGGGAATGCACGGAGGACGAAAATCGATGGCGACCGCACGTCTGCGACTCTTCCCGTACCCCGAGGAAGACACCCAAGAGGCCGAGGCTCCGTCCATCCCCATCCGGCTTTGCGACCTGTATCCCCTGCTGGCCCAGGCGTATCGCGACAACTACGTCTGGCTCCGCGACTTCGAGAACGACGAGATGCTCGTCAGCGGCGACCTCTACGAGGTGGTCCGCGCCTTCTCGAACTGCCGCCCGTCGGCCTGAGCCGGCCGCCTTCCCGACCATCCGAGCCCGCCCGGCGCCGCCGCGGCGGGCCGGTCCGCGACGGCGACGGGCCGCCGGTCGGCCGCCTTCGACCTTGCTCCGGCAGGGGCGAAACCCTAGGCTAGGGGGGCAGACCTTGCAGGTCGTCCCCCACGTCTCGGCTTGATTCGGCACCTCATCGAAGCGAGCGCCCACAGATGGTCACCAAGAAAACCAACATGACCGACGAGGCCTTCACGATCGAGCGTCATGGCGACGTGACCGTCATCACGGCGACCCCCGCGTTGGAGAAGCTGTCGTTCCGCCTGGAAGAGCAGGCCGCCGAACTGATCCTCGAGCCGATCAAGAGGCAGGACGATCCCCTGATCGTCTTCGACCTCAGCCGGGTCAACTACTTCGGGTCGATGTTCCTGGCGCTCCTGATCCGCACCTGGAAGCTGGCCTCCGCCAACGGCGGTTCGATGGCGCTCTCGGGCGTGACCCCGCGGACCCGCGAGTTGCTCCGGGTGACCTCGCTCGACATCGTCTGGCCGATCTACGACACCCGCAACGAGGCCATCGCCGCCCTCGAGCTCGACTGATCCGACCGCCGCCCTCGATCGGACCCTCTCGGCCCGGACGGGCGCCCTCGAACCGCCGGGGCCGCCCCCCTGCTCGACCCGCCGCGCCAGCCGTTGACAGTTCCCGCCGCCGTCCCGATGATGATTTCGAGGCCCTCGGCCGTTTCCCGACGCGATCCGACCGCGGCCGATCGTCCCCTTTCCCGGGAGCGGAGCCAAGATGGGGATTTACGACCGCGAGTATTATCGTGGCGAGAAGAGCGGTCCCGCCTGGTTCGGGGGGACGGCCCCCTGGTGCACCGCGCTCATCCTCATCAACGTGGCCGTCTTCCTGATCGAGCGCGCCTTCCACGTCGACCCGGCCTTCGTCCGCGACTGGCTCGCCGCCTCGCCCGAGGGGATCTTCCAGAAGGGCCGGGTCTGGGAGCTGCTGACGGCCACCTTCCTGCACGACCAGAGGACCCTCTGGCACATCTTCGGGAACATGCTGTTCCTGTGGTTCGTGGGCCGGGAGATGGAGTCGCTCTACGGCAGCCGCGACTTCCTCGCCTTCTACCTGGCCTCGGCGATCGTCAGCACGCTCTGCTGGGCCGTCGTGCAGGCCTTCACGTCCGGCCCGAGCTACATGATCGGTGCCTCCGGGGCGGTCATGGCCGTGCTGACGCTCTACACCCTCTACTACCCGCGCCGCGAGATTCTGTTCATCCTCGTGCCGATGCCGATGTGGCTCGTGCTGACGATCTACCTCGTCTGGCCGATGGTGGTCGACGGTCGGGGCGGCCCGGTGGCGTTCGAGTCGCACCTCGCCGGCGCGGCCTTCGCCCTGGCCTTCAAGCACTTCGACCTCCGCTGGTCGCGGCTGACGGCCGGGAGGATCGGCCGACCCCGCCTCAAGGTCGTCACGCCGCCGCGCTACGAGTCGACCCGGCCGCGCACCCCCGTGCCGACGCGTAGTGCGGGCGAGACGGTCGGGGCCCTGGCGCCGTCCGCCAACGTCCTGCCCGCGGAGCAACTCGACGCCCGGCTCGACGAGGTCCTCGCCAAGATCGCGCGCGAGGGGGGCGACGGGCTGACGGACGAGGAGCGTGGGGTCCTTCAGGAAGCCAGCCGACGCGCCCGCGACCGCCGGAGCGACCGTCACTGATGGACGCCCGCCCGACCTCGAACTTCTCGATCCGCGACGCCGCGGCCGCCGACCTCGACGCCATCGTGGACTTCAACGGACGGCTCGCCCACGAGACCGAGGACAAGGTCCTCGACCCCGCGATCCTCCGCGACGGCGTCGCGCGCGCCCTCGCCGATCCCGACCGCCTCCGCTACTGGATCGCGGCGGACCGCGACGGCCGGGTGATCGGCCAGACGGCGATCACCCGTGAGTGGAGCGACTGGCGCAACGGCTGGCTCTGGTGGCTGCAGAGCGTCTACATCGACGCCGAACACCGGGGCCAGGGCGTCTTCAAGGCCCTCTATCGGCGTATCCGCGACGAGGCCCTGGCCGCCGGCGACGTCATCGGCATCCGCCTCTACGTCGAGGACGAGAACCATCGCGCCCGCGACGCGTACCGGGCCCTGGGCCTCGACGAGGCCGGCTATACGGTCCTCGAAGAGCTGTGGATGGAACGCTCCCAGCCCGACGGCCGGCGTCACAACGGTTCGTGAGTCCGGATCGCCCAGCGTTCCAGCAGCCTGGCGGCGCGTCCCGAGTCGAGCGCCTCCGCGGCGCGGGCGACGGCGTCGCGCAACGAAACGCCCTCGGCCGTCCAGAGCGCGGCGGCGGCGTTGGCGAGGAGATAGAGCCGCACCGGGCCAGGCTCGCCCGCGAAGGCCTGGCGTAGCAGCGAGGCGCTCTCCGCCGGGCCGTCGACGCCCAGGCCGTCGGCACTCGTCTCGGGGAGCCCGAAATCGTCCGGCCGCCAGGCGAGGCTCGAGATCCGGCCGTTTTCGACGAGCAGGACCTCCGTCGGGCCGCTCAGGGTCACCTCGTCGAGGCCGTCGGCCCCGCGCACGACGGCCGCGCGGCGGGTCGTCGGCGTCCGCGCCAGGACTTCGGCCATCCGGCGGGCGTTGCCGGGGTCGGGCACGCCCACGAGCTGTAACGGCGGCGAGGCCGGGTTGCAGAGCGGCCCCACCAGGTTGAAGACGGTTCGGAAGGGGAGCCGGCGGCGGATCGGGGCGACCCCCCGCAGGCCGGGATGGAACCGAGGGGCGAAGAGGAAGGCGACGCCAAGCTCGTCGAGCGCCGAACGAAGGACGGCGGGGTCCGCCTCGACCGACACGCCGAGTTCCATCAAGACGTCGGAGCTGCCCGACTTCCCCGACGCGGCGCGGTTGCCGTGCTTGACCACCGGGACCCCGCAGGCGGCGACGACCACGGCCGCCCCGGTCGAGATGTTCACGGTTCCGGCGCGGTCGCCGCCCGTGCCGCAGGTGTCGATCGCGTCGACCCGGCCCGCGTCGAACGGGATCATCCGTTCTCGGATCGCCTGAACGGCCCCGAGCAGTTCATCGCCCGTCTCGCCCTTGATGTGCAGGGCGGTCAGGAAGGCCGCGGTCTCGACGTCGCCGACCCGGCCGTCGAGGATCGCCTCGACCGCCCGCCGAGTCTCCCCAGCGTCCAGAGGACGACCCGCGGCCAGGGTTTCGATCGCCGTCGTGAGCGTTTCGGAGGCTTCCATGCGTCAGGGGACCCGGATCACGTGGCGCTCGACGCGGCCGTTCGTCGCGCGGTCGAGGCTGATGATGAGCGGCGCGGCGTCCTCGTGGGCGAGGAACCGCACGGCCTCCTCGGCGGTCTGGATCGGCTGGTCGTTGATCGCCGAGATGACGTCGTCGACCCGGCAGAGGGGCGCGAACGGGCTCTCGGCCTCGACGGCCACCACCAGGGCCCCGCGGGACGATTTGGGCAGGCCGTGGCCGACGGCCAGGTCGCCGTCGAGGCTCATTAGCTCCAGCCCCAGCGCCAGGCTCGTGGGCCCGACCGGGCGGTCCTTGGACCGGCCCTGGCGGGCGGCCTCGGTCCGATCGACGGGCGGCCCCAGCGTGCGCTCGCGATCGGCGACGGTGACCTGCAGTTTCGCCTCCCGGCCGTCGCGCCAGACGACCAGGTCGGCGGGCTGGCCGATCGGCGACATGGAGACGGCGTTGATCAGGTGATTCAGGTCAAGGATCGCGGCCCCGCCGAACTGGAGCACGACGTCACCGTCGCGGACGCCCGCCCGCGACGCCGGCGAGTCCGGGCTGACCCGTTCGATGAGGGCGCCTCGAGGCCGATCGAGCCCGCGTTCGACGGCCTTCTCGGGCCGGAAGTCGGGGTCGAGGACCACGCCGAGGCCGCCCCGGGCGACCCGGCCGTGGACGATCAGCTCGTTCATGATCCAGCGGGCGAGGTTGATCGGGATGCTGAAGCCGACCCCCTCGTTGCCGCCGTGGCTGCTGGCGATCGAGTTGTTGATGCCGACGACCTCGCCCAGCATGTTGACGAGCGGCCCGCCCGAGTTGCCGGGGTTGATCGCGGCGTCGGTCTGGAGGAAGTCCTGGTTCTCGACGTCCTGAAGCTCGTCCATATGGCGGCTGCGGGCGCTGATGATCCCCTGGCTGACCGAGTGGGTCAGGCCGAACGGGCTCCCCAGGGCCAGCACCCAACTGCCGATCTGGGCGGCGTCGCTGTCGCCCAATCGCGCCGCGGGAAGGTCGTCGCGGTCGAGCTTGAGCACGGCGATGTCCGCCATGACGTCGCTCCAGACCGTCTCGGGGATGATCGACCGACCGTCGTGGAGGAAGACCCGGATCCGGTTGCTCTTGCCGCCCTCGATGACGTGGTGATTCGTCAGCACGAAGAGGCCCGGGGCCTTGTCGCTGCGGACGATCACGCCCGAGCCGGTCTCCTCGAACTTGCGGACGCGCTGGCCCTCCTCGTGCCGGGTCGTCTTCTGGGTGACGATGTGGACGACCGTCGGCCGGACCGCCTGCGAGACCAGCTCGAACATGCGGTCGACGTGCTTGAAGCGGTCGTACTCGCGCACCAGCTCGTCGTAGACCTTGGCGTCGTTGGCCTCGACCAGGCCGACCTTTCGGACCGACGGATTCACCGGCCCGTCCAGCGCCGGAGCTGGCGCGCCGACCTGGGCCGAGAGGACCCCGCCCCCGCGGCCGATCTGGAACCCGACGCCGAGGCCCACGCCCAGCGAGCCCGCCACAAGCATGATCGAGGCCGACCGCATCTTCATAAACGGGCTCCAGGCCCAAAGTTCGGAGGTCGCTCGGGCTCCCGCAGTCGGGCGCATGAGGCAACCTTCGCCCCACCGGCACCGTCAATATACCCCCCGCCCCGACCCCAAGTCAAAAACTCGCGACCCGCCGCCGCCTGCACCGATGGCAGGCCGCGGTGTTGCTTTTTTTCGACCAATCATCCGCCGCACCTATTCCAGACTTATTTTATAGATATACAATGGATTGACTGGCGGACGACGAGGTCGCGGTCCGAAAAGAGAGAACGAGGGCGAAGGTCGCCTCGACGCCGGGGCGGGTCGAGTACCGCGACGAAGAGGGAAGCGAAGCGATGAGACGAGGTCGTTACGCCTGGATCGCGGCGACGGTGTCGACGCTGGCCGCCTGGGCCCTGTCCGTCGACCCGGCGTCCGCCGCTGATCGGCCGCCCAACATCCTCCTGATCGTCGCCGACGACCTCGGATGGGGCGACGTGGGCTTCAACGGCCGGACCGAGTGGGCGACCCCGCGTCTCGATCGGCTCGCCAGCGAAGGGGTCGTGCTCAAGCGTTGCTACGCCGCAGCGCCGATCTGCGCCCCCAGTCGCGGGGCCTTCCTCACCGGCAAGTACACGATCCACTCGGGCGTCGCCAGGAACAGCGACGACCTGCCGGCCGAGCAGACGACCATCGCCGAGGCCCTCAGGCCGTCGGGCTACGCCACCGGCCTGTTCGGCAAGTGGCACCACGGCCGCCCCCGGGCGGGCGCCAAAGATTTCGTCCACCCGCTCGACCAGGGCTTTGACGAGTTCTTCGGATACACCGACGCCACTGCGGCCTGGGAAAAATTTCCCAAGCAGCTGTGGAAAGCGCGTCAAAAAGTGCCCGTGGCGGGCTACGTCGACGACCTGTTCACAGACCAGGCGATCGATTTCCTGGATCGGCGCCGCGAGAAGCCGTTCTTCCTCTACGTCGCCTACGTCGCGACCCATTTCACGATCGCCGCGCCGGCCGACGAGGTCGAGAAGCACCGCGGGAAGCTCCCGGAGCCGAAGCCCGACCAGGCGCTCTCCGCGGCCTACGCCGGCATGGTCACGCGGCTCGACGCGAACGTCGGGCGGCTCGTCGACCGGATCGAGTCGCTGGGCCTGAGCAACGACACGCTGGTCGTCTTCGCGAGCGACAACGGCGCTACATTCGAGGCCGGCAATCTCGGCGTGAGCTCCGCGGTCGACAGCAATCGGCCGTTCCGGGGCCAGAAGCGGACGTTGTGGGAAGGTGGTATCCGGATCCCGGCCTTCGCCCGCTGGCCCGGACGGATCCCGGCCGGGGGCGTCTCGCAGGAGGTTACCGGCCTCATCGACCTGCTGCCCACGTTCGCCGCCGCGGCCGGAGCGGCCGTCGATCCTTCCTGGCGTGTGGACGGCCTGAACGTCCTGCCGGCCTGGCTGGGTCGCGGGGAGGTGCCGGGTCGCACGCTGTTCTGGGAATGGCGGGACGAAGGGGCCGAGCAGGTCGCCGCGATGCGGGGGGATTTCAAACTGGTCGTCACGCGGGGGGGGAAGCCCGAGTTATACCACGTCGCGAGCGACCCGGCGGAGCGCCGGGACGTCGCGGCCGAACACCCGGAGTTGGCCGGCGGGATCAAGAAGGATCTCGACGCGTGGCTCCGCACCGGGGGCGATTGAGATGGCCGCGTGTTGTTGTTGATTGACGGGTCGATTCCCACGGAAGGGCGGGTGACGTCGGGACTTCCATGATCGAGTGACGGGAACGGCGAGGGTACGATGATGACGCGGATCGGTACGAAGTGGCTGGCGGCGTGGCTCTTGATCCTGGGCTCCTCCTGGGGCCTGGCGGGCGAAGAACTCTCGCATCCCGGCGACATCGGCCGGTTGCAGGGCAAGTGGGAGGCCTGCGTGGGCCCCGCGCGGGACATCCGCGTGACGCTCGACGTCTCCGGCAAGAGGGTCGGGGTCGTGATCCAGACGGCGCAAGGGCTGAAGATCCAGGCGAAGGGCGAGATCCGGATCGACGAGTCGACGTCGCCCCGCAACGTGGACTGGGTCGGCTTCGCGGCCGGCGATTTCCAGTCCTTCCCCGACGTCCAAGGTGTCTACAAGATCGAGAACGACGCGTTCGTGATGTGCAACGGCGGCTTCAACGGGGCCCGGCCCGCCGACTTCACCCCGGGGGACGGACCGCTCGCCGACGTCGTGACCTTCCGCCGCCCCGAGCCGCCCAAGGTCGCCGACGCCGGCAAGCCCTGAGGCACGAAGCCTTCGCGGCGACCGAGGAGGGAGCCCTATGTCCGAGGTCGCCGCGATCGTCCTGTGCGGCGGGGAGAGCCGTCGCATGGGGAGGCCCAAGGCCGACCTCCTGTTCGGGACGGAGACGCTCCTCGCCCGCGTGACGCGCCTCCTCTCGGCGGTCGCCCGCCCCGTCGTCCTCGCGGCGGCCCCCGATCAGGTCTTGCCGCCGACTCCGACCTCGGTCCTTCTCGTACGCGACCTGGAGAGGGGCCGGGGACCGCTCCAGGGATTCGCGACGGGGCTCACGGCCGTCCCGCCCGCGATCGAGTTCGTCTATCTCGCGGCCGTCGACTCCCCCTTCTTCGAGCCGGCCTGGATGGACCTCCTCCTGAGCCGGATCGGCGACCACGACGCCGCCATGCCCCTGGTGGCGGGACGGCCGAACCCGGTCGCCGCACTTTACCGCGTGACGCCGACCCGGGTCGCCGTCGAGAGCCTGCTGGCCCAGGACGTCCGACGCCTCACCGCGCTCTCCACGGCCCTCCGCCGGCGGGAGGTTCCCGAGGTCGATCTGCGTGCGGTCGACGCCGACTTGCGGACGCTCGCCAACCTCAACACGCCCGAGGATTATCGGCGCGCCCTGGAAGGGCTCGACGAACGGTCCGAAGAGGGCCCTCGACGGCCCGTTTCGGGCCCCAATCCGAGGTCGCCTCGATCGCTTTAAGAGGTAATCATGAAATGCTTTAGGTTGGGCGCCGCGGGCCCTCCGCGGATTCCGCCAAAAGCATGGGATTTCGCTGGGACGATTTTGCCGGGCCGGGTATAATCAAGAATGGTTGGGGATGGATGCGTGCGCGATGTCGATGCCTTCCGGGATCGCTCGCCTACTCCCCCTGCCCTACCGCCCCCGGGCCGCCATCCGGCCCCTTTCGTCTCGGCCTAGAAAGTAAAATGAGGGCCGCCTTCACGTCCAGGCTCAGGAGATTGCAAGTTGGGCAAGAAATTGTACGTCGGGAACCTGACCTACGGGGTCGCCAACACCGACCTTGAGCAGCTCTTCTCCCAGTATGGGACGGTCCAGAGCGCTCAGGTTATCACCGACCGCGAAACCGGTCGAAGCAAGGGCTTCGGTTTCGTCGAGATGGACACGGACGCTGAGGCGCAAGAGGCCATCCGGGCCCTGCACGACCAGGAGCACAACGGGCGGCGGCTCACCGTCAATGAAGCCCGGCCTCGCGAACCCCGCTCGGGCGGCGGTGGCGGCGGTTATGGCGGCGGCGGCGGTGGCGGCGGCTACGGTGGGGGCGGCGGCGGCTCGCGTGGCGGTGGTGGTTACGGCGGCGGCGGCGGCCGCGGTCGTGGCGACTACGGCGGCGGCGGCCGTTATTGATCCCGTGATCCGACCCGAAGCGTTCGCACGTTCGACCTGAACCGACGCGGCCTTCCTGCAATCCCAGCCGGACTCGATCCGGAGCCTGCCGAACGCGGCGGCTCCGGGTTCGCCCTCTCGCCCGAGTCTCCCCCCAGGCCCCGGTCCATTCCGGCGTCTCCCGAGCCCATCAAACAACGCAAGCCGCCGAGGGAGGCCCCTTCGGCGGCTTGCATCATTTACGGGTCGTCGCGTCGCGATCGGCGTACGCCGATCGCGCCGGGATCAGCGGGCGGAGTCGCTGAAGTCCATTTCAAAGTCGCTGAGGTTGATCGGGGCGTCGCCCTCTTCATCCGCAGGCTTCGAGAAGACCTTGGCCCAGCGGTGGGTATCCGAATCCATGCCGCGGTCGCGACCCAGCCGCTCGTTCTCGCGCTGGCAGTCGATGCAGCTGTTCGTATACGGCAGGGCGTTGAGCCGGGGTTCCAGGATCTTGCCGCCGCAGAATTCGCAACGGCCGTAGACGCCGGCGGCGATCCGCTGGAGGGCGTGTTCGATCTGGCCCAGCTCGCGGCTCTCGATCTCGACCAGGCGAGAGCTGATTTCATCATTGGCCGAATCGACGGCGGCGTCGACGTTGTCGCCCACTCCGCCGGGATCGGAGAATTTGCGGAAGCCTTCCAGGTCGCCGGAGAGGGCCTTGCGGAGAGCGTCCCGTCGCGCGATCAACCGCGAGGTCAAGCGAAGCAGAGCGTCTTTGCGGGCCATCGTACACCTCCTGGTGTATTCCTGCTGGGATCACTGGGACTCGGACGCGGCGATCTACAGGTCCGCATGACCGAGGGACGCCAGCGAACGTATGATACGGCTCGGATGCGTAAGAAGATGATAGCTCACCACGGGACGCCGGCCGCCGGATTCGGCGGGGATCTTGGTCGCGTCGTTGGACCTGTAAGGCCGACGACCCTCGATCCCGCCTCTCGCTACTAGCATACGATGCGCCGTCGTCTGGAGCCGGTCCCCGTCGTTTTCCGATGCCGAGGGTATTACGTCCGGTTCTGCGAAAGGTTTGACGAATTCACTAGGATTTTGTTCCCGCTTTTCGGCGATCCGGGCGGAATCCCCCACCCCTGACCCGCAAGGGCGACGACGCGATTCAATAGGGCTGCGTCGCCCCTGGAATGAAGGGCTCCTCAGCTTTCTTGAAGAGGAGGGCGGAGGAGGCGGGAAAGCGTCGCTATTTTGGGGCCCAATCCCTCGAAATCAACCAAAAAAATCCCGCGGCCCGGATTTTATCGAGAATCAGCCCGCTTCCCCGACGGAAAGCTAGGACCAAATCCTACAGAGGCAAGAAAAAGTCCGACGCGACACGGGGGTTCGAGCTGCCGGGTACATAAATGAAATTCACGTAACGCTTCTGACGCGTCTCGATGTAGATCCACTGGAGGATGACGCGGCTCTTGGTGGCGACGGTCGTCTTACTGGAAGGCTCGACGCCCATGACGGCGCGGACTTCGGCGGGGGTCTTGTTGCGCAGGACCTGCTCGACGTCCGTCGGCGGGGCCGCCGCGGCCGTCGCCTCCGGGGCTTCGACGTCTTTGACCCAGTCTTCTCCCACGCGACGATAGCCACGGGCCTTGAACGCCTCGGTCACCATGGCGGAACCGGGGGCGATCTTCCAGGCGCGATCGAGGAGCTGGCGGCCGGCCTCGGGATCGTGGAGCAATTTCTCGTAATGGCCGGCGAGCACCACAGGGCCCTCGGCGTCGGTGTCGCTCAGGTGGTCGCGCTGGGACTTGAGCCAGTCGCGGTAGAGTTCGGCGGCGGCCCCGGGGTTCTTGGCGCGGTCGCTGAGCAGCCCGCCGATCGCCTCCACCTGGGCCAGCCGAAGTGCGGTAAGGTCCTTGCGAGCCTGGCTCTGGGCCTGGTCGATCAGCTTGACCGCGAGCTGGGGCCGATCGGGGACGAGTCGAGCGGCCTCGTCGACCACCTTCAGCGACGATTGCACATCTTGCGAGACCTGCAATTCGAGGAGCCGCTGGACGACGTCCGCCCAGAGTCGGCGGTCCAGCGGCTTCCGAACCTCAGCGGGGGCGGTTCGGTAGGCGGCGGCGGGATCCTGGTCGTACTTTTCCGCCCAGGATCCGAGATCGGCCTCGGCTGCGGCCGAATCGGCGGCCGCCGCGGGGAAGTAGGCCTCGATCTCCGACTTCAGCCCTTCGAGCGCCGTGGGCGTCGCGGCCGAGGCGAGCAGCGTGCGAAACGCGCGATGGGCGAGGGCCGACGTGTCGGCCTCGGCCACGCCGCGCTTGCGACCTTGCTGGGCGAGCGACAGCCATTCGCGGGGTGCGTCGACCGTGACGCGCTTCGCCTCGGCCTCGATCCGCAGCGCCTCGGTCTCGGCGGCCTTGGCCCGGAGGCCCAGGCTCTCGTCGCCGAAATCGCGCGCACGTTTCGACGCCCATCGCGCCCACTCCCGGCGTTGCTCGAAGTCGCGTGCGGGCAGGGCGGCGATCCCCTTGTCGAAGCGTTCCTGGTCCGACGGCTGCAGGCTCAGCGCGGTGGCGTCGACGTACAGCCTGGTCCCCTCGCGGGTCAAACGGCCCTGAACGATGACCGCCGGGTTGCGGGGCGGCGACTCGGGCCGCAGGGCGGCGGGCAGCCGGAAGGCGAGCGGCGTCCGCTTCACGTAGAGCTCGTCGTAACCGACGCGGGGATGGTTCTGGAAGAACCGAACGCGGTCGTCGACGACGATGAGCTTCCCCACGAGGTCCTCGCGACGCGTCAGGTCCGCGGGCTCGACGGCCGTGGCGGTCTCCTGCTGGGCGGAGGCCGACGGCCCCAGCGCCGAGATTGCGACGATCGCCATCGCCGCGAGCAGTCCGACGGGGGGACGGGTTCGACCGAGTGCCGTCGGGGTCATTTCTCGCCTCCCGCTTCGACCGGCGCGGCGGACTCGTCCGCCTCGGGCCAGCCCAGGGCCTGGAGCGCCTTGTGGAACTGGACGAACAGGCCGCTCTTGGGTTCGAGCCGGACGACCCAGGCGTTGCTCCCCGAGTCGAACTCGACCGCGGCGAGGCGGGCCCCGAAAACGACGTGGTCGCCGACCTTGGGCTGGGCCAGCTCGAACAGTTCGAAGTCCTGGAAATCGACCCGCGCCGACCGCTCGGGCCGCGCGCCTCCCGCCCGGAAGCTGCCGGCGTCCTCGGTGGGCAGGACGACGTAATCGATCTCGTAGCGCTTCTCGGCGGAGTCCGGCGCCGCCTTGATCCGTGTGTCGAAGAGGACGCCCCGGCCCCGGTACTGGTCGTCGAACTGCGTCGCCCACTTCTTGGGATCCGACCGCGCCGCCTGGTCGAGCAACTCCTCGAGCCCGGCCGTCGCCAGGTTGACGTAGAGCCCGGCCTCGTCCGCGGCCTGGCGGATCCGGTCGGCCCCCTCGACCTCGCCGCCGAGCGAGTCGACGGCCTGCTTCGCCGGGGCCAGGATCTGGTAGGCGCGATCGAAGTCGCCGGCCTCCAGGGCCGGTATGCCCTCCACGCGGCCCAGCTCGGCGACCCGCGGAAGCTCCTGACGGCGGGTCCGCCAGACGCGCAGGGAGACGGTCCCGATGACGACCATCGCGACGAGTGCGAAGACCCAGACGGGCTTCCACCCGGACCGGCGGCGACTCCGCGTCTCGATCGCGACGACCGGCTGGCGCACGTCGGCCCGGCGGCCGCCCCCTCGCGGCGTGGTCTCTCTCTCACGCTCGACCGGGGCGGCGTCGCGGCCCGGCGGCCGCCCCTTCGCGGGCCGACGCGGTGCGGGCGCCGGGCCGGCCGGCCGCTCTGTCGTGCGGGACGGCGCGACGTCGTCCTCCCACGAGATCTCGGCGTCGGGGTGGGGGATCGAGTCGGCCATCTCCACGGTGGCCTCGCCGGGGTCGTGGAGTTCGATCGGGCCTTCCTCGACCACGCGGGCGACGCCCGTCGGCTCGACGGAACGCCGGCCGCTCGCGACGTCCACACGCGGGCCGGGGTCCGGCAGCGGGCTGATCGGGAGGACGAAGACCCCCTCGCCGCAGGCCGGGCAGCGCAGCGCCTGATACCCTTCGGTCCGCTGACCCCGAACGCGGTGGCCCAGGGGGCACACCACGTTGTAGTACTGGACGTCGGCCTCCGGAGGCGTCGCAAGGCCCTTGATCAAGTTCTTCGCTCGGCCGAAGAGCCCCAAACACCACCTCTTCCCGGCCGGAGCCAGCCCCGCCCGATCTCTCGACGACGACGACGGCGGCGTCCGACACATGACGACCGTAAGACAGGCGCTGTCCGAATTATGGAGATCGACGATCTCCAGGTCAACGCTCCGGTCGCGCGAGGCGGGCGAGCCGACGGTTTCCCCTCGGACGCGGCCCGGGGAGGGGTCCGCGGCCGACTCATGGGGTGGAAGAGATGGAGGAGAAGTTCAGGCTCCTTCGTCGGCGATCCCGGTGGACGAATCGTCGCCGACGTTCGACGCCCCGCAGTCCCGCAGCCCCTTGGTCACGACGTCGAAGAAGGGGTCCGGGCACGGCTCGTAGAAGCGGAGTCGGGACAGATAATCGCCGTCCCCCGTCGCCGAGACCCGCAGCACCTCCGCGCAGACGCAGCCGTCGTATTCGGGGCTCGCGAGCCGGAGCCACACGTCGTCGGATTCCACGAACGGCTCGGTCGTCAGGAGTCGGACGCCCCCGCGGCTGATGTTCTCGACCCGCGCGGCCACCGTGGCGAACTCCCGCAGCGAACTCCAGCGGCCCACCCAGATCCGGTAATCCACGGCCGGCAACCTCGGCTCCTGCCGACGCTCCAGCGAGATGTGGGGGCCTCCCCCCCTCCTGGACCGGCCAACGATCTCCTCGATCGGCTTTTTCTGCGTGGACATGCCATCCTCCGGACTATCGGCCCGATTGTGGGGCGGGACGGGACGCGTCCGCGACCTCCATCGGAAGCGTAGTCCGCATACCTGCGATCGTCCCTCGCGATGCCGAAAATGGACGATCGCGCCGCCGGGACTCGACCCGGCCGCGATGAAAGGCCCGCGGAAATCCCCCGCGGTCAGGCGCGGAGGATTTCCATCGAGGACCGCAGGTCGCGATCGACGCCGAAGAGGCGGTCGAGATTCGACGTCCGGAAGACCTGCTGGAGGACGGGCGAAAGTTCGCAGAGGCGGAGCTTGCCGTGCGAGCCGTCGATCCGCCGCTGGAGGAGGATGAGCTTGCTCAGCAGGGTGCTGGAGATGAGGCCGACCTCGCTGAAGTCGAGGACCAGCCGGATCGGCTTGCCGTCGTTGGGCAGCTTGGCGGCGATCTGGTCGGCGACCTCGCGCACGGTGCGCTCGTCGAACAGCTGACGGTCCTGGAAGCGGACGACCTTGACCCCGTCGACCTCCGTGATGTTGATCCGGTCTGCTGGGGGCATGTTACAGATCCTGGTTAGATCACTCGGGTTCCGAGGCGGATCGGTTGCGGCGGAGGCGACTCAGGCGATCCGAGGCGGGGCCGAGGGTACGCATGGGCTTGGGCTCCGCCTCCGAGGCATCCGCAGGCTTCGCGGCGCCCCCGGACTCGCTCCGGGCCACCGCGGCGATCGCGGCCTCGCGATCGGGCGTGAACTCGAAGAGCCTGTCGAGCTTGCTGGCGCGGAAGACCTCGGCGACGGTGGGATCGACGTGGCAGAACACCACGCGGCCACCATTCTGCCTGGCGGTCCGTTGCAGTGCCACGAAATTCCCGAGCGCGGACGATCCCGCGAACCCGACGCCGCCCAGGTCGATGATCACGCTGGGCTTGCCCTTGGCCCGGATGTGCTCGTCGTAGCGATTCCGCAGGTCCAGGGTGGGCGCCGGGTCGAGCCGGAGGCAGTCCCAGAATTCGGCGAGAATGTGCCCGTCGGCGTCGTGGATCTGCACGGAAGGTTTCATGATCAATCGGTCGCCTGGGCCACGCGAGGACGAGGATGGCCGGTCCACGCGGGGACCGGGCGACGCTCATGATCGCGACGAAGTGTTTCGAGACCGATCCGCACGATCGGATGCGAGCGACTCCCATGAGGTTCGCCAGGAAATCGCGGAGGGTCGACTTCGAGGTCATCGTAGCATCGCGTGAACCGGGCCACCAGGGATGAGTCCCAGTCCCTTCGGTTCGAAGGATCCGAAAGATCGGCGCAGTCGGAACATGCGTGGATCGGCGGTCTGAAATGGCCTCCCGGTGGTCGTCGCCGCGGCCGATCTCCCCTCGTAGGCGCGCCCGTCGGGATGCATCGTCGAGGCTTGCGTTCGTACTCGGACCTCGTCGACTCCGCCTCACGTTGCGCCGGCCGCCGGGGTACAATGAGGGCGTCCGCCGGGAGGCGATCGGGGACGGGCCTTCGGATCGGAGTCGAACGCCCGGGCCGCAATCGAAGTCGACCCCGCCCCGGGTCGACGCGCCGGCGTCGCAACCTACTCGGAGCCGCTCAGATGCGTTCGATGAGACTCAACGCGTTCCTGGTCCTGGTCGCGACGGCCTGCCCGGCGGCCCTGGGCCAGAATTACGACTGGCTCAACGCGGCCCTGCCCGAGCGGGCCTACGACTTCGGCGTCGTCGCGCGGGGCTCGCAGCTCCGGCACGCCTTCCCGGTCGTCAATCGGGGCGATCAGGAGATCCGCATCCTGGAATGGCGGACGAAGTGCGGCTGCACCGACGTCAAGGTGGGCGCGAAGGTGATCCCCCCGGGCACGCAGACGACCGTCGAGGTCACCGTCGACACGACGCGATTCCTCGGCCACAAGCCGTCGGGCCTCACCCTGATCTTCGAAACGCCGTCGTACGTCCAGGTCGACCTGAACACCTCGTGCTTCATCCGCGGCGACATCGTGACGACCCCCGGCCAGCTCGACTTCGGGATCGTCCGCCGCTCCGACAAGGCCGCCTCCGCCGCCCTGACGCTGACCTACGCCGGCGGCCGCGCCGACTGGGCGGTCACGTCGATGGGCACCCAGTCCGACAAGATCAAGGCCGAGTGTCGCGAGACCGGCCGGTCCGCGGACGGCCAGATCGTCTTCGCGCTGTCGGCGACCCTCAGCCCCAGCGTCCCCAACGGCTACTTCAAGGACGAGGTCACCGTCGAGACCAACGACGGCCAGAAGATCCCGATCTCCGTCGTGGCCAACGTCCAGGGCGCGGTGGCGCTGACCCCGTCGATCATCAACTTCGGCCAGATCAAGCCCGGCCAGAGCGTGACCAAGACGGTCCTCGTGCGTTCCGACAAGCCGTTCAGCATCACCAACCTGACGACCACCAAGGACGACCTCCAGACCGAAGACCAGGCCAAGGGGTCGCAGCCCGTCCACCAGGTCAAGCTCACGCTCAAGGCGCCCGAGCAGGCGGGGGCCTTCCACTCGCTCATGACCGTCAAGACGGACATCCCGGACGAGCCCGAGGCCGTGCTGAAGACGTTCGCCACGGTCGGTCCATGACCTCGGATCCGCTCGCGCTCGTCCTCGCCGACGCCAACTGGTTCACGACCGAAAACCTGTTCCGAGATCTGAGCGAGCCCGACGTCTCGCTGCTCGCCCTGCGCTGCATGGACTACCGCAACGGCTGGCGGAAGGGGATCCGCCCCTGGTCGGCCTCGTGCCGCGTGCGTCGAGCCGGCGAGCGTCTGTGGACCCAGGACCTTCTCTTGCCGCCTGGTTGGATGAAGCGGTTCCCGAAGGTCGGCATGTGGCCGATCGCCCGCACCGCACGCCGATTCTGGGCACGCCGGGGACGCCTCGCCCGGCGAGGCCTCATCGCCACCTATCCCCATTATCGGCACCTGGCCGACATCACCCGGCCAGACGCCACGCTCTATTACAACCTCGACGACTACACGCTCTACTGGCCCGATCGAGCCGACGAGCTTCGACGCCTCGAACATGAATTGATCGAGCGCTCCGCCTCGACGGTCTGCGTCGCACTCGCGCAGGCCGAGGCCTTCCGAAGCGCAGTCCCGAGCGCCGCGGCTCGGATCCACCACATCCCCCACGGCACTCCGGCGGGTTTCCTCGCGCCCGAGCCTCGCGACCGGCCGGGGCCGCCTCCGGATGACGTCGCGAAGCTGCCCAGGCCGCTTCTGGGATACGTCGGCTCGCTGGAGGATCGGCTCGACTGGCCGCTGATGGAGGCGATCTCGCGGGAGTTTTCAAAGGGCTCGATCGTCGTCGCGGGCCGCCCGCCGGGTCCGGGCGACGAGCCCTGGCGGCAGGCCTGCCGTCGCGTGCTCGAACGTCCCAATGTTCATGTGCTCGGCTGGCGACGTCAGGACGAGCTTCCCGCCTATTACCAGACGTTCGACGTGAACCTCATCCCCTACCTCGTCGACCACCCCTTCAACCGGGCCTGTTCGCCCACGAAGATCATGGACGGCATGGGAGCGACGCGCCCCATGGTATCGACGGCCGTCCCCGAGTGCCGGCTCCACGGGCGCCTCTTCGACGTGGCCGAGACGAGCGAGGCATTCGTCGAAGCCGTCGGCCGGATCGTCGAGTCGGGATCGGACGACGGCCGAGCCGGGCTGCGGTTCGAGCACGCCGCCGCGAACACCTGCGCCGCGGTCGCCTCGCGCGTGATCGCGACGCTGCGCTCGACGGCCTGAGGCGTGCGTCGCCCCCGTCCCTCCGCGAGGGAACCCGGTGGCGTCGCAAGGCTCGCGCCGCTAGAGTCGTTTCCGAGATCCCTGCCGACAGCCTGCAGCCGGTGAGAACGTCCACGACCGAAGGAGGACCTCGATGAGCTTTGGCCTGCGCGTGCGCCTGTCGATCATGATGTTCCTGCAGTATTTCGTCTGGGGCATCTGGCTCCCCATGCTCGCCCAGCGCCTGGGGAACAACGACCTGAAGCTCACCGGCGGCGAAATCGGCTGGATCTTCACCGTCTACGGGTTCGGCTCGATCATCGGCCCGCTGATCATGGGGCAGCTCGCGGACCGCTACTTCGCGACCGAGCGGGTCATGGCCTTCGCGCACTTCTTCGGCGGGCTGCTGCTGATCGCCGCGGCCTACGCAACGACGTTCTGGCCGATCTTTTTGCTGCTGCTGGCGTACTGCAACCTGTACATGCCCACGATGGCCCTCTCCAACTCGCTCTCGTTCCGCAGCCTGGGCGAGGCCAACCAGTCGTATTTCCCGTCGATCCGCGTCTGGGGGACGATCGGCTGGATCGCCGCCGGCCTCTTCTTCGCCGCCTATCTCGACTACAACAACCTCGCCTTCTACCAGTCGATCTTCGACCTGCTGAACCTGCACGGGCTCTTCGAGAGTTTCCTTTCGTTCTGGCGGGCCTCGATCGTCCCCCTCATGCAAGCGCTCTTCGCGCTACCGGGCGTCGGCGAGCCGAGCTTCAAGGATTGCCTCCGCGTCTCGGGGTTCTTCTCGATCCTCTACGCCGCCTACTGCCTCACGCTGCCGCACACGCCGCCGACCCCGGCCCTGGATACCGACCCGATCGACAAGAAATCGGCCGTCCTCGAATGCCTGGAGCTGATGCGGTTCCGCTCGTTCGCCGTCCTGGTGGTCGTCGCTTCGCTCGTGGGGATCATGCTGGCCTTCTATTTCGCCTGCGAGAATTACTTCCTGGAAGCGGTCGGCATCAACCCGACTCAGACCGGGGCGTTCATGACGATCTCGCAATTCGCCGAGGCCGTGGTGGTCCTCTTCATCCCCTGGTCGGTCGCCAGGCTCGGCTTCAAGACGACGATGCTGATCGGCATGGCGGCCTGGGCGATCCGCTTCGGCCTCTCGGCGATCGGGTACCCGGTCTGGCTGATGGTCGGGACGCTGATGCTCCACGGCTTCGCGTTCGGCTTCTTCTTCATCGTCGCCCAGATGTTCGTCGACCGCGCCGCGAGCCGGGATATCAAGGCGTCGGCCCAATCGCTCCTGATCTTCGTGATCTACGGGCTCGGCACGGTGGTCGGCAGCGCGGTGGCCGGCTACGTGCTGGACTACTTCTCGACCACGGTGAACGACGTCGTCCGGCGCGACTGGCGGGCCATCTGGCTCTGCCCGTTCGCCCTGACCTTGATCTGCATGGGCCTCTTCGCCCTGCTGTTCAAGGAGCAGCAGATCGGCGAGATCCGCGAGGACGCCGAGTCGCACTCGGAGCCCAGCGTCGCCGCCCATTGATCGGCCGCGACCGTTAGACCGTTCGACCGCAGCCCAACCACGGCGGGGGCCGTCATCGCGACGGCCCCCGCCGTCGCGTTTTGCGGCGTCGCCGATGCGGCGGCTTTGCGATAAGCTGGGATTACCGGCCGCTTAACGCGGCGGATCCCGCCGGCCCGAGAGGAGTCGAATCATCGTGCGGCGTCGCCTCCCCATCCTCTGCGGGCTCCTCTTCGTCCTCCTCGGCGCGAGCGTTTCGGCCCGCGCGCAAACTCCGGAGACGGATGACGAGACGGCGAACCACCTGGCCGCCATGAAGCAGCGGCTGGACGACCCGACGATCGATCTCGACGTCCGCGAGGACCTGGCCCTCGAGACGGCGGGGACCCTGGATCGGGCCGCACGGGCCGAGTCGAAGCTGGATTCGAAGCTCGCGCGCTGGAACGCCGCGGTCGACCTGCTCGACGACTTCGGCCGCAAGAATCCCGAGCAGGCCCGCCGCCGCGACGCCAGCCTCCAGGCGGCGGTCTACCGCTGGGCCGAGGCTCGCGCCTGGCACGACCAGCGCGACCTCTTCCCGGCCCAGGTCCGATCGTCGTCCGAGGAAGCCAGCGCGCTCGACGACGCGATCGCTCGCCTGCGTCTGATCGTCGGCGGCGAGCCCGGCGCGCTGACGGACAACGTCCGGTTCCGGCTGGCCTGGGCGCTGACCGACCGGGCCGATCTGGAGGACGCCGGTTCGCCGACGACCCCGCTGCGGCGGCAGGAGGCCCTCGAGCTCCTGAAACAGCCGCCGAGCGAGCCGAGCCTGGCGGGCTTCCACGCCCTGCTCAAGGCCGAGCTGCTGCGCGAGGAGGGCCAGCTCGACGAGGCCGCCGGCCAGATCGCGGTCGCCGCGAAGGCCGCGTCACCGCCGCCCGACTCCGAGATCCTCGACGTCCTCATCCCCATCCTCGTCGCCCGAAAGGGGTTCGCCGAGGCCCGGAAGACGATCGACGCGATGCGGATTCCCGATCCCTTGAAGGCCCTGCACCGGGTTCGCATCGATCTGGCCGAATGGAAGGCCGCCGAGCCCGGCCCGGCCGGGAGCGGTCGTCGTCGCGAGCTGGAGGCCGACGCGCTCAAGCAGGTTCAGTCGCTGCGAGCCGCCAGGGCCCCCGAGACGCGGGTCGCGCTCGCCGAGCTGGCGCGACAGGGGGCCGTCTTCGAGCCGGACGCCGCCCCCGCGTTCTGGGACGCCGTCGCCGAGGGTTACGAGGTCCTGGGCGACGCCGCGTCCGCCGCGGCGATGAGCGAGAAGGCCGCCGCGCGAGCCGAGCGCGACGGACGACACGTGGAGTCCGCCGCATCGCGACTGCGAGCGGGCGGGTTCCTCTTCCAGGCCGGCAAGTACGCCGAAGCCGCCAGCCTTCTCGAAAAGGTCGTCGCCGATCGCGACGCCGGCGCATCGAGGCCCCGGGCGAGCCTGCTCCAGTCCCTGGCGCGGGGCCGCGCGTCGGCCGCGGGCGGGTCGATGGACCTCTACGAGAAGGCCCTCCAGCGTCATCTCCAGGAATTCCCCGACGACCCGACGGCCGTCGAAGCGCGATGGATGCTGGGGGGGCTGGAACAGTCGCGAGGCCGCCGCGAGCAGGCCCTGGCCCTCTGGAAAGCCGTCCCAATCGAGTCCCCACGC
The DNA here is from genome assembly GCF_029589435.1 of Paludisphaera mucosa. NCBI lineage: Bacteria > Pseudomonadati > Planctomycetota > Planctomycetia > Isosphaerales > Isosphaeraceae > Paludisphaera > Paludisphaera mucosa. The sequence goes on along the minus strand of NZ_JARRAG010000001.1, from coordinate 958,341 downwards.
TGGGGGCAGGCTCGCACCGCGGCAGCCGAGGCCTTCCGGCACGCCCTCGAAGATCGGGTCGCGGCCGAGGAGCGAGATGGGCTCGAAGGCGAGTACGTCCAGGCGAAGGCCTTCCTCGACGAGAGCCTGCAACTCGCGCGCGGACGGTCGGAATCGGACCGGGCCGACCTGCTCCTCTGCCAGGCCCGATTGAACCTCGTCCCGATCGTCGGCAAGCCGGCCCTCACGCGCGACGCGGCGGAGGAGTGCCTGGGCATGAACGTCACGCCGGCTCAGCGCTACCAGGCGAGGCTGGCCCGGATGGTCGCCTTCGCCGCCCTCGGCCGCTACGTCGAGGCCGAGCGCGAGGCCCAGCAGCACCCGACCTGGGCCGAACCCGAGGGTCGCGCCGCGTTCCTCGACGCAGTCCGCCAGATCGACCTGGCGGCGGCCGCCGCCGACACCGACCTGCTGCAACGGCGGCTCGGCCTCGTCGCCCGCCTGCTGATCGGCCCCCTGCTCCAGGACGCCTCGTTGCCGGACGAGCTGCGAAACGAGCTGACCTTCCGGATGGCCCGCGCCCTGCTCTTCCAGGGCGACGCCCGGACCGCGCAGGCGACGCTCCAGAACTGGTCGCCGTCGACCGGGAAGGCCGACGACCGGTTTCTCAAGGACCTGGCCGACGCCTACTTCCGGCTCGAGGCCAACGAGCTTGCAATCGACGTCGAACGGCTCCGGATCAAGAAGCTGAAGTCCGGCTCGCACGCCTGGTTCGACGCCCGATACGGCCTGGCCCTGGCGTACTACCGGCTCGGCCGCAAGCAGGATACGCTCCAGCTCATCGAGGGGACCGCGATCCTCCACCCCGAGCTGGGCGGGGGCCGGGTCAAGGAGAAATTCATCCGGCTGCGTCAACGCCTCGGCTCGGCCCCGTGAGCCCGAACGCCCCTCGCAGGGCCCCCGCCACCTCGTCGACCGCCCTCCGGCCCTCGGCGAAGAACGGATAACGGCGCAGGAATCCGTGGATCATCCCCGGGTAGCGCGAGAGCCTGACGGGCGTGCCGGCGGCGTCCAGCCTCGCGGCGTAACGCTCGCCCTCGTCGCGCAGCACGTCGTACCCCGCCGTGATCACGAGCGCCGGCGGCAGGTTGGAAAAGTCGGCCGCGCGAAGCGGCGAGGCGTAGGGGTTCAGGCGGTCCTTCAAGGCGGGGACGTACTGGTCCCAGTACCACATCATCTCCGAACGCGTCAGGAAATGGCCCACCGCGAAGCGGCGATACGATTCCGTCTCGTAGTCGCAATCGAGCACGGGGTAGGCCAGCGCCTGGAACGCCGGAGCGGGACCGCCACGGTCGCGCGCCATGAGAGCCGCCGCGGCCGCGAGGTTTCCCCCCGCGCTGTCGCCGCAGACCGCGACCCGCGTGGGGTCGCCGCCGACTTCCGCGGCCTGGGCGGCGAACCAGGCAAATGCGGCGTAAGCGTCCTCCACAGCGGCCGGAAAGGGATGCTCGGGGGCCAGACGATAGCCCACCGAGACGACGACGGCCCCCGAGGCGTTCGCCAGGGCCCGGCACAGCCCCTCGTGAGAGGCGAGGTCGCCGACGACCCAGCCGCCGCCGTGGAAGTAGACCACGACCGGCGACGGCCCGTCGCCCACGCCCGCCGGGATGACGACGCGGAGCGGGATGTCTCCGCCCGGGCCCGAGATTCGACGGTCCTCTACCCGTGAGACGCGCGGGGGACGGCCGAGGAAACGCGTCGACACGTCCATCTGCGTGCGGGCCTGCGCGACGCTCTGCTGGTCGATCGTCGGCAGGCCCGCGGCCGCCAGACGGTCCAGGAAATCCCGAGCCTGGGGGTCGACGGGCCCGGAGGGGGGATTTTCAAGCATGTTCATCCGATGCGGGATGATGGAGCCTGTAGGTCTTGTAGCCGCCTCCCAGATTGTACGCGTCGAGGCCGGCGTCACGCAGGATCAAAACGGCCATGTACCCACGCATGCCGACTTGACAATACGCGACGACGGGGCGGTCGCGCGGGATCTCGTCCAGGCGTTCGCGCAGCTCGTCGATCGGCACGTTCACCGCTCCCGGGATCGCCCCGGCCGCGAATTCCTGCGGCGTGCGCACGTCGATCAGCGCGGCCCGCTTCCCCAGCTCCCCTTCCCACTGGTCGACGTGGACCTGGGGGCAGAGCCCGTCCGCCGCGTTCGAGGCCACGAAGCCGGCCATGTTCACGGGGTCCTTCGCCGAGCCGAATTGCGGCGCGTAGGCCAGCTCGACCTCGGCCAGGTCCCGGATGGTCATCTCGGCCTGGATGGCCGCCGCCAGGACGTTGATCCGATTGGCGACCCCCTCCGAGCCCACCGCTTGGGCCCCGAGGACCTTTCCGGTGAGCGGGTCGGCGAGGAGCTTGATCGACAGGGGCTTCGCGCCCGGATAGTAGCCGGCGTGATGGTTCGCGTGGACGTACACCTTGAAGAAGGGCGTCCGATCGCGAACGAGGACCTTCTCCGTCAGCCCGGTCGTCGCCAGAGTATGGTCGAAGAAGCCGACGATCGCGGTGGACTGCGTGCCCCGGTATCGGCTCTCACGCCCGAAGATGTTGTCGGCCGCGATCCTCCCCTGGCGGTTCGCCGGACCGGCCAGGGGGACCTGAGTCCGCCCGCCGGTCAGGAAATCGCGGGTCTCCACGGCGTCGCCGACGGCGTAGATCGACGGGTCGCTCGTCTGCATCCCGTCGTCGACGCGGATCCCCCCGCGAGGACCGATCTCCAAGCCCGCCGCGACGGCCAGTTGGTTCTCGGGCCGGACACCCACGCCCAGCACGACGAGCCCCGCATCGAGCGTCCGGCCCGACTTCAGATTTAGCGTCAGGCCGTCGGCCGACTTGCGCATCGCCTCGACGGATTCCCGCAGCAACAGCGTCGCCCCGCGAGATCGGAGAGCCTCGGCGATGGGCGTCGTCATCTCGCGGTCGACGACGGGGATCACCTGATCCTGCAGCTCGACGATCGTCGTTCGCAGCTTACGCCTGAGGAAATTCTCGGCCAGCTCGACGCCGATGAAGCCCGCACCCACGATCACGGCGTGCTCGACGCCTCGGTCGACGAAATCCTTGATCCGATCGACGTCCTCAAGGTTGCGCAGGGTGAAGACGCCGGGCAGGTCGACCCCCTCGATGGGTGGCTTCCAGGGGGCCGCTCCCGGGGCCAGGACGAGAAAGTCGTAAGACTCGAGGTACTCGACGCCATCCCCTAGGTTTCGCGCCCTGACCTGTTTGGCTCGGCGATCGATGGCGACGATCTCGGTCCTGGTCCGGACGTCGATCCGATAGCGTTTGTTGAGCAGGCTCGGCTTCGTGACGAGCAGCTTCTCGCGCTCCTGGATCTCGCCGCCGATGTAATAGGGCAGGCCGCAGTTCGCGAACGAGACGTCGGGCCCGCGCTCGAACATGATGATCTCGGCCGATTCGGAGAGCCGCCTCGCCCTCGCCGCCGTCGAAGCCCCCCCGGCGACTCCGCCGACGATGACCACCTTCATCGTGATTCCTCCACGGCCGTCCACATCGCTCCTCGCCACCTACAGCGTGACGGGCGAGCGTTTTTCCTCGGAAGCCGTTGGGGAATGCTATACCCTGGCCCGCCCCAATTCCATCCCGAACCGCACGGCTCGGCGAACTCTGGAATCGTAAGCAAACCTCGTCGGTTCATGAGATTTTTCCGGGCACGCCACGACGAAGGGCCGGGGCCGGGCGACGTTTTGCACGTCGCCCGACGCCCGGCCCGTGATCAAGGCCTATGGGCCTTGAATCGGCTGGCTGTGATCAAATTCCGCTGTTCAGCGGGGCTGGACGGCGGAGGCCGGCGCCGGGGTGGTCTCGACGGCTCGCTTGGCCTGATTCGTGATCGAGTTGGCCGGCTCGGCGACCTGGAGGTTCCGGAGTTCGCCGATGATGATCCGGGCGCCCGACTGCAGCTCTTCACGCGAGAGCTGGCCGTCGTTGTTGGCGTCCATCACGCGGAAGGCGACGTTAGCCGGGTTGATGATGGCCTTGTCGAACTCGTCGCGGCTCACCGCGCCGTTCTTGTCGGCGTCGGCGGTCTGGAAGGCGGCCTGAAGGCCCGCACGACCGACCTCGACGACCGCGCCGTTCAGCTCGCTCGGGTCGAGCTGGCCGTCGCCGCTTCGGTCGGCGGCGAGGAACAGGCTCTGGACCCCGGTCTGGACGGCCTGACGCAGCTCGGAAGCCTCAAGCGCCCCGTCGTGATTCGCGTCGATGGCGGCCAGCACGTTCTGCTGAGCCTGGTCGAGCTGCGGCTTGGTGCCGTTGGCCGACGTCTCCTGCTCCGCCCGCTGGAGGATGAACCGCAGGATCGGCCGCTGGTTGAACAGGTTCTCGCGAGCCTGGTCGCTCTCATCCTTCGAAACCTTGCCGTCGCCGTTGGCGTCGGCGCGGAAGAAGAAGCCGCCGACCAACAGGTTGCCGGCGTCGACTGCTTCCTTCTGCGAGATCAGGCCGTCGTTGTTCACGTCGGCCATCTTGAAGGCCATCTTCGCGGTGTCGCGGAGGTCGCCGATGTTATCGATCGGGCCGGGCGCGTCCTTGTCGTCGGCGCGGACGACGCCGAGCGAGGCGGCGAGCATCATCGAGAGGATGGTCAAAGTCCCTTTGCGCATAGCGTATCTCCTAGCTTGTCTCGTCATCGTGTTCCGGAACCCTTCCAGAACGGAGTGAATCGCCGTCGCATCGAGTCGCGAGCCGAGATCCGACGTCGTGACCTTGCTACGAGAGACATGACTTTGCAATCGGGGTACCAACGCGGTCTGAATCCGCCGCGCGATTCCGAGACTTCTCGAAAAACCTGCGTTTTCTCGGGCTATTCCTGCATTCCGCCGCGCGAAAGCGAACGCATGGCAAGGACGTCGGAAACCGACGGAGTCCATCGATCCGAGTCGAATTGAACAATCGCGAAGTCACGTTCCCGGATCTCGGGAAGCGAGTCGCACCGCCTCACCGATCGACTCAGTGGTCGAGCGTAAAGCTCCGTGAAGCTGGGTAAGTCTCGAAGAGGAGGTGGGTGGAGGGAGAAGATAGAGACTTACGGAAGGGGTCCGACCGGCTCTTTACAGGGTGCCGACGGCGCGTCGCAGGGCGAAATCCGCCTGCGTCTCGTCGTAGACCGCGTTGTAATAATTGTTGAGCGAGGCGACGCGGCGGTTCTCGGCGTCGAGGACCTCCGTGTAGGTGCTTTCTTCCTGCCGGTATCTTTCGATCAAAACGTTGAGGTTCTCCTCGGCCTGGGCGATGGCCAGGCGAGAGACCGGGATACGCAGCCGAGCCTGATTGCGGTCCAGCCACCGGGTACGGACCTCGAGCGCGACATCCGCCGCCTCGTCAGCCTTACGCTTGAGCGCGGCGACCTCCTGGCGACGGAGCGCCTCGGTCCGCCGTCGGGTGCCGCCGGAGTCGGTCATGAGCCAGTCGAAATAGAAAGTCGCCGCCCCGATCCCCTGGGGGGCCTGGCTGTTGTTCCCCAGGTAGAGGAAGGCCATCGCGAAGCCCACCTGGGGCTTGGTAGCCCCCCGCGCCGCCGCGGCCTGGGCGCGAAATCCGCGAGCCAGGTCGGTCAGCCCCGCCAGCTCGGGCCGCATCTCGAAGGCCCGGGCCGTGAGGTCGGCGACCTCGGACTCGTCGACGATCGGCGGATGCGAAACCACGTCCTCGGCATAAGCCGCCAGCTCGTCGCGGTTGACGTCTTGGGGTAGGTTCCCCAGCTCAACGAGGTCGGTGGTGAACGAGAGCGGACGGCAAAGTAGCCGGTTGTAGGCCGACCACGCGGCGTCGAGGCTCGTCCGCCCCTGGATCCGGCCGAGCTGCGCGTTGGCGAGCGAGACCTCGGCCGCCAGGACGTCGCTGCGGACCGCCATCCCCTCGCGGCGACGGTTGCGGACGTCGCGGGCGAAAGCCTGGAGCCGATCGACATTGCTCTCGGCGACTTCCAACGAGCGCCTGGCTCGCAGGACGCCGATGTAGGTGCGCGCCACCCCCATTTTGAGGTCGAGCGCCGTGGCGTATTCCTGGGCGCGTTCCACGCGCGTGCGGGCGTCGGCGGCGGCGACCGCGTTTTTCAGCCGACCGCCCGTGTAGAGCGGGATATTGGCGTAGGTCAGCGAGAACGGCAAGTTGCGCTGGCCGTTGCCGAGGATGGGGAACGACGTGGGAAGCCCGGCGAGGCTGGAGCTTCCCGAGCCACCCTGGCCGCCGGACGATTGGAACGGGCGGTAGGTCGGAGTGGCCGTGAGGAACGCGTTGAACGAGAGGCTGCGCACGCTCGGCAGGCGATCCGACCGCGCGGCGGCCGCGGAGAAACCCGCCGCCGCCGTCTGCTCCTGGCGAGCTTGCAAGCCCTGGTTGCCCCCCAATGCGATCGCCCAGGCCTCGTGCAGGTCCTCGCCGCGGACGGAGCCGGCCGCGGCCTGCCACCAGCAAAGGGCGAGCGCGACTGCCATCCGCGAACCACGCATTATGAGGGACTCCTTCCCACGGCCGTTCGAGCGGCTCGTCGTCCTGACGGCGCCCGGCGCATCGGCGACCTTCGGCCATCGATGCATCTCTAGAGTGTCGGCGACCCGCAGTTCTGCCCGCAGGATCACTCGCGGCTCATGACAGTCGAGGTGTCTCGCGCGAGGGTTGTGCGGGTCGCCGGACCTCTCGCGAGGGCATCGGCGTCGGAGCGTCGCTTCGAGGGTGCATTTGATCAGCGTCGGTACATCCTTTGCGTTCCCGCTCGGCGTGCGAGGTCTTTGGAGAAGTTCAACTCAGGATGATCCGCTCGGCCCCTCGGCTGCACCGCCGCCGGCCGGGCGACGGGAGGCGTCATGGCCCAGGGTATTGAAGTGGCGGTCCCGGCCGCAGGTCGCGGCGAACTCGCCCGGAGGTTGCGTTCGCTGTTCGGCTTCCGGGCGTTCCGCCCCGGCCAGGAGCGGGCCGTCCGCGCCGCGCTGGATGGGAGGGACACGCTGGTGGTCATGCCCACCGGCTCGGGGAAGAGCTTGTGCTTCCAGCTCCCCGCCCTAGCGTTGCCCGGCGCCACGATCGTCGTCAGCCCGCTCATCGCTCTCATGAAGGACCAGACCGAGAGCCTGAAGTCCAGGGGCTTCGAGGCGATCGCCGTGAGCAGCGCGCTCTCGGCGGCCGAGCGCGCCGAAGCCGAGCGACGCATCCAGGACGGCTTCAGCGGCTTCATCTACACCACTCCGGAGCAACTCGCCTCCGCCGACTTCCGCGCCTTGTTGAGGGGGGCTCGAATCGATCTTTTCGTGGTCGACGAGGCCCATTGCGTCAGCCAGTGGGGGCACGATTTCCGGCCCGAATATCTCGCGCTGGGATCGGTGATCGAGGACCTCGGCCGGCCCACGGTCCTGGCGATGACGGCCACCGCGACCGCGGACGTCGTCGAGGACGTACTCCGACAACTGCACATCCCCGACGCCGAGATCGTGCACACCGGCTTCTACCGGCCGAACCTGCTCCTCTCCGCGTTCTCCACCGGCGGGGCCGACGATAAGATCGAGCGGCTGGCCGCGTTCCTCGAGCGTGACGAAGCGACATGCGGCATCGTCTACTCGGCCACGGTGAAGGGGGTCGGCGAGATCGCTGGTCGGCTGGCCGAGAAGGGCCTTTCCGTCGCCTCGTACCACGGCCGGATGAGAAAGGCCGAGCGCGACGAGAATCAGGACCGGTTCATGGGCGGCGAGATCCCGATCATGGTCGCGACCAACGCGTTCGGGATGGGGATCGACAAGCCCGACGTCCGGTTCGTCGTCCACGCGCATCCCCCGGGCACGATCGAGTCGTTCTATCAGGAGTTCGGCCGGGCCGGTCGCGACGGCGCGCCCGCACGCTGCATCCTCCTGCACCACGACGAGGACTGGAAGCTGCACAACTTCTTCCAGGCCGGCCGGTATCCTTCCGGCGAGGACCTCGTCAACGCCCACCACGCCCTGAAACGCTTCGCCGGCGAGCCGCCGACCTTCGAAGAACTGATCCCGATCTCCCCCCTGCCCCGCACCAAGCTCAAGACGTCGTTGAACTTCTTCCGGAGCCAGGGCGTCGTCAAGGAAGACCTCGCGGGCCGGATGCACCTGATCCGCGACGATCTCACCCGCGACGACCTGATGCGCATGGTGCGGAGCTACGAGGCGAAGGACGAGCGCGATCGCATGAACCTTCAACGCATCATCGACTACGCCGCCATGCGGTCATGCCGGTGGTCCGCCTTGCTCGACTACTTCGGCGACGAGGAACATACCGAGACTTGCGGCCGCTGCGACAACTGCGGAGCGGCCTGAAACCGTGTCGTCGCGCGGGCGTCATCGAAGGACCCGCGCGACGAACTTCTCAAGCTTGGCGGGACGGCGCAGGTGCGAGAAACGAGAAACCCCGCCGGTCACCCCTCGCCATGGGCGAAGGGATCGGGCGGGGTTGTTTCTCAAAAGCTCGAGATCGACGCGCGACTCAACGACGGCCCGAGTTGCGGGTCTGGTCGTCGATCTCGACCTCGCCCTGCTTATCGACCTTGAGCTGTTCCTTGCGGACGGTGCCGGAGGCCTGCTGAGTGCCTTGCACCTTCCTCTTGCCGACCGAGATCTCGTCAGTCACGACCGATTCCTTGCCGACCTCGATCTCTTCGCGGCGGACGGGGATGTGGATCTCCTCGGTGCCGGAAGATGAGATGCCGCCCTTGGTGACCTGGCCCGAGCCGGCCCGACGCTCGATGACGACCTCTTCCCGCTCGACGGGCACGGTGATCGTCTTGTTCTCCGTCACGACTTCTTTCCGGACCGACACCTCGCCGGCGTCGACGGGGCGCTTGTCGACCTTCAGTCGCTCCGCGCGGAGTTGGATGGTCTTGTCGTAGGCGTCGCGGATCGAATCGCGAGCCTTGTCCCAGGTCGTGGCGGCGGCGTGCTTTGTGTTGTTCCAGCCCGCCTTCAGGTCGTTCTCGACCTCGGCGAAGGGCTTGCCGCCGTGCTGGTCGTAGGCCTCGCCGGCGTAGCGATGGGCCGTGCGATAGTCGAAGACGTCCTTGACGGCGTGCTTGGCCTTGTCCCAGGTCAGGTCGGCGGCATGCTTGGTCTTGTCCCAGCCCTGCTGAAGGTCGCTTTCGACTTCATGATAGGGCTTGCCGGCATACCGCGTCTCGTGCTCGCCGGCATAGTCGTAAGCGGGCTTGTACGTGTCGTAGGTCTCCCCCTTCGATGCGTAGGATCGCGACGGGAAGGATTCGCGCAGCCAGTTGTCCTCGGTCGTGGGATCGATCAACTCGCCCACGCCCTTGCCGGCGTATCCGCCGGCGATCGCGCCCAGGGCCGCGCCGACCGCCGTGCCGACGGGTCCGGCGACCGAGCCGATCGCCGCGCCCGTTGCGATGCCGCCGAGTGCCGCGCCCACACCAGTCTCGACGGGGTGGGAGCCCGGAGCATCGGTGATCGGGTCGGGATTTCGGCTGCCGGTCGGCGGGACGTCGACGGTCTTTTCCGGGTCTTTACGGGTCGCCATGATTGGTTCTCCCTTGGCAGATGTGAAACCGAAGTGAGGGCGTCTTCGCGACGGGTCGCTCGCGAGGGCGATTCCTCCGAGCCAAGTCACCGTCGCGCCGCACATCCTGAGACGAACGCAAAACGAATGCCGCGGGACGACGCACGCGACCAGAAAAGCCGACAAGTCCGACCTCGGCATCGAACTCCCGAATAACCGCATTCGGCACGGTTCTTGCCAAACCCTAATCGACCATCAATTAAGGGATGCGGGCGTGGAGATGTCATGAATCGACGGCAATTTCCGGCCACGGAATGCGAAAAGGCCCCGTCGAAGCCCGAGTCGAGCGATGACGATCAGGACCAGCCCTGGACCAAGCCGCCCAGCTCGCCGGACTATGCGAGCATGATGGCCGATTACCACAACGCCTTCGAACCCGGGTTGAGGGGTGCCGTCGTCGGCCTCGCGATCGAGCCGGGCTCGCGCGTGGTGGACATGGCGTGCGGGGACGGATCCTAAATGCGATGGCTCGCCGAGGGGTTCGGCGCCCGTGGGCCGGTTCTCGGCGTCGACCTCTCCGCCGCGTTCCTCGACGTCGCGAGGGCCGCGGGCCGGTCCGCGTCGCTCTCGGACCGATTGCAATTCATCCGCATGGACGTGGACCATTCGCCGCTCGCCGACGGCCTGGCCGACCTGGTCCGGTGCGCCCAGAGCCTGGACGGCCTCCCCGATCCGGTCGCGGCCGTACGCGGCATGGCCAGGGTCGCCCGGCCGGTATGACGCATCGCCGTATATAAGCATGATTAAATTAAGCATGCGACGCTCCCCTGGCCCGTGGACCTGGAGCCGGCCCTCCGCCGCGCGGAGCTGCGGGCGTTCGAGGAGAGTTCGAAGCAGCCCCGGAAATTCTACGGCGCCCGCGACCTCTCGCGCGTCTTTCGCGAGGCCGGGGCGCCGGCATGCGAGATCCGCAGCTTCGCCTTCCGCCGCCAGGCCCCGTTCGATTCGCCGACCCGGAGTTTCCCGGTCGCCTACCTCGAAGACCTGCGGGGGCGCACCCCTCCCCATCTCGACGGTCCCGATCGGGCCAGGCTGGACGTGGTGGCGGATCCGGACTCGCCGCGCTTCGCAATCGACGACCCAGACGCCCTGCTAGTCTGCGCGGGCCACGGCGTCGCGGCGACGCCGCGGAAACGAACGAAGGATCATGCGATCGTATCGTCGCATGATCCCTCGTCGTATGGAATCGATCGCGTCCCGATCAGCGTGTGAGGGACTTGTACTTGATGCGGTGGGGCTGGTCGGCGTCGACGCCGAGACGTTCGTGGCGCTGGGCCTCGTAGGTCTCGAAATTGCCGTCGCACCAGACGACCTTGCTCTCGCCCTCGAAGGCGAGGATGTGGGTCGCGACCCGGTCGAGGAACCAGCGGTCGTGGCTGATGACCACGGCGCAGCCGCCGAAATCGAGAAGGGCTTCCTCCAGCGCGCGGAGCATGTCGACGTCCAGGTCGTTGGTCGGCTCGTCGAGGAGGAGCAGGTTGCCGCCGCTCTTGAGCAGCTTGGCGAGGTGGACCCGGTTCCGCTCGCCGCCGGACAGCTTGCCGACGAGCTTTTCCTGGTCGGGCCCCTTGAAGTTGAAGGCCGCGACGTAGGCGCGGGCCGGCATCTTGCGACGACCGAGCGTCACCTGGTCGAGGCCGCCGGTGATCTCCTGGAAGACCGTATTCTCGGCGCCCAGCGAGTCGCGGTTCTGGTCGACGTACGAGGGCACGACCGAATCGCCCACGCGCAACACGCCCTTGTCGGCCGTCTCCTGGCCGACGATCATCCGGAAGAGCGTCGTCTTGCCCGCGCCGTTGGGGCCGATCACGCCGACGATCCCGCCGGGGGGGAGCCGGAACGTCATATCCTCGAAGAGGAGACGGTCGCCGAACCCCTTGGCCACGCCCTCGGCTTCCACCACCAGCGAGCCCAGGTGCGGCCCCGGCGGGATCTGGATGACCACGGCCTCGTCGCGCTTCTCGTAGTCGGCGGCGGCGAGCTGCTCGTAGCGCTGGAGCCGGGCCCGGTTCTTGGCGACTCGGGCCCGGGGCGACATCCGCACCCACTCCAGCTCGCGAGCCAATTGCTTGCGTCGCGTGCTCTCTTGCTTCTCCTCCAGGGCGAGGCGGTCCTGCTTCTGCTCCAGCCAGGAGGAGTAGTTGCCTTCCCAGGGGATCCCCTGGCCGCGGTCGAGTTCCAGGATCCACTTCACGACGTTGTCGAGGAAGTAGCGATCGTGGGTGACGAGGATGACCGTCCCGGAGTGTTCCTGCAGATGCCGTTCGAGCCAGGCGACGCTCTCGGCGTCGAGATGGTTCGTGGGCTCGTCGAGGAGCAGGATGTCGTGGCGTTCGAGGAGAATCTTGCAGAGCGCCACCCGCCGGCGCTCGCCGCCCGAAAGGGTCGAGACGTCGGCGTCGCCCGGCGGCAGACGCATGGCATCCATCGCGATCTCGAGCCTGCGATCAAGGTCCCATCCGTTCGCCGCCTCGATGGCGTCTTGCACGTCCGCTTGCTCGGCGAGGAGGGCGTCCATCTCGTCGGCGTCGGGGCCTTCGCCGAGTCGAGCATTGATGGCGTCGAAGCGGTTCAGGTGGTCGCGGACGGCCTTCACCGCCAACTCGACGTTCCCTTTGACGTCGTAGCGAGGATCCAGCGTCGGCTCCTGCGGCAGGTAGCCGATCGAGATGTTCGGCGCCGGCCGGGCGGTGCCCACGAAATCCTTGTCGAGCCCGGCCATGATCCGCAGGAGCGTGCTCTTGCCCGATCCGTTGCCGCCGATGACGCCGATCTTCGCGCCGGGGTAGAAGGACAGCCAGATATTCTTCAGGACCTCTTTCTTGCCGTGGGCCTTCGACAGTTTCTCGATGCTGAAGATATATTGCGGGGGCATGACCTGGACTTTCCACGGGGCCGGGATCGAACGAGACGAGGCGACGGCCGGATGCAACGACGGCCTGAGGAAGAGGTTCGCCCCGAGGCCGCTCGTCTTGAAGTCGCCCCGGACCTCTGGTAGGGTGATTATGGCCGAGGCGACGCCCGGGGACAAGTTTCCCCGCTCGCGGCCGTCGACGCCGGGGTAGCTCAGTTGGTTAGAGCGGCGGTCTCATAATCCGCAGGTCTGGGGTTCGAGTCCCCACCCCGGTAGTTTTCTCCCTCCCCACCTCCACGCCCCCTTGTTTGGGATCCAGCGTTCGTTCGAATGTTCGGTTCGATCCCGAACGCCCGCGGTTTTTCGCTCTTTTCCCCCACGCGGCAAGCGAACGAACGAGAACGACGCGCTTGCGATTACGGCTGGCGACGGAGTCGCCGAACGGCGGCACACAAATGCATGCGGGCATTTCTTTGCAGCCTGGAAGTTCATGGGGGCATGATCAAGGCTGGCGCGATCTTTGCTCATGGGGCTGCCACAGGTTGCTTGATCCCTGGGTTTTCGCGGAATGCTGACGGCCCGGGGCCGTCTCTGACGACTGGGGGATGGAGATTGATCTCGTGCTTGGAGGAAAGGGGGTCGAGGGTATGTTTCCGCGAAACAACACGACGCTCGACGCTCGCCACGTTCTCGAAGAACGAGACCTAGACTCTTGACTCGCGGCGTCCAGATTCGTTAGGTTACGTCACTTGTTCGGAATAGCAGGTCGATTCGTTCTCGTCTCCGACCGTCACCAAGAGAAGAGTTAAAGGAGCTACTGAGTGATCAAGCTGCATCGCATGCTGTTGGCCGCGGCCGTTCTCGTCGCCGCCACCACCGCCGTCCAGGCCGACCCGATCGTCGGCCAGCTGGGCATTGGCTACAACGGTACCATCACGGCGACCCCGGACTCTCTCGATTCCAGCCCGCTGTCTCTGTCGCTGGTGCCGGCGACGGGTGGTTTCACCACGACCCTCGCTCCCTCGGGCGACTTCGGTGCCGTCGCCGCCTTCAGCCCGGTCACCTTCGATGGGACGATCGACACCTCCTCCCTGGCGGGTGAAGCCATCAGCTTCGGCACTTACGGCTCGTTCGTCGCCGCCGCCGGCATCGTCGCCCCTGGCGCCACCGCCGACCTGGTGAAGATCATCCTGACCGGCACCTTCACCCCGGCCGGGGCTCTGAGTGGCTTTGACGCCAACACCTCGACCCTGGTCTCCTTGACCTTCCAGCGGCTCCCGGGTCAGGGCATCACCCTCAGCGGCTCGGTGTTCGCCCCTTCCGCCGTGCCCGAGCCCAGCTCGGTCGCCCTCGCCGGCATCGGCCTGGCCGCGGCCGGCCTGTTCGGCCTCCGGAAGCGTCTCGCCAAGTGACCTGTCACTTGCGACGCTAACCTAAAATACCGAGGGCGTCCGATTCTCTTGAGTCGGACGCTCTGTTTATTCCTGGACCCTTTGAGTTCGACTCTTCCCATCCTCCCCACGGTCCGCTAGGCTTTCTTGCCTAATCCGTGTGCATCTTCGTCGACATCGAAGGCAGGTCTTGTCGATCGTAGGAATGCTTTTCCAGCCTTCGCCCTTTCTTCATACATTTGTCTAACGATCTGGCGTTGCGCCGAGTCGTCGCCAATTCGCACGACTCTTCCACACTCGGCCGTTCCGAATTTCAAGCGAAACGTCACGCAAGAACGACCATGCTCCCTCGGGTGCTTCAGGACCCTCATCCATGATCGTCACGGTTCTCCCACGAAGGCTCTTCCTCGGCCTGATGTTCTTCTCCTGGGTCGCCTGGGAGACCCCGGCGTACTGCGGCCCGCTAGACGTCTTCGTCGGTGGAGTGCAGTTGGGGACGTTCACGGTGGAGACGTTCGTCGATACATCCTCCCAAACTGGTTCGACCTTCGGCGTGGCCATCCAGGGTGGATTTCAGGAGAGCGGAAACCTGGCTTTGCCTGCCGGATATGAATACCGCTGGATCCAGACGGTCAACACCTCCGCTCCAATCAACGATTGGCAGTCGGCAGGGCAAACTTACGTCGACCGGAGTCGGGTTTCTTTCTCAGACCCCACGGTCGCCGATCAGTCCCCTTTCTATGCGTCGTTTCGCCAGCCGGGCCAAGGATATACGCTTCCCTTCCTCGACAATCCGGCGCGTACGGAAACGAGTTTCACCGGAACCTGGAACCTCACCCTCGCGGCCGTCCAGGCTCCGACCAACCCCAGCGACGACTTCGACGCAAGCCAGCCCGGAAGCGGCCGCGACATCTTCGCGATCACCACCTTCACCTGGGGCTTTTCCATCGGCACCCGCCCGGACGGGACGATCGGCGTTCTGCCCCTGGACCCGCCCACTCAGCGCGATCCGGACGACCTGCTCACCACCGCCTTCGCCAATGAGGTGAACCTGGGGGGCGACGCCCGAACATTCGGCGGAGGCGCCTGGACGCTCCTCAATGGTTTCCCGACCGTCGTGGTGAACCCGATCCCCGAGCCGACCTCGATCGTCATGGGGCTCTCAGCCGTGCTGCTCAGTGCCGGCGGCTTGAGCTTTTCGAGGAGACGGTCGCGTCCCGCGGCTTGATCCTGCACACTTTCCGGGATGGATACCCTCGCCCTCCAGTCATTCGGCCGGCCGTTCGGTCCATCCTTCGACGCGCATCGGCCCTGGCGGGGCGGACCTCTCGTAAGGTAGAGTGTCGACCCGGACTGCCCCGGAGAGCGGAGACGTCATCGACCTCCGGAGGCGGCCGTCGTTCCAGGGGCTTCGCGATGTTGGACCTGGCGTCGATTCAGGAGAGTCTTCGTGAGTTCGGCTTCGAGGGCTGGCTGCTCTACGACTTCCGAGGCGTCAACGTCCCCGCCCGGCGATTGCTCGGCCTGGAAGGCGTTCCGGCGGGCTCGAGGCGCTTCTTTTACATGATCCCCGCCCGCGGCGAGCCGCGCAAGCTCGTCCACGCCATCGAGACGAAGGCCCTCGACCACCTGCCTGGCGAGAAGACCATCTATCGCTCCTGGCCCGGTCTTGAAGAAGGACTCTCCCACCTGATCGACGGCGCCAGGCGCATCGCCATGGAATACGCGCCGAATCTTTCGAACCCTTACATATCCCGGGTGGACGGCGGAACGATCGAATACGTGCGCAAGTTGGGCGTCGAGGTGACGTCGTCCGGCGACCTGATCCAGCTCTACGAGGCGGCCTGGGATGAGGATCAATGGGGGATGCACCTGGAAGCCGAGAAGGTGACGACTTCCGCCTATGACGTCGCCTGGGGTTTCATCGCCGATCGCACGCGAGACGGGGGATCGGTTCGCGAAACCGAGGTCCAGGCGGCCATCCTCGACCACTTCGCGAAACACAACCTGACGACCTACAGCCCTCCGAACGTGTCGGTCGGTCCGCATAGCGGCGATCCCCACTATGAGCCGACGGCCGGGGGCGACGCCGCGATCCATGCGGGCGATTTCGTCCTCATCGACCTGTGGGGCAAGTTGAAGCGGCCGCGGTCGGTCTACAGCGATCTGACCCGCGTCGGCTACGTCGGCGACGCGACGCCGGACAAGTACGAAAAGATCTTCCAGATCGTCGCCGCCTCGCGCGACGCCGCGATCGCGCTCGTCAGGGAAGCTTATGCGGCGGGGAGGCCCCTGCGCGGCTTCGAAGTCGACGACGCCGCGCGCGAGGTCATTCGTCGGGCCGGCTACGAGTCTTCCTTCATCCATCGCACCGGCCACAACATCGGGCAAGAGGTCCACGGCAACGGGGCGAACATGGACAACCTGGAAACCCACGACGAGAGGCTGGTCCTTCCGCGCACCTGCTTCTCGATCGAGCCCGGGATCTACTTCGAGGACTTCGGGATTCGCAGCGAGATCAACGTCTTCATTGACGCCGCGAGGACGGTCCACGTCACCGGCGGGCTCCAGAAGGCCGTCGTCCCGATCCTCGCCTGACCAGCCGGGATCCGTCGTGGGCGGCTGACGTTGTGGCGTGATCGCCGGGCCGGCTATACTCCCGGTTCCGGCCCGGGGGTCGTCGCCGAAGCTAGGAGGACGGCGGCGTGCCCGATGCGTCCCGAGGCGGACTCGCCGTGGATCGCCCTGTCGACGAGGAGTTCCGGTCCTTTGCTCGACGCTTGCGAGGACATCGAGTTCCGCCTGCTGCTGGAGGCCGTCCTCCGCAAGTACCACTACGATTTCCGAGGCTACTCGACGGCGTCGCTCAAGCGTCGGCTCCGGCAGGCTCGCGACCAACTGGGATGTTTTACGTTCTCCCAGCTCCAGGACCGGGTTCTCCACGAGCCCGGCGTCCTTCCCCAGCTCCTGTCGTTCCTCACGGTGCAAGTGAGCGAGCTCTTTCGCGATCCCGCCTACTTCCGGGTGATCCGCGAGCAGGTGGTCCCCTACCTCAAGACCTACCCTTCGCTCAAGGTCTGGGTCGCCGGCTGCGGCGCGGGGGAGGAATTCTATTCCCTGGCGATCCTCTTCCGCGAGGAAGGTCTGGAAGACCGCGTGCTCATCTACGGCACCGACGTCAACCCGGAGGCGCTCCGCAAGGCCGAGGCCGGCGTTTATGAACTGGACCGCATCCCGCTCTTCACCGAGAATCATCGGAGATCGGGGGGGCGGTCGTCCCTCTCGGACTATTACACGGCCGCCTACGGCTGGGCGGTCTTCGACAAGAGCCTGAGGCGTCGGGCCGTCTTCTCGGACCACAGCCTGGCGGTCGACGAGGTGTTCGCCGAGGTCCAGTTCATCTCCTGCCGCAACGTCCTGATCTCCTTCGACGGGCCGCTGCAGGACCGCGCGACCGGCCTCTTCAAGGACTCGCTCGCCCGTCGGGGCTTCCTGGGGCTGGGAGCCAGGGAGAGCCTGCGGTTCTCGTGCCACGCCGAGGCCTTCGCGGAATTCGCCTTCGACGAGCGGATCTATCAGAAACGAGTTGACCCGTGAGCGCCCCGCGAGCCCATGCGGTGGCCGTGGGGGCGTCGGCCGGCGCGCTCGAGGCGCTCGCCGCGATCCTGCCGGCCCTGCCCGCGGACTATCCGCTGCCCGTGCTGGTGGTCGTCCATCTGCCGTCCGATCGGAAGAGCCTGCTGGCCGGCCTCCTCCAGGGCAAGTGCCGGGTCGTCGTCAAGGAAGCCGAGGATAAGGAACCCATCATCGGCGGGAGCGTCTACCTCGCGCCGCCCGACTACCACCTGCTGGTCGAGCCCGACCGCCGGCTGTCGCTCTCCGGCGAGGAGGCCGTCCTCTTCTCGCGGCCTTCCATCGACGTCCTCTTCGAGACCGCGGCCGAGGCGTACGGCCCCGCGCTCGTCGGCATCGTCCTCACGGGCGCGAACCGGGACGGGGCCCGGGGTTTGCGTGCGATCCGAGACTCGGGCGGAGTCGCCCTGGTCCAGACGCCCGAGACCGCCCTGGCGTCGGCGATGCCGGAGGCCGCACTGGCCGCCTGCCCCGACGCGTCGCCGATGAGCTTGCAGGAGATCGCCGACTATCTTCTTGGTATCGTAGGCCGGTCATGAACGATTCCCCCACGGACCCCGTGTACTTCCTGCTGGTCGACGACCGCGACGAGAACCTCGTGGCGCTCGAGGCCCTGTTGCGCCGAGAAGGCCTGATCCTGCTCCGGGCGAGCTCGGGCCCCGACGCCCTGGAGCTGCTCCTGAGGCATGACGTCGCCCTGGCGCTCGTCGACGTGCAGATGCCGGGGATGGACGGGTTCGAGCTGGCGGAGCTGATGCGCGGGGCCGAACGGACCCGGCGCGTGCCGATCATCTTCCTCACGGCGGCGGGCGCCGACCAGCGCCGGCGGTTTCGGGGCTACGAAGCCGGGGCCGTCGACTTCCTCGGCAAGCCGCTGGAGCCCGACGTGCTCCGCAGCAAGGTCGACGTCTTCTTCGAGCTGGCCCGCCAGCGCGACGAGCTGAAGGCGACCCTCGCCGAGAACGCCCGGCTGCTGGAGACGAGCCGACGCCACGCCGCCGACCTCAGGGAGACCGACCGCCTGAAGGACGAGTTCCTGGCCATGCTGGCTCATGAGCTGAGGAACCCGCTCTCGGCCGTCTCCAACGCCATTCAGGTTTGGAAGAAGAGCAACCTGGAGATGCACCAGGACTGGGCGAAGCAGATCATCGAGAACCAGATGAAGACCTTCTCCCGCCTGATCGACGACCTGCTGGACGTCTCCCGGATCAACCACGGCAAGATTCGCGTCAAGAAACAGGTCCTCGACCCCCGTCCGATCCTGGAGCAGGCCGCGACCTCGGTGGGGCCGCTCGTTCAGGGGCGGAAGCATGAGCTGAAGGTCGAATTCGGCCACGGCGAGACACGCGTCGAGGTCGACCCGACTCGGCTTGAGCAGGTGGTGGTGAATCTCCTCACCAACGCCGCCAAGTATTCCGAGGACGGCTCGCGCGTCGGGCTCTCGACGCACGTCGACGCGGGCTCGCTGCTCATCCGGGTGCAGGACGCCGGCATGGGCATCGCCCCCGACCAGCTCCCGCGGATGTTCGAGCTGTTCGCCCAGGGCGACCGCTCCATCGCACGCTCGGAAGGGGGCCTGGGAATCGGCCTCACGCTGGTGAAGTCGCTGGTCGAGCTGCACGGCGGCTCGGTCGTCGCGGAGAGCCCGGGCCTGGGGCATGGCAGCACGTTCACCGTCCGGCTGCCGATCGCCCGGGAAAACGGCCGGCGGCCGGCGAGAGGGACGATCGACGCGTCCTCCCCGTCTTCGGCCGGCTCGAAGCTGCTCGTGCTCGTGGTCGACGACAACGTGGACACCGCCTGGGGCCTGGCCCGGCTGCTCCAGCTCCACGGCCACGAGGTCGTCGTCGCCAACGACGGGCCCGCCGCCGTCGACCTGGCGCGCGACCGAGGGCCCGACGCCGTCCTGCTCGACATCGGCCTCCCGGGCATGAACGGCTACGAAGTGGCCCGCCGCCTTCGCGCCGACGAGCCGTGCCGGACCTCGCGCCTGATCGCGGTGACCGGCTACGGACAGGACAAGGACCGATCGCACGCCCGCGAGGCGGGCTTCGACCACCATCTCACCAAGCCGGTCGAGTTCGATCGGCTGCTGGCCCTGCTGGAGGGCGTCCGACCGAGGCGTGAGGGGGAGCTACCCGGCCAGGATTCGAACCTGGAAAGACAGGACCAAAACCTGTTGTGATACCGTTTCACCACCGGGTAAGCGTGCTGATATTCTAACCGTGGTCGAGGACCCCGGGAAGACGAGTGCCCTCGGAAGCCCGACGTCGGGGACGACCCGCGAGGACGATTGAGCCCGCCTGGGACGTCGATCAACCGGCCCAGGAGACGCCGTCGAGCGAGCCCTGGACCTTGTACGCCAGGTTCTCGAGCTGGATGCTCAGGTCGACCGCGATCACGCTGACCTGGGGCGGCACCGCGAGGGGGACCGGCGCGAAGTTGAGGATGCCCCGGATTCCGACGGCGATCATCAAGTCGGCGACGCGCTGGGCGGCGTCCGCCGGCACGCAGAGGAGGGCCAGGCTCGTCTTGTGGGCCGCGATGCCCTTGCGAAGGGCGTCGAGCGGCTCGACGGTCACGCCCTGGTACGTCTGGCCGATCTTCTTGGGGTCGGTGTCGAAGATCGCGACGATGTGGAACCGACGCGACTGGAACCCTCGATATCGCAGGAGCGCGCGGCCGAGATTGCCGAGGCCGACGAGGATCAGCGGCCAGTCCTTGTCGACGCCGAGGATGCGCCGCAGGACGAGGATCAGGTCGTTGATGTGGTAGCCGATGCCGGGACGGCCGAACTGGCCGAAGAAAGCGAGGTCCTTGCGCACCTGGGCGTTCTTGATCCCGAAGGGCTCGCCGAGTTGATGGCTCGAAGTCTTCGTCAGCCCCTGACGCTGGAGGGATTCGAGCTGGCGAAGATAGAGGCTGACCCGTCCCACGACGGCTTTAGGAGCCGGCTTCGTATTGGGATGCCCGTTTCGTGAGAGATCCACGAGGTGCATCTCCGAAAGGAGACTTGCCCCGGATCAGGGCAAAATCCATGCCGTCGCCACAAGCGATTCTAGGATGGGGAGCCGGTCCCGGTCAAGTCGGGTTGGCCACCTGTCCCGGACACGACGTCAGTCGATCGTCCAGGTGCTCACGCCATTGGTGGGAGACCTCGCCCTGGATCCGCACGTCGTCGGCGACGAGTGAGCGTCGCACGTTTTGAAGACGCAGCGAATCGCTCATGAGCCGCCGACCCACGCCGCGGACGGCGGTCCTCGCATGATCCCCCCCCTCGATCAGCGGGGCGATGAAGACGTCGACCTCGTCGACCGCCCCGATCTCGAAGAAGGCCGCCAGCACGACGCCGCCCCCTTCGAGCAGCACGTTCGTCATCCCCCTTCGCCCCAGTTCCGACAAGAGCCGATCGACGTGCGGCCGGCGCGCTTCGGGGAGCGAGAGGACTTCGCAGCCCGACGCACGAAGCGCGTCGATGGCCTCCGAGGGGGCCTCGGCCCCCACGACGATGAGGGTCGCAACTTCGCGGGCCGTACGCGCGAGGTGGGAATCCAGCGGGGTGCGTCCGCGGGAGTCCATCACGATGCGGGTCGGCGAGCGCAGGCCCGGAGGCCGAGCGGTGAGCTGGGGATCGTCGGCGAGGACGGTGCCGACGCCGACCACGATCCCGTCGACCCGGCCGCGTACCGCATGCACCTCCGCACGCGACTCCGGCGAGGAGATCCATCGACTGTCGCCGCCGGCCGCCGCCGTCTTGCCGTCCAGCGTCATCGCCCACTTGGCGATGACGTAAGGCGACCCCGTGAGGACGCGCTTCAGGTAGGGCGCGTTCAGGTCGACGGCGGCCGCGGCCCCGACCCCCGCCGCAACCTCGACGCCGGCCTCGCGAAGCCGGGCCAGCCCACCGCCGGCGACTTTGGGGAAGGGGTCGCGATGGGCCGCGACGACCCGCGCCACGCCGGCCCGGAGGATCGCTTCGGTGCACGGGGGAGTCTTGCCGAAGTGGCAGCACGGTTCGAGCGTGACGTAAAGCGTCGCCCCGCGGGCCTGGTCGCCGGCGGCTTCCAGCGCGAGGACCTCGGCGTGAGGGCCGCCGAAGCGTTGGTGGTGCCCCACCGCGATGAGTCGATCCTCCTGGACGACGACGGCCCCCACCATCGGGTTGGGCTCGACGCGCCCCCGTCCCTTCGCGGCCTCGTCAAGGGCCTTTCGCATCCAAACAAGGTCCCGTTCGTCCATGGCCGATTCGCTCGCGGGGCCGTCGGCCCGAAGGATCAGAAGGGAGCCTGGTTGCCCGCGGGTTTCGGCGGAGTGGCGGGCTTCGCGGCCGGGACGCTCGGAGACGGTTTGGCTGCGGAGGGAGCCGGCCCGGGAAGGACGCCTCGAAATTCCTCCGGGAAGGGGTAGAGCGTGCGATAGACCACGGAGACCCGTCGCCGGACCTCGTCGGCGGTGAACGAACCGAACGTCGACTGGATCCACGTCGGGGTCGCTTCGAAGAACTGCGCAAGGCGCGACGGCTCGACCGGATGCCCCGGCTTGTGCTCGTCGACGTAGAGATTCACGGCGAGACGTCTCAAGAATCGTCGAACGCGCGGCACCCCCTCGGGGGCGTTCGCCTCGGACTGCTCGAGCTTGCCCTCGATCTTCGACACCCAGTCCCTGGGGCCGGCGGACTGGCTTCGAAGCTCGCGGATCCGGGCCTCGGCCTCGGCGGTCCACCTGGCTTCGTCGAAGTCGTCCGGCCTGAGTTCGCGGGGGATCTTGAGCTCGCGTCCGCGTTTGACGAGCTCGTCCTTTCGGCTGCCGACGGGAAGGCCGTCGATCTGCTTGCGCTCCGCGGGAGGAAGCGCCATCCAGACCTTGCAGAGGGCCGCCAGCTCGAACGCCCCGGTCCCGCCGATCTGGACGAAGTCGAGCGACGAGCGGGCCTCCTCTTTCGGGGGCGGGTACTTGGCGGCGAGGTCCTGGATCCTCTTGAGCCGGCCCTCGACGGGCCCGCCCACCAGGTCGTCGCGGACGCGTTCGGGGAGCTGCCTCAGCCAGTTGTGATAGCGCCGCAGGACGGTCAGGTACTCGTCGCGTTCCTCGTCGGGCAGGGCGTTGAGACGTTCATCCAGCGAGCGCACCAGGCTTTGCTCGTTGGAGTTCAATCGCATGTCGAAGCGTCGCAGCGTCTCGCGCAGCAGGTCGCGCTCCGCCGCCGACTTCGCCAGGAACCCGGCCCGATTTCCTTCCAACGTCGCGGCGCCGGCGATGACGACCACGGCGAGCCCGATCGCCAGGGCGATCGAACGCAGGTGCAGCGGGCTGTCGTGGGCGGCGCCGATCATGGCAGGAGCTCTAGCGGCCGGGGCCGAATTCGGGTGAGTTCTTCAGGGCGTCCAGCAGCTCGAACCTTCCGACTTCGAGGTATTCGTCGAGATGCTCGGCGACGGAAAGGTCGCGAATGACCCTCGCATCGGGATCCGGCCAGAAGTTGCGGACGGCGAAGTATCCCCCCGCCCCGGTCGACCCGACGAGGAAGAGGCACGCCGCGATCTTCAAGGCGGCCGTGAAGGAGCCCGCGAGGGGTTCCAGACGCGTCCCCTGGCGGATCTGGATCGAGCGGACGTAGGTGAGCGTCCGATCTTGGAACTGGTCGGAAATCTGGGGGCGCGGCAGCTTGTCGAGCGCCTCCCAGGTCTTCTTCAGCAGTTCGACCTCGCGACGAGCCGTCGCGCTATGGGTGATCTTGGTCGACAGGGCGCGCGACTCGGTCTCGGTCAATTCGCCGTCGATGTACGCGACGAGGTTCGCCCGCTCCTCCGGTCTCAGACGTTGTTGATCAGGGCCGGGGGGCATGCTGCATTTCCGGGTCCGGAGGGCTGGCGGACGAGTTCATGGTCCCCGAAGACGATCGGGCGAAGATTACGAGGTCGGCCGCCGCTGGTCCAGTTTACGCCCCTTGCATCTCCCGAAGAAGTCGAGCCTCAGCCCGGCATACCGGGCATTCCGCCGCCCATGCCGCCGCCCATGCCACCCATGCCGCCGCCCATGCCACCCATGCCGCCGCCGCGACGGCCTCCGCCCATGCGCCGACCTCCCGAGGCCACGTTGGCGTTCGGGCCCCGCCCAGCCCTCAAGGTCGGGAAATACTGCGCGGCGCGTCCGTAATAGAGCGACGGGCCCGTGCCGTCGGAGTTGGACGGGTTCTGGGCGAAACGGTAGGGGTTGGCCGACCTTTCCTTACCCTGCTGCTTCGAGTAGGGACGGAGCGGATCGTACGGCTGATCGGTGTAGGGCGAGATCGGGTCGTACAATCGGGGCTTCTGCGAAGCGGCGTAATATTGACGCTGCTGCACGGCCTGATTGATAGAATCATCGGCCCGGGGCCGCATGGCCTGCATCTGCTGATTCGGGAGGTAGTAGGCGTAATAGAACGCGAAGGGATCGCTGGAGATGTCCCCGAGCGAGGTCGACGTTTGACCCTGCGTCGCCGACGGGATGGTGAATGCGGCGAGCCCCAGCGTCAGCGAAATGAACCCGCGGTGATGAGGTCGAAGCATGAAGCACCCCTGTTCCTCAATTGGGCGACGTGCGGGACATCCTCTTCCTGAAGATCTGTGTTCGGCCGGATTCCGGCCGGGGTGAGAATCGAAGCCGACGTCGACGGCCTGGATTCTGCGCGCAGGATCCTCTTTCTAGTATAATCGAACCAGCCGTCGGAGCAAGCGGCGGCGATCTCGGATCGTCGGCCCATGGGTCGAATCCGGGCTGATGCAAGGGCTCTCAAGCGGTCGACCGGGAGGGGGATGTGAGCTGCTGGACTTTCGACCTCACGGGGGGGCTCGGACCGCTCGCTCTCGTGAGCGTCTCGCCCATGTATTACTACCTCGGCCTGGCGGCCCTGGTGGCCGCCATGATCTGGAGCGGGATCGTGGCCTATCGCTCGTGGGAGGAGGCCCACGAGGAATTCGACCCGGCGACCAAGGAAGAGCTGCTCGACGCGTTTCGACAGGCCCGCATCGAGGGCGAACTGAACGAAGAAGAGTACGCGAAGATCCGGATGCGACTGGAGCAGGACGAGTGACCGGACCGCCGGCGCTCAGTTGATGTCGTAATTCTCGCGGTCGCTGGAACGCGCCGGATTGATCCCGATCTTGGAATTCCGGATGAAGTCCAGGAATTCGGCCACCTCGGCCGTCTCGCCGAAGTCGGCCGCGATGCGGTCCAGGGCCGCCGAGATCGTACGCCCCTCGCGGTAGAGGATGCGGAACGCCTGGCGCAGGGCGTTGATCGTTTGGTTGGAGACGCCGGCCCGCCGCAGGCCCACCAGGTTCAAGCCCGTCACGCAGTTGTAGCCCTGCTGGAGGATGAACGGGGGGATGTCCTTGGACGAGGAGCCCATCCCGCCGAGCATTGCGAGCCGGCCGACCCGGACCCGCTGCTGGACGGCCGTGTTGCCCGACAGGATGCAGGCGTCGTTCAGCGTGACGTGGCCGGCGACGAGGGCGTTGTTGACGACCGTGCAGTGGTCGCCCACGCGGACGTCGTGGCCGAGGTGGGAGCTGCACATGAAGAGGTTGTGGTCGCCGACGACCGTCTCGCCCGCGCCCTGGGCCGTGCCGCGATGGATGGTGACGAACTCGCGGAAGACGTTGTGGTCGCCGATCCGGACGCCCGTGGGCTCGTCGCGATAGCCGCGGTGCTGCGGCCCCTTGCCCAGGACCGCGCCGTGGCCGACGACGTTGTTCCGACCCATGACGAGCGGGCCGCACAGGCAGGCGTGGGCCTCGACGACGCATCCGGGGCCGATATGGACCGCCCCTTCGATGATCGCGTAAGGGCCGACCTGGACGTCGGCCGCGAGCACGGCTTCGGGGTCGATAATGGCCGTCGCGTGCACCATTTCCGAGATCATCAGCGCCATTATCTTCTCCTCACGATCGGCGTCCACCCGTCTCGCAGCGATCCGTCGCCGACGAGTTTCATCGGTCGACGGAGTTTTGCGGCTTGAGCTAAACGCGCCGAACGCGCCATGCGACCGGGAGCGGACGGAGACGCCGGGATCGGCCGCTCCGAAGTCGGGAAGCCGGCTTTCCAAGGCGGCCCAGAGCCGTCATGGGGGGCGTTTCCGCTGTCCCGACCCAGGGCTCGAAGTTATGCTCACGAGGGCGGCCGGGTGTCGCGCCGCCGCGCTCGGAGTCGACGGGAGCCGACGATGATGGGAATCCGCGGCCGGATCCGCCTCCTCACCCGATCGTGCCTCGCAGGCCTGCTCCTCCTGGGCGGGGCCTACCTGGCGGTCTCCTGCCTGACGGCCGAACGCCTGACGCGGGCGACGAACCAACCCCTGCAAGTCGACCCCTGCCGGCTGAGCCCCGACGCCGAGCCCTGGTTGACGCGCACCCAGGACGGCCTGACCCTGCGCGGCTGGCGTCTCGTCAGCGGCGAGCGCCGTCGGCTGATCGTGCTCGTCCACGGGATGTGGAGTTCCTGGCTGGAGATGGCCTCGCTGGGGCGAGACCTCCACGAAGCGGGGTATGACGTCCTCTTGTTCGACCTCCGCGGGCACGGGCAGAGCGACCCGTCGCGACTCTCGCTGGGCAGCCGCGAGCGGGCCGACGTCCGTGCGGTGCTCCGGTGGGCCCATGAGGCCGGCTATGAGGACGATCGGATCGGTTGGCTCGGCTATTCGATGGGGGCGGCCACCCTGATCCTCGAGGCGGCGCAGAACCCGTCGATCCACGCCGCGGTGATCGACAGCCCCTACGGCGACCTGCCCAAGCTGCTCGAAAGCCAGCTCAGCAAGCACAGCCGGCTCCCCGGGTGGTTCAATCCGGGGATCCTCACCTGCGCCCGGCTGCTTTACGGGCTGCGGACCGAGGAGCTGGTCCCGATCGCGGCCGCGGCGTCGTGGGGCGATCGGCCCATGCTCCTGATCCACGGCGAGTCCGACACCACCGTCCCCGTCGACCAGGCCCGCACGCTCGGCCGGGCCGTCGGCGCGGCCTGCCTCACCACGTTCCTGCCGGGAGTCGAGCACGTCCAGGCCTATCGCTCGGACCCGGGCGGCTACGTGGCCATGATCGCGCGGTTCTTTGACGACAACCTGGGGCCGTAGGCGTTTCGGTTCGGGGGCGCACGAAAGAAGGCCGGCCCTCGAAGTAAATCGAGGGACGGCCTCGTGGTCGCGTCGCAGGCGAGTCGAGCCGAACTAGGAGATCAGGGCCCGAGGCCGCCGTGAGTGCGGAACGGCGTCATGTGGGACGGCTGATCGAGGAACCAGAACCGCTCCCAGTCGTCGCCGCCTTGCCGGAGGTTCTCCGACTCGTTGAGAAGTTGTTCCACGCGCCTGGGCTTGTACGCTGCATATCGCGGCAGCGGCACCGGCGCACATCCCTCGAACAGCGCGAGGGAGGCGACCAGGATGGCCAAGGCCGCCAGAAGTTTTCGCATGTCGGGCTCCTCCCGCCTACGGTATCGCACGGATCAGTCGCGCCACGCAGTCCTTGCGTGGATCTGATCCGGGGGCTCGCCGCCGGGCCGTCCGGCCTCGGCTCGAGCCGAAAATCCCGCTCGCTCAGGGTCTCGGACGGCGACCGTTGGACCGCCCTGGCCTTGTCTGCCGATCCCGAGACCCCGCATCGGCTTCGACGTCCGCGCGGCCCTCGCGACGAGGGCTCTGGCGGGCGTGGGGTCCGACCGGGAGGCTCCCGCAGGGCTCAGTCTTTCGACGTACGCGCCTGGGGCTCGGAGACCGGCTCGACGGGTCCGTTGCCTTCTAGATCGGCATCGGAGCCTTCTTCCAATAGCGGAAGATCGTCGGGATTCATCTTTCGGACCAGCTCTTCCATTTCCTTGCCCGGCTTGAACGTGACGACGTTCTTGGACGGGACGTAGACCTTGTCGCCCGTCCGGGGGTTGCGAGCCTTGCGGGGAGCCCGTCGCTTGACCTCGAAAACGCCGAAATTCCGGAGTTCGATGCGGCCTTCGGCGACGAGGGTCTGGATGATCGCGTCCAGGGTCCTCTGGACGATGTCCTTGGTCTTGAGCTGCGTCAGTCCGATGTCTTCGGAGATTTTCTTCACGATCTCTTTTTTCGTCACGATGGCGATCTCCACGAAGGCGCGGGCGGCTCGCTGGGAGGCTGAGAACGTCTCAAATGTATTGGCCGCATAGATTAGTGTCAAGAAAAAACCCATCGACGGACGCCCGTCGCGGTCCTCAGGCGGGGCCTGCGGGGGCCTGGGAACCGGCTTCGCGCGGGTCGATCGCGTCGTCGCCGCCGGCGAGGTCGCTCGGCGGCGCGAACTCGCCCCGCTCGACGGCCGAGTGCAGATGACGATGGAGCGGGGCGTAGCTCCAGGGCCAGCCCCGGGCGTCGACGAGTTCCTTGAGACGCGACAGGAAGCGTTCCGTGAGGATCGGGGCCTGGTCTTCGAAGGCCGGGTCGCAGAAATAGACGCGGCAGCCCAGGGGCCGGGCCTCCCTGGCGGTGCAGCGGCCCCGATCGTCCTGCCAGGGGCAGGTCCGGCCGGCGTCGAGAGGGCGCGCCGCCGCGGGGGCGTCGGCGACGAGCACGGCGGCCTCGGGGGCCGACAGGAAGAGGGTGTGGCCGTACTCCTCGAACCGGCAGCAACGGCCGCTGAGCCGGCAGACCGGCGCCAGCTCGGCGACGGCCGCGTCGAGCTCGCGGTAGAGGATCGCGAGCGGCCCTCGGGCCTCGTCCGCGAGGGCCGCGCCCGAGCTCGGGTCGGATCCGGGCGTCATTCGCGGACCATGCCGATCGACGTGATGATCTCGTCGGCCGAATAGCGACGCCCCTTGCCCGAGCCGGGGCAGATCTCGGTGACGGCCTCCCAGTCCTCGGGGGTCTCGACGTTCTCAGGCCAGAAGGGCCAGGTGCGGCACTGGACGGGCCGGGCCTCGTAGACCGTGCAGCCGGCCTCGCGATCCCAGAAGATGCAGTCGCCCCCCGGACGTTCGATGAGGCTGTAGCGCCGGCCGACCTTGCGGACGAACCGCAGCGAGAACTCGTCGGGCGTCTCGCCGCGAAGTCGGGCGAGGTCCGCCACCTCATCGGCCGTCACCCAGACGTAGCCGGGCGCGCCGGTGCAGCAGGCGCCGCAGCGCGTGCACGTGAACGACAGGCCGTCCTTGTACCACGGCTCGTCGGCTCGACCACCGCTCATGATTGATCCGATATCCTTGATGGGTTGCCGTCCCGAAGCGTCCTCCGAACAGTTTAGCAACCGCCCCCGACGCGGGCAATTCCGGCGTTTCCAAGGGTATGAAAAGCCAGGGGTTGTGATAAGCTGGACGACCCGGCTCGGGGCCGCCCGGGAGCCCCGAGAGGTTTCGGACAGGACGGAGGACGCGACGTGTTCACATCCACCAGCCCCATCGAGCGGGTCGTCGTGACGCGGATTCAGATCCCGATGAAATCCTCGTGGCCCGAGGCGACGGGCGGGGCCGGCGTCAAGGAGTCCGTCCTGGTCTCGATCGAGACCGCCCTCGGCGTCGCCCACGGCGAAAGCTCGCCCCCGCCGGCCGGGGTCGGCCCCTCCCTCGACGCCGTCTGGGAAGAGCTGACGGGGACGATCGCGCCGAAGCTCCTGGGACTCTCCGTCGACTGCACCGAGCGGATCGGCGAGGCCGCCGCCTCCTGGAGGACCAGCCCGACGGCCACGGCCGGCGCGGAGACGGCCCTCTGGGATCTTCTTGGGCAGGAGCATCGCGTCACGGTCGCCCAGCTCCTGGGGGCGGACGAGACGCAGATCCGCATGGGGGTCGAATCCGGCCTCGCCCTGGGGCTCTACCCCTCGGTCGTCGAGCTGCTGGAGGCGATCGAGGCCCACATCGGCGAGGGCTACCGCCGCATCAAGATCCGGATCGCCCCCGGCCGCGACCTGGAATTCGTCCGGGCCATCCGCCAGCATTTCCTGGACGTCGAGCTGATGGTCGACGGCGGCGGCGAGTACTCGGCGGCCGACGCCGACCTCTTCCGCGAGCTGGACGACCTGGACCTGCTGATGATCGAGCAGCCGTTCGCCCCCGGCGACCTCGCCGCCCTGGCCGAGTTGCAGAAGGACCTCGTGACGCCGATCTGCATCGACGAGACGGCCGACTCCCACGACCGGACCGCCGAAGCCATCCGCCGCGGCTCGTGCCGGATCGTGAACCTCAAGATCCAGCGCATCGGGGGCCTCGGCGCGGCGAGGGCCATGCACGACCTCTGCTTCCAGCACGGCGTCGCCTGCTGGGTGGGCTCGACGCCCGAGTTCGGGCTGGGCCAGGCCTACGGCGTCCACCTCGGCACGCTCGCCAACTGCAAGTATCCCAGCGACATCGAGCCGAGCGCCCGCTGGTTCGTCGACGACTTCGTGGCCCCGGCGTTCGAAATGTCGTCCCCGGGCGTCTTCGCCGTCCCCAACCGGCCGGGCGTCGGCGTGCAGGTGGACCTCCAGAAGGTCCACCGCTACAAGGTCCGGCAGCAGGAATTCACGCGAACCGTCTCCGCCTGAACCGATCGGGAGCGAAACACCATGGCCCCCAACCGCCGCGAGTTCCTGGGCTGGACCGCCGCCGCCGCGCTATCCGCAGGCGCCGACGCGCCCGTCTCGTACGTCGACTCCCACGTCCACATCTGGGACCTGGACCGGCTCCGCCCCCCCTGGCTCGCGGGCGATCCTCAGCTCGACCACAATGCGCGATGGAGCGAGTATCAGAAGGCCTCGGCAGGCGTGAACGTCGTGAAGGCGGTGTACCTGGAGGTCGACGTCGCGCCGCACCAGCACGAGCAGGAGGCGCGGCTCGCGATCGAACTCTGCCGCGACCCGAGCAATGCCATCACCGGGGCGGTGATCGGCGGCCGGCCCGCCGCCGAGGACTTCGCCGCCTACATCGAGCCGCTGGCGAAGGATCCGGCCGTCAAGGGACTCCGGCAGGTCCTCCACGGCGCGACGCCGGCCGGCTACTGCCTCCAGCCGCGATTCGTGGACGGGATCCGGAAGCTCGGCTCGCTGGGGCTCAGCTTCGACCTCTGCATGCGGCACGCCGACCTGCCCGACGCGGCGAAGCTTGTCGAGACCGTCCCGGACACCGCGTTCATCCTCGACCATTGCGGCAACCCGCCGCTCTTCGGCGACCTGACCGCATGGAAGCGCGACGTCGACCGGATCGCCGCGCGGCCCAACGTCGTCGGTAAGGTTTCGGGGATCATTGCGTCCGTGAAGGGTCGGACGTGGCATTCCGACGACCTCGCGCCGGTGATCCGCCACATGCTGGAGGCGTTCGGCCCCGACCGCGTCCTGTTCGGCGGCGATTGGCCGGTCTGCACCCTAGGCGCGCCGCTCCAGACCTGGATCACGACCCTGGCCCAGGTCGTGAAGCACATCCCCGCCGAGAATCGGCGGAAGCTCTACCACGACAACGCGATCCGCGTCTACCGCCTGACCTGAGCGTAGGGCTCAGCCGCCGATCGAGTACATCGGCCGGTCGGGCTGGATGAAGCGCGCGGTGTTGATCTCGTGCCCTTCCCACTTGGCCGCGACCGAGGCGGCGACCGCCCGCGCGACGGCCTCGTCGGGTGTGTCCGATCGCAGGAGGTCGCGAACGTCCGTCTCTTCCAGCGCGAAGAGGCAGTTCCGAATCTTGCCGTCCGAGGTCAGCCGCAGCCGGTTGCAGCTCATGCAGAAGGGCCGGCTGACCGAAGCGATGAGTCCGACGCGGCCGCCGCCGTCGAGGTAGTCGTAGTCGAGCGCCGGGGCGCGCGGGTCCTGGTCGGGCGTGGGGGCGAGCGGGCCGATCTCCCGCGTCAGGACGTCGAGGATCTCGGCCGCGAACACGACCTTCTCGCGTTCCCAGAGGTGGCCGGCGTCCAGCGGCATGTATTCGATGAAGCGGACTTCGAGCCCGTGCTCGCGGGCGAACCGGCCCAGCGGGGCGATGTCCTCCTCGTTGAAGCCGCGGATGATCACGGCGTTCAACTTCACCGGGTCGAAGCCCTCGCGCTTGGCCGCGAGCACGCCCTCGATCGCGTCTTCGAGCCCCGGCCGGCGCGAGAGTCGCTCGAATCGCCCGGGATCGAGCGTGTCCAGGCTCACGTTGATCCGCTCCAGCCCGGCGTCGCGGAGCCGACGGGCCATCGGGGCGAGCAGCATGCCGTTCGTCGTCATCCCCACGTCGGCGACGCCGTCGATCGCCTTGATCATCCGGACCAGGACGTCGAGGTCCTTGCGGAGCAAGGGCTCGCCCCCGGTGAGGCGGATCTTGTCGATCCCCAGCGGGGCGACGATCGCCACGAAGCGGGCGATCTCCTCATAACTGAGGAGTCGCTCGCGGGGCATGAACTCGACCTTCTCCGGCATGCAGTACACGCAGCGGATGTTGCAGCGATCGGTGACGCTGATGCGCAGGTTGTTGTGGACGCGCCCGAAGGAATCCACCAGGCGAGGCTTCGGGGTCATGTGCGTGCGCGTCTCGGTGAGGTTGCGAAGCGGCATGTCCAAATTGTAGCGGCGGGACGAGCCGCGGACAGGCCCGACTCCGACTCAATTCAGCCCGGGGTGGATCCATTCCTCCTCGCCGTCGGCCCAGTTTTCGCGCTTCCAGATCGGGACGACCTCCTTGAGCGTGTCGATCAGCCAGCGGCAGGCTTCGAACGAGTCGCCGCGATGGGGGCAGCACACGGCGACGACGACGCTGACGTCCCCCAGCTCAAGCCGGCCCACCCGGTGCGCCAGGACGACCTCGATCAAGGGCCAGCGGCGGCGGGCCTCGGCCTCCAGCTCGGCGAGCTTCTTGCCGGCCATCTCGGGATACGCCTCGTATTCCAGCGCCACCGTGCGGCGCTCGCCGGTCATTTCGCGGACCGTGCCCAGGAACGTGCAGACCGCCCCCGCGTTCGCGTGCCGGACGCGCTCGGTCAGCGCCGCGTGGTCCAGCGGCGATTCGGTGATCTCGATCATGAGGGGCCCTCGAAGCGGGAAATCTCAGCGACCGCCGCCGCTGACGGGCGGGATCAGGGCCAGCGTGGCGTCGGCGGGGATGATCGTCGCGTCGTCGGCGTACTCGTCGTCGACGGCGATCCGCACGCGGTCGACGATCTCGGCCAGGGCCGGATATTGAGCGGCGAGGGCGATTCGTAGGTCGCGGACCGTCGCGGGCTCCGCCAGCGCGACGACGACCTCGGAGCCCCGCGCCCGCTCGCGCGCAATGGCGAATAGACGGACCTTCCGCCCGGCCCCCGCCGTTTCCAGCCGACGGAGATCCTCGGGCGTATCCAGGTCGACGACGACCGCGTCGGTTTCGAAGGCGACCTCGTCGACCAGCCCCGAATGCTCGGCGATCAGGGCGTTGACGCCGACGTCCGCCGGCAAGTCGGCGATCAACTCCACCAGCCTCCAGGGGAGGAGGATGGGATGGCCTCGCCGCCCCCGGAAGGTCGGCGCGACGATCCGATCGGGACGCCGGCCCCACGCATCAATGAGCGTCTCGACGACGAGGGCGTCGAGCCTGGGGCTGTCGGCCGGCATGAGCAAGACGCCCGGGGGGGCCTCGGACCGTTTCAGCTCGGCCACGGCCAGCTCGATCGAGTCCCGCATGGCGGCCGGCCGGGCTTCGGGGATCACGACGACCGCGCCGGCGGCCGTCGCGGCGTCGATGATCGGCGGCCCCTCCGGCGTATCGGCGGGGGGCGATACGACGATCACGGGGCCCGCCCCGCCCTCGAGGAGGCTCGTCACCACCCGCGAGATCAGGGGACGGCCGTCGAAAGCGATCAGCAGCTTGGGACGCCCCATCCTTCGGCTCGCGCCGGCGGCCGGGACGATGGCGGGGATGCCGGTCGGACTCATCGCGATCGGGCTCCCAGGCTCGGGACGGCGGCCTTCGGGCCGAGGTTGCGGCGGGCGATCAGCTCGGCCACGATGCTGACGGCGATCTCGGGGACCGTCCGCGAGCCGATGTCGAGCCCCACCGGCGCGTTGACCCGGGCGAGAGCCTCGTCCGACACGCCCTGCTCGCGGAGCGACTCGAAGATCAGCCGGATCTTGCGCTTGCTGCCGATGAGGCCGACGTACGCCGCGGCAGTCGGGGCGGCGTGCTGGAGGGCCTCCTGGTCGTGCCCGTGGCCTCGCGTGACGATCAGGATGTAGGTCTGCGGCGTGACGTCGAGCGCGTCGAGGGTCTCGGCGATGGGGCCGACGAGCGTCCGCTGGGCGGCGGGGAAGCGTTCGACGTTGGCGAACCGGGCCCGGTCGTCGACGACCCAGACGTCGAAGTCGGTCTCGGCCGCGAGGGCCGCGACGGCCTGGCCCACGTGCCCGGCGCCCACGATCACCAGCCGGATGCGCGGCAGCGAGGGGAGCCAGGCGATCCCCTGCTCCACGCGAGCCCGGGGCCGTTCCGCGAGCGGCGCGGGGCGGGTTCCAAGCCCCCGTTCGCCCGCGAGGAGGTTCCCCTCGTGGTCGAACAAGGCGCGACGACCGACGGCCGAGTCGGGGACCCTCCCCGGATCGACCACGACCGCCTCCGTGAAGCCCTCGCCCCGGTCGAGGGCCCCGTCGAGGGCTTGGAAGTAGGCGAGCGGGCCCTCGCCGGCCAGGGCTTCCGTGACGATCGACATCTTTCCGCCGCAGATCAGGCCGTCGGCCCAGGCGTCGTCGTGGTCGAGGACGTACGACTCGATGCGGGCGCCGGGCCGATCGAGCTGGCGGATCGCCAATTGCTTGACCTCGTTCTCGACGCAGCCGCCCCCGAGGGTACCGACCTGGCCGCCGTCGGTCTCGACGACCATGACGGCGCCGGCCTTCTGCGGGGTCGACCCGCGGGTCTCGACGACCTGGCAGAAGAGGGCCTGCCGCCCCCCCTCCAGCGTCCCGATCACATGCTTCACCACGTCCCGCATCGTCGAGCGTCCCTCCGGGCGTCGCCTGCTGCGAGGGATCGCCACGCCGGACTCGCCTCAGGGGCGAGTCTTGCCCTCGTTCTTCGGACTCGTATCGTCTGCCGGCTTCGCTGCGGCGTCGGGGGCGTGGGCGGGCCGCGCCGTCGCCTTTTTGGGGCGGATCTTCAACAGGGCCTTCGCCCACGCGCCGATTTTCTCGGACTCCTCCGACGGGCCGAGGCGGAATCCCATCTTCTTGGCCCGGCCCACGTCTTCCAGGGCCTTGAGCACGCCGGGTTTGGATCGGGCCTGATCGTAGCGGTCGGCGAGGGCCTCATGGGCCGTGACGACGTCCTTCACCGCCCGTTCGGCCTGCTCGAACGCCTGACGCGCGCCGAGGGCGGCGAGGTCCTTCTGCTTCGGCGTGAGCTTCTGCCTGGTCGCCTGCTTGATCTGGGCTCGGACCTGGTTGAGGGCCGCCTCTTCCCGGCGGATCATGGCGTTCGTCTGGTTCCGAGAATAGTTGCCGCCTCGACGACCGCTCCCGTAATTCGTCCCGGAGGCGCCCGCCCGCATGGAACCGATCTCTTCCCGCAGCGCCATCTCGTCGGACTGCAGCGCGGCCACCCCTTGCTCCATCATCTCGCCGTCCTGAACCTTCGCCTGGGCCGCGCGGGCCTGCTCGACGGCGGCCCTGGCGTCGCGGTACTTCTCGTGCAACGCCTTCTCGTCGGCGGCGTAGACGTATCGCGCCTTCTCGGCGGTCAGGCCGAGGTCGGTCAGCACGGCGGCCGACGGCTTCGCGTCGTCGGCCTGCCCCATCAGGGCCGCGGCGACGACCACCCCGAAGCCCAGCGCCGGATGGAAGAGCCAGGAGATCGCGATCGGCATGAGTGCGGCCTCCAGATGCGGGCCCGTCTAAACCTACAAATTCGATTATACCCCCGACCCCGCCCGCGCGGGGAAGTCCGACCCGTCGAGGACTGGAGATTCCCCCCGTCCCGGGTCGCGGGTGGCGTCTTGCATTCGCGATGGCGTCAACCGATCATCGACGCCGACGAATCGCGACGGGCGTCGATTCGCAGCGTCCTGCGGACCTCCCTCGGAGATCGAACGATGCCCCTGTCGGTGACGTGCTCGCAATGCGGCAAGACCTACACGCTCAAGGACGAGTTCGCCGGCAAGAAGATCCGCTGCCCCCAGTGCGACAACGTCCAGGTCGTGCCGATCGAGGAAGTCATCTACGTCTCGGCGGAGCCCGTCGACGAGGAAGGGGGCGAGCGGGTCGCCCTCCATCCCTCCTTCCAGCGCGACAAGTTTTTGATGCGTCAGAAGATGATGGCGATATCGGCCAAGTACGTCGTCAGCGACGAGGCCAAGCGGCCGATCCTTTACATCGAGCGTCCCGCCCACCTTATGAGGCAGATCGGCGCGGCCTTCGGGGCGGTGGCCGTGTTTTTCCTGCTGGCGATCCTGACGGTGGCGGTCGCGGCCGGGCTTCGCGAGGCCACGGGCCTCGACTGGGTCGCCGGGGTGGCCGCGATCCTGGGGGGGCTGGCGACCCTGGTCCTGACCATCGTCGCCGCCGTCCGATTCTCGCCCAAGCGGCACATCCATTTCTACGCCGACGAGACGAAGCAGGAGCCCCTGCTCGACGTCCTCCAGGATCGCAAATTCGAGGTCTTCTCGACCACCTTCACCGTGCAGCGTCCCGACACGAAGGTCCTGGCGCGGATCCGGAAGAACCAGCTCACGAACATCCTCCGCAAGAAGTGGGTCGTGTCCGACGCCGAGGGTCGCCCCCTCTTCATCGCCCGCGAGGATTCGCTGATCCTGTCGCTAATCCGGCGGCTCATCCCGGCCCTCCAGTTCATGCGGACGAACTTCATCTTCGTGATGAAGACGCCGGACGGGAACGAGCAGGTTCGCGGCGAGTTCAACCGCAAGTTCACGATCGTCGACAGCTACGTCCTGGACCTCGCGCGGGACCGACCGCCGCTGATCGACCGCCGGATCGGGATCGCCCTCGGCGTCTTGCTGGACACCGGCGAGCGGCGCTGAGCCGCGCGGTTGGGAGGACCGACGATGACGCCCGACGACGACGCCCCCGAATGGGGCCCGAATTCGCCGCCCGCCCCGACCGATTCGGCCGAGGTCGAGACGACCCCGCTCACATCAAGCCTGGACGACGACGACGTCCTCACGATCAGCGACGACATGATCCACCGTGAGCGGATCGACCTCGAAGCGGGGATGAACGCCTTTCCGCCGGCCACGATCCTGATCATCCTGGCCTGCATCGCCGTCTTCGGCCGCCAATTGCAGATCGGCAGCCTGGACAGCGTCCAGCGACTCGTCGAAACCGGGGCGATGCAGCGCGAGGCCGTGCTGGACGGCGAGTTCTGGCGGCTCATCTCCGCCGCTTTCATGCACGCGAGTCCGGATCACCTGATCGGCAACATGCTGATGCTGTTCATCCTGGGCATGGCCTGCGAGCACGCCTTCGGCTGGCGATCGTTCCTGTTCCTCTACACGGCCTGCTGCGCGACCGGCTTTTCGCTCGCCATGACCACGCCGCTGCCGACCGTCGGCGCCTCCGGGGCCATCTTCGGGCTGGGCGGGGCGGTGATCGGCCTGGCGCTCGCGCATCGCAGCAAGATCGAGGTGCGCGACCACCGCGTCGGGATCGCCCTGGCGATCTGGTCGATCTACACGCTCGGGCTCGGGCTCCTCAGCCCGATGGTCTCCAACTCCTGCCATTTGGGGGGACTCCTCGGCGGCCTCGCGCTGGGGGCCGTGCTGCCGCCGGCCGTCCTCGTCGATCGTCGCGAGCAGGCTCGTTCCACGTCGAGCCGGGTCCAGATGACCGCAGCCCTGGCGGTCCTCCTATCGACCTCGTTCTCCTTCCTGCCCAGACTGCATTGACTCCCGCCGAAGCCGCCCCCACGGAGCCGACCTCCCGATGAAACGCTTCGACCTCGCCGCATCCACGGCGCTCCTCTTCCTCGCCGCCTTCGTCTTCCTTCCTCCCGCGGCGGCTGACGAGCCTCCGAAGGAGAAGGTGTTCGTCGGCTACCTCGCGGGCTCGCCCCGGAAGCCGAATTACGGGCTGTACACGCACCTCTGCCACGCCTTCCTCACGGCCGACGGCGACGGCAAGCTCCGGCCCGGCCGCGCGGTGCCCAGCCGCGAGCTGACGACCGACGCCCACGCGGCGGGCGTGAAAGTGCTGGTCTCGCTCGGCGGCTGGGGCTGGGACGAGAAATTCCGGGAGATCGTCTCGAAGCCCGAGTCGGAGGCCCGCTACGTCGACGCGGTCGTGAAGCTGGTCGACGAGTTCGACTACGACGGCATCGACCTGGACTGGGAATACCCGGACGCGAAGGACGAGATCCCCGGCTTCGAGCGACTCGTCCGCACCTTCCGCAAACGGCTCGACGCGATCGGCCGGGCGAAGGGTCGGAGGATGCTCGTGACGATGGCGGTCTCGTCGAACTACGAGACGATCGACTGGCTGGACACGGCGTTCCTGGTCGAGACGATGGACTGGATCAACGTCATGACCTACGACTACGCCGGCGCCTGGTCGTCGCGCGCCGGCCACAACGCCCCCCTGTTCGGCTCGTCGAAGGAAGGCCCGCGGGCCCGCTCGACCGAGGGGACGATGCTCTACCTCCTGGAGAAGCGCAAGGTCCCGGCCGACCGCCTGGCCGTAGGCCTGCCGCTCTACGGCCGCGGCTTCGCGGTCCCCGAGCCCTACGCCGCCGCCAAGGGGGCCCCCGGCAAGCCGTTCGAGCTGAGCTTCAAGGAGATCGGCAATCGCCTCAAGGACGGCTGGGGCCGCAGCCTGGACGACGAGACCAAGGTCCCCTGGCTGACCTCGCCCGATCGGACGAAGGTGCTCGGCTACGACGACGCCGATTCGATCCGGCTCAAGACCGAATGGGCGATGTCGAAGGGGTTCCGCGGCGTCTTCTTCTGGCAGGTCGACGGCGACCGCCTCGCCGACGGCTCCAACCCGCTCCAGAAGGCTGCCCACGAGGCCTGGGGGGCGGGCAAGTCGACGTCCAAAGCGAAGTGACCGCCGCAATCACTCGGACCGCAGCGCCTCGACCGGGTCGAGCAGCGCGGCCCGCCGCGCCGGGTAGACTCCGAAGACGACTCCGGTGAGGACGGCGATCAGGAACGCCAGGATCGGCGACCAGACGTTGACCACGACCGGGATGCCCGAGAACCGCGCCACCAGGGGCGGCGTCGCCAGTCCGAGCACCACGCCGATCAGCCCGCCCGAGCCCGACATCACGGTCGTCTCGATCAGGAATTGCTCGATGATGTCGCGCCGCTTGGCCCCCAGGGCCCTGCGGATGCCGATCTCGCGCGTCCGCTCGGAGACCGTGGCCAGCATGATGTTCATGATGCCGATGCCCCCGACCAGCAGCGAGATGCTGGCGATCGAGCCCAACACCAGGTTGAAGATGCGCTTCGTCGCCTGGGCCTTCTCCAGCAGCTCGAGAGGCACGGTGATCGTGAAGTCCTTCTTGGGATGGAACTGGGCGAGCATGCTCTCCAGGGCCTCGGCCGTCCGCTTGACGTCGTCCATCGCGGCCACGGAGACGGTGATCTGCGACAGTTCCAGCCGCTCGGCGCTGAAGGAGCCCTGCTTCTCGTTCATGAGGATCTCGCCGAAGCGGGCGCGATCTGTCGTGAGCGGGATGTAGACGTTCTTGTTGAAGTCCTGCGCCGCCAGGCTCGACCCCGCGCCGGCGGTGGGCGACTTTCGCGCGGCGACGCCGACGACGCGGTAGTAGTGCTGGTCGCCGATCCGGATGCTCTTGCCGACCGGCGAGCCGTAGGGGAAGAGCTTCTCGGCCACCTCGGCGCCGATCACGACGACGTTGGCGATGAAGAAGAGATCGGCGTCGCTGATGAACCGGCCGTCGGCCAGCGTCTGGTTCGTCAGCCCCAGGTAGGCCGGGCTGACGCCGACGAGTCGGCCCTCGATCTCGCGGTCGTAATGGCGGAGGCTCTGGGGGAACTCGCGGATGGCGGTCGCGCCGACGACCGTGGGCATCGTCTCGACGATCCGGTCGAAGTCGCGGTACGTCAGCCCGTAGTTGAAGATGAAGCTGTCGGCGTTCTGCTTCGAGGGATTCACGTCGTCGGCCGGCTTGGCGCTGCGGGCGATGATGTTGGTGGCCCCCAGCTCGGCGATCTGGCGCTGGGCCTCCTCGCTCGCCCCCTCGGCGATGGCCAGCATCGCGATGACGGACGAGACGCCGAAGATCAGGCCGAGGATCGTCAACAGCACCCGCAGCTTGTGGAGCGTCAGGTTCCGCAAGGCCGACTTGACCGAGTTGTAGAGCCTGTGCATTTTCACGGCCCCTTCGTCTCCGGGACCGGTGCGGCCGCCGGCTTCTTCGATGCGTCGCCGACCGCCCCTTCGCCGTCCTTGGCGTCGACGCTCTTGAAGTGGGCCGCGGCGCGGGTGTGGGCGTCGAGCGCGACCCGGTCGCCCTCCTTGATCCCTTCGAGGACCTGCACGAGCTTCTCGTTGTTGTCGCCGACCTTGACCTTCTGCATCCGCAAGCCGGGGCCGTCCTCGACGAAGGCGTAAAAGTCGCCCTTGTTCTCGGCGACGGCCTGCATGGGGACGACCAGCACGTCCTTCAGCTCGCCGACGAGGATCCGGGCCTCGGCCGTCATGCCCGGCTTGAGGTCCTGGCCGACCAGGTCGTCGATCACCACGATCGTCGTGTACTCCTTGACGCCGCCCGTACGCCAGGACTGGTTGGAGTCGGCGAGCTGCGAGACCGACTTGACCGTCCCCACGAAGACCACGTTGGGGAAGGCGTCGATCCGGACCTCGGCCTTCTGGCCGGCCTTGATCTTCTTGATGAGGGATTCGTGGATGTTCACCTTCACCTGCATTCGCGTCATGTCGGGGAGGCTGAAGATCTTCTGACGGGAATAAACGGAGGCGCCCTCGCGGACCTGGCTGCTGGGGTCCCAGTAGCGGTCGTTGCTGTAGGCGACGATCCCGTCCTGCTCGGCCTTGATGACGGTCTTGTCCATCTGGCCGGTGTAGGTCTTGAGCTGCTGGTCCTCGATCGAGGCGGTGGCGCGGGCGGCCTCGAACTCGCTGGAGGCCTTCGAGACCTGGGCCTTGGCCGTGGCCGAGGCCTGCCCGACCTTCTTCTGCGACTGGTCGACCTTCGACGAGAACTCGGTGGTCTTCCGCTTGTACTCGAACTTCTCCTTCACCTGCAGGAACTGCTCGGAGCTGGAGTAGTCGAGTTCCTTGGCGGCGAGCATCGAGGTCTGGATCCGGACGTCCTCGGGGGTCTTGAAGCCCTTCTTCATGAGGGCCTTGTACTGGTCGAGCTTGGCGGATTCGGCCTCGACGTCCTTCTTCTTGAGGCTCATCTCCCCCTTTTGCTTGGTGATCTCGGCGGGGTAGTCGCCCTGCTGGTACTTCTCCAGGTCGAGGCGGGCGAGGGTCAGCTCGACCTCGGCGGCGATGACGTCGCTCTCGCCCTTGTTGCGCTGGATCTCCATCTCCTGCTGGGTCGTCTCGATGCGGGCGACGGCCTGCTTGTACTTGATCTCCTGCTGCGAGATGTTCTTCTGGATCTCCGAGCCGTCGAACTTGACGACGACGTCCCCCTTCTTGACCTTCGTCCCCTCGGGGATCAGGTAGCTGATCTTGTTCTGGGCCCCGTCGAGCTCGCAGACGCCGTCGACCGTCACGCAGCTCTCGACGCTGCCGCGCTCGGAGACGGTGATGCTCAACGTCGCGCGCTTGGCCAGGCTGGAGAGGGGGCGTTCGCCGGCCCCCGGGCCGGCCCAGGGCGGGATCTTGACGAAGTAGCCGACGGCGGCGACGGCCCCCGCACCGAGCAGCAGGACGACGAGCCGCCAGGGGAACGCCGACCGCCTACCTCGGCGGGCCGAAGGGGCTGGGACCCGGGGGAGGTCCGGGGGGGCCGTCGGCGGGGGGGGCGACGTCGCTCTCGAGGTCGGCGTCGTCGAGCGGCCCGGCGCCGCTTCGGGGCTCGCCGGGGACCACCCGGTCGGCGGGCTTGACGTCGGAGATGATGACGTCGCGGTCGCGCTCGGCGGCCCCGAGGTCGGGGACCCCGGCGGGGATGGCGAGGCTGAAGGCTGGGGACTCGGCGGCGATCCGGAGGGCGGCGGGGAGGAGCTCGGGGTCGTTCTCATTGGTCCATATCCCGTTGGCGTCCACGTCCATCAGGTCGAAGTCGCGGTACAGGTTCATCCGCGCCGTCTCGTAGTTGATCCACGTTGCGATGAGCGTGTTGCGGGCGCTCAGCAGCGTCTGCAGGGCGCGCAGCAGGTTGAGCGTGACGGGCCGACCCTCCGTGTCGCCCTGGAGGGCGTACTCGGCCTCCTCCACCTGCCTCGACGTCGTGATGAGCTGCTCGCGGCCGATGTCGAACTGCTTGCGGCTCAGCAGAAGCTGACGCATGTCGAAGCGGATCTGCTGGACGATCTCGTCGCGGAGCTGCATGTAGGCGCGACGCGACCGCTGGAAGGTGATCTGCGACGCCCGGTACGCGTTGCGCTCGATCCGGCGGTTGATGGGGGCGTCGAAGGTGATCCCGACGCGGTGGGGCGAGGCCGACGAGTCGAATCGGAACCAGGTCGAATGGCCGGGGGCCGCCGCCAGGTTGGTCGAGTAGTTGAAGTTCAGGAAGCCCTGCAGCGAGTTCGCCTCGACCTCCTCGTTACGCCAGGCGTCGGTCACCTGGGCCAGCGTGTTTTTGAGGTCAAGGCGGTTCGAGAGGGCGATCTGGATCGCCTGATCGACGGTCAGCTCGACGGGCTTCAGCTCGATCAGGTAGACGCGCGCCTGCGTCTGGGCCACGAAGACCTCGGAGAGCCGCGAGCGCAGGGCCTTGTTCACCAGGTCGTCGCGGAGCGTCCGGAGCGATTCGGCCGTCGGCGCGAGGTCGATCCGGGCGACGAGCTTTCCGAGTCGCTCGCGATCGTCGTCGAGCGAGTCGCCGGTGGCCTGGAGCGTCTCGTCGATCTTCTTCGCCAGGTCCAGCTTGCGTGCGAGGAAGGCTTTCTTCTCCTCGGCGTCGGGACCCTTGAAGCCCTTCCCGCGCTCGGCGGCCAGGCGTTCCCGCCACCGGCCCAGCTCGTCGCGGGCCTCCTTCAACACTCCTTCCAGCTCGGCGAAGCCCGCGCCGACGCGACGGCCGGCCTCGGCCAGCAGCTCCTTGGGCGCGTCGTCGGCCTGGAGCAGCGACAGGAAGAGCGCCTGGTTCTCGGTCCGCAGCCGATCGAGCTTGGGGTCGTTGAGCTGGAAAGGGTCGAGCTCCGCGTCGTCCAGCCGGACGGCCATCTCCGGCGGCAGGCCGAGCTGGACCTTGAAGAGGTCGATCTGCGTCTGGAGCCCGGCCTCGGCCTGGAGCAGCGAGAGCTGCGACGACTGATATTCCTGGGCGATCTGGTCCCGCTCCAGGACCGACTTGAACCCGCCCGCCAGCTCGGCCTCGAACTGGGCCAGGTTCCGCTCCAGCGAGTCCAGATTCTCCTCCTGGTTGCGGATGCTCTGGAGCTGCGTCAGCAGGCCGAGGTAGCCGTTGCCGGCGATCAGGCCGACGTAGAACTCGCGGCGATAATGGGCGAAGCTGCGGACCGCGTACAGCACGCCGCGCTCCTGGAGCGACAGAGCCTGCGTGGCGATGCGAGCCCAGGCCCCGCGGAGCAGCGGCTGGGTGAAGTTGATCGCCAGGTTGGGGCCGGCGACGTTGAAGCCCTTCCCCGAGTACTCGAAGACGACCGTGTTGGCGAAATCGACCAGCAGCTGGGCCCCGCTCATGAACTGGCGCGTGAACCCGGTGTCGGTCGAGAGCTGGAGCTGGTTACTGTCGTTGCGCGTATTGCCGAAATGCTGGAAGAACAGGCCGTTGCGGCTGAAGCCCTGGATCATGAACTGGAACTGCGCGAGCGTCAGGCTGAGCGCCGAGAGGTACAGGTCTTCATAGTTGAACTGATACTCGCGGCTGTTGACGACGGCCTCGCGCATGATCGAGTCGCGGCTCAGCAGCAGGCGGCCGTCGGAGCCGGCCGGGACGTTGCGCTGCCAGTCGAGGAACTCGACGGGCTCGGTCCCGCGCTTCTTCCAGCCGTGGAACTCGAACGGGAAGGCCGACGAGACCTGGAACGGCCGCGCCGCGGGCTCGTCGGGCGGGATCGGCTCGTGGTTGGGGTCCTTCGGGTCGGCCATCCG
Organism: Paludisphaera mucosa; assembly: GCF_029589435.1. NCBI lineage: Bacteria > Pseudomonadati > Planctomycetota > Planctomycetia > Isosphaerales > Isosphaeraceae > Paludisphaera > Paludisphaera mucosa. The sequence continues at coordinate 914,749 of NZ_JARRAG010000001.1, read as the reverse complement.
CGAGGTCGGGTCGGCCTCGACCTTCCGCTTGGGGAGGTTCCAGCGCCAGTCCATCAGCCGGTTGTTCAAGATCCGATAGACGTCGCGGTCGGCGAAATCCCGGTAGTACGACCGCGTGCAGCCCGCCGCGCCGGCGGCGGCCACGAGCCCCCAAAGCAAGACGCGACGCGTCCGCGAGCCCGGGGATCGGGCCCGACCGCGATCGATCTCGCGTCCCAACTCTTTCATCCGCCCGTGGCCCCGGCGATCGACTCATTAATGGGGGCGACGTGGCCCCCGTCCATTCCTAGCAGACGTGCGGGCGGGATTCTAGCGGAAACCGACAATTGTACAAGGCCGATCCCCGACGTTCTTCGGGCCCGCTTTCAGGCCGGGAACCACGAGGATTTCGCGAGGTCGAAGACCAGGCGCATCTTCCCGCCTTCGTCGACGCGGGCCGATTCGGCGAGGCGGGCGACGACGGCTGTTCCCGCCAGATCGAGCGTGACCAGGACGGCCTCTCCCTGGTATTCGACGCGCCGCACCACGGCGTCGAACCAAACTCGACCTGATTCCCCCGGCGGTTCTTCGTCGAGCCCCTTGATCTGAACGTGTTCGGGGCGAATCCCCCACGAGGCGTTCCGCCGCTCGCCGCGGTTCAATCCGATGGATCGCGCGAGGGCCTCGGGGAGACGGACCGGCTGGTGCGAGGCGACGACGGCCCTGGCATCGCCCGAGGCCGCGTCCACCTCGATCTCGCAGGGGATCAGGTTCATCGGCGGGCTACCGACGAATCCGGCGACGAACGCGGACGCCGGCCGGTCGTAGACGTCGCGCGGCGTGCCCGTCTGGACCAGCCGGCCGCGGTCCAGGACGGCGATCCGGCGTCCCAGGGCGAGCGCTTCGGCCTGGTCGTGGGTGACGTGGACCAGGGTCATGCCGAGGCGATCGTGGAGGTCGATCAGCTCACGCCTAAGCCCCGCACGCAGGGGCAGGTCGAGGCTGGAGAAGGGCTCGTCCAGCAGCAGGATCGCGGGGCGTCGGACCACCGCCCGGCCGAGGGCCACGCGCTGGCGCTCGCCGCCCGAGAGGGTGTACGGCCGGCGAGTCAGCAGGCCGTCGAGCCCGAGCATCGCGGCGACTTCGCCGGTCCGCCTCCGACGCTCCGCTCGCGCCACGCCGCGGGCCCGGAGGCCGAATTCCAGGTTGCCGGCGACGTCGAGGAACGGATGCAGGGCCGGCTCCTGGAAGACCATGCCGACGTCGCGACGGTGGGGCGGGACGCCGTCGATGCAGGCCCCGTCGAACCAGACGCCCCCCTCCGTCGGCCGATCGAGCCCGGCGATCAGGCGCAGGAGCGTGGTCTTGCCCGATCCCGAAGGCCCCAGCACCGCCAGCCGCTCGCCGTCCGCGATGGCGAGGTCCACGGCGTCCAGGGCCGGTCGCCCCGCCCCGTGGCGTCGCGAGACGCGTCGCAACTCGATCGCCGCCATGGTGGTCCGTCCTCGGCCCGGCGGGCCGCGAGGTGTTCAACATTTGTTCCTTGCCGGTTCGGCGGCCGTCCCGCACAATAGCATCATGTCGAGAGGAATTCCGCGCCGACGTCGAACGAGAGGATGGAGCGTCATGCCTTCGCCTTGCACCGATCCTCGCGCGGCGGGAACGCGGCGGCGGCTCGCCGGGGGTCTCGCGGCCTGGATCGGCGTGATCGCCTGCTCCATCGCGGCCGGGGACGAGCCCAAGGACGCGGCGAAAGAGCCCGCGTCCCTGGCGAAGATCGAGAAGTTCACCGCCGACCAGCGCGGCCATTGGGCCTATCAGCCGCTCGAACCCGGCGAGCCGCCGGACGTCGAGGAAGCGGCCTGGATCCGCAATCCGATCGACCGGTACATCCTCTCGGACCTCGAATCGGCCGACCTGCCGCACTCGCCCGAGGCCGACCGCACGACCCTGCTCCGCCGCGCGTCGTTCGACCTGACCGGCCTGCCGCCGACCGCGGAGGAGGCCGCCGCGTTCCTCGCCGACGGCCGGCCCGACGCCTACGAGCGTCTCGTCGACGGGCTGATGGAAGGCCCCCATTTCGGCGAGCGCTGGGCGCAGCACTGGCTCGACCTGGCCCATTACGCCGACAGCAACGGGTTCGAGCTCGACGTCGAACGCCCCGACGCCTGGCGCTATCGCGACTGGCTCGTCGCCGCGATCAACGCCGACATGCCGTACGACCGCTTCCTGACCCTCCAGATCGCCGGCGACGAGGTCGCGGCCGGGGATCACGACGCCCTGATCGCCACGGGCTTCTGCCGCGCGGGGCCGCGCGAACTGGTCGGCGGCAACGTCATCCCCGAGGTCAAGCGCCAGAACGAGTTGACCGAGATCACGTCGACCGTCGGCTCGGTCTTCCTCGGCCTCACCATCGCCTGCGCCCGCTGCCACGACCACAAGTTCGACGCCATCCCCACGACCGACTACTACCGCCTCCAGGCGTTCTTCGCCGCCAGCGAGCTGACCGAGCCGTCGATCTCGCCCCAGGCCGAGGCCGACGCGTTCGAAGCGGCGAAGAAGGCCATCGACGAGAAGACCGCCCCCCTTAAAAAGGAGATGGCGGAGCTGGAGGCGCCCTACAGGGCGGCGATCGCCGCCCAGCGGGAGGCGATGCTCACCGCCGAGGAGCACGCCCTGCTGGCGATCCCCGAGAAGGACCGCACCCCCGAGCAGAAGCGGATCGCCGGCGGGCTCGCGAATTCGATCCGCGTGGTCTGGGAGGACGTCGCCCACGAGGTCGCGAAGGACCCGGCCGTCCACGCGCGGCGCGAGGCGCTCAAGCTCCGCATCCACGAGATCGCCCGTACGCTGCCTCGGCCGCCCGCCCACGCGGTGGCGCTGACCGACTCTTCCGCCGCGGCCCCCGAGTCGTTCGTCCATCGCCGCGGCGACCCGACGATCAAGGGCCCCCGAGTCGAGCCCCGGCCGCCGGGTGTGATCCTGGCCTCGCAGCGGAAAGAGGTCTTCTCGGAGGCCTCGATCCAGCCCGCCGAGAAGTCGACCGGCCGCCGCGCCGCGCTGGCGAAGTGGCTGGCCGACTCGGGCAACCCCCTGGTCGCGCGGGTGATCGTCAACCGCCTCTGGCAGCACCATTTCGGCCGCGGCCTGGTCGCCACGCCCAGCGATTTCGGCGTGCGGGGCGAGCCCCCTTCGCATCCCGAGCTGCTCGACTGGCTCGCCGCGAAGCTCATCGCCGACGGCTGGCGGCTCAAGCCGATCCACCGCCTGATGGTGACGTCCGCCGCGTATCGCCAGTCGAGCCGACCGGTCGCCAAGCTCAGCGAACTGGACGAGGAGAACGCCCTGCTCGGCCGGATGAACCGCCGCCGGATCGACGCCGAGAGCCTCCGCGACGCGCTGCTGGTCGTCTCGGGCGAGCTGAACGCGAAGATGGGGGGCCCCGGCGTCCTCGCCCCGCTCGAGAAAGAGGTGAAGGACCTGATCTTCACCGAGGCCGAGGAAGTCGACCTCTGGCCCGTCGACCCCGACCCGGCCGAGCATCGCCGCCGCTCGATCTACCTGTTCAAGAAGCGGAACGTCCGCTACCCGCTGCTGGAGTCGTTCGACGCGCCCGACAACCAGACCGCCTGCCCGCGCCGCGAGGCCAGCACCCACGCCCTGCAGGCGCTCAACCTCCTCAACAGCGACCTGGCCCTCGGCCGCGCCCACGCCCTGGCCGAGCGCCTCGCCCGCGAGGTCCCCGACGACCCCGCCGCCCGCGTCCGCCGCGCCTACGCGATCGTCCTCTGCCGCCCTCCCGGCGACGACGAGGTCGCCCGGGCGACGGCCTTCCTGACCGGGCAGGCCGCCGCACAAGGCGCCGCCGCGGCCTGGGACGACTTCGCCCTGGCCCTGATCAACTCGAACGAGTTCCTCTACATCCCCTGACGCCTCGTCCCGCGTCGCCGTCGGAAATCCCGCCGAGAGGTACCGGTCCCATGTCCGTCGAGTTGGAAACCGAGTTCCAGACGGTGCAGGACGTCATCGACCAGGTCGGCGGCGTCCCGCCGTCGCGCATCCGGATGAAGCCAACCCCCGGCTCGGCCACGGAGGCCGACGCGATCGCCCTCCACGAGAAGAAACGCGCCCTGTGCGAGCTGGTCGACGGGGTGTTGGTGGAGAAAGGGATGGGCTACGTCGAGTCTCTGATCGCCGGCGCGATTTATGCCATGATCCGCGGGTTCGTCAGGGCCCGGAAGCTCGGCGTCGCGTCCGTCGCGGACGGTCCCTACCTGATCGCCCCCGGCCTGATCCTGATCCCCGACGTCGCCTTCGTCAGCTGGGAGCGGTGCCCGGGCGGGCGCGTGTCGAGGCGCGCGGTCGCCGAAGTCGTCCCCGACCTGGCGGTCGAGGTCTTGAGCGCGAGCAACACCCGTGCGGAGATGGATCGCAAACGCCAGGCTTACTTCGACGCGGGGACCTCTTCCGTATGGATGGTCTCCACCCACGAACGGACCATCGCGATCTACGACCGAGGAATCGACGAGCCTCGGAAGTACGGCGAAGGCGACGTGATTGAGCTTCAAGAGATCCTGCCGGGCTTTCGCCTTTCGCTCGCGGAGTTGTTCGGCGAGCTCGACGAGATCGAAGGCGTCCCTCCGACTCCCTGAGGTGGTCATCCATGCCGCATCGTGCGAACCATTGTCCCGGCCCCTGCGCGACGCCGCCGGTCGACCCGCTCAACCGCCGCGACTGGCTGAAGCGGACGGGGAACGGCTTCGGGCTGCTGGCGCTGGCGTCGCTGCTGGAGCGGTCCGTGAAGGCCGGCGAGGCGGCGAATCCGCTGGCGGCGAAGGCGGGGCATCACCCGGCGAAGGCCAAGCGCTGCATCTTCCTGTTCATGACCGGCGGGCCCAGCCAGATGGACCTGTACGACCCCAAGCCGTTGCTGGCGAAGCTGGACGGCCGGCCGCTGCCGCCGAGCTTCGGCAAGATCCACAGCCAGTTCCTGGAGAACGACCCGCTCTGCCTGGCCTCGCATCGCAAGTGGGGGCGCTACGGCGAGTCGGGGATGGACATGTCCGACCTCGTGCCGCACATGCACGAGCACGCCGACGACATCGCCCTGGTCCGTTCGTGCGTGGCCGACAGCGTGATCCACGCGCCGGCGATGTACCAGATGATGACCGGCCGCGTGCTGATGGGGTTCCCGAGCCTGGGGAGCTGGGTCACCTACGGGCTCGGCTCCGAGAGCGACGACCTGCCGTCCTACGTCGTCATGACCCAGCCCGAGGGGACGCCCGAAGGCGGTGCGCCCTGCTGGGGGTCGGGCTTCCTGCCGGCCCATCACCAGGGGACCCTCTTCCGCTCGGGCCCCGCGCCGATCGTCAACCTCAAGCCCACGGGCGGCTTCGACCCGGCCCGTCAGCGTCGCGTGCTCGACCTGTTGAAAGGGATGAACGAGCGCGACCTCGATCCCGCCGACACCGAGCTTTCGGCCCGGATCGCCTCGTACGAGCTGGCGTACCGGATGCAGAGCGCCGCGCCCGAGGCGGTGGACGTCTCCAACGAGTCGGAGCGGACGAAGGCGATGTACGGGCTCGACGACGACCGGACCGCCGAGTTCGGGGCCCGCTGCCTGCTGGCGCGCCGGCTCGTCGAGCGCGGGGTGCGGTTCGTCCAGCTCTACTCGGGCGGCGGCCCCGTCGCGATGCAGTGGGACGCCCACGACGACATCGACGCCAACCACGAGAAGATGTGCGGCATGACCGACAAGCCGGTCTCCGCGCTCCTCACCGACCTCAAACGCCGGGGCCTGCTCGACGAGACCCTGGTCGTCTGGGGAGGGGAATTCGGCCGCACCCCGGTCCGCCAGGCGGGCGGGAGGGGCCGCGACCACAACGCCACCGGCTTCACCATGTGGATGGCCGGCGGCGGCGTGAAGGGCGGGACGATCCTGGGCCAGACCGACGAGATCGGCCTGAATCAGATCGCCGACCGCGCCCACGTCAACGACATCCACGCGACGATCCTCCACCTGATGGGGATCGACCATCGCAAGCTGACGTACCTGCACAGCGGCCGCGACGAACGCCTGACCGACGTCGGCGGCCGGGTCCTGACGAATCTCATCGCCTGAAACCCGGCCGCGACGCTCGGCGGCTCAGCTCAGTTGCTGCTTGCGGTGGACCGGGCCGTCGTAGTTCTTGGTGGTCTTGAAGCCCTCGTACCGACCGTCGCCCGCGGCGGCCTTGTACTTCTCTTCGAGCGCGGCCAGCTCATCCTGGGCCATCGGCTTGAAGGCGCGCACGATCTTGAGGTTCTGCTCCAGGACCGCTTCCGACTCCATGCCCGAGACGAGCGTCGCGATCGGCAGCGAGAAGACGTAGCGGAGGGCCTGGTCGACCGGGACCTTCACGCTGCTGACGATCCCGCCGTTGCCGCCGAGGGTCTTCATGGCGATCGCGCCGATGCCGCGCTCGACGAGGACGGGGAGCACCTGCTTCTGGAAGCTGCGGAACGTGCCGTCGAGGACGTTGAGCGGCATCTGCACCGTCGCCCAGTCGTAGGGCTTGCCCAGCATCTTGAGGTGGACCAGGGGGTCGCGGTGGCCGGTGAAGCCGATGAAGCGGATCTTCCCCTGCTCCTTGGCCTTGAGGGCGACCTCGATGGCCCCCTCGGCGGCGAAGACCCGGTCGGGGTCCTTCTCGTAGTTCATCTCGTGGAACTGCCAGAGGTCGAGGTGGTCGGTCCGCAGCCGCCGGAGGCTGTCGTCGAGGTTCGACTGGGCTTCCTTGGCGGTGCGCCCGCAGACCTTGGTCATGAGGAAGACCTTGTCGCGGATCTTACCCTCTTCAAGCGCCTTGCCCATCCGCTCCTCGGCGCCGCCGTCGTGGTAGTCCCAGGCGTTGTCGAGGAAGGTCACGCCCTCGTCGACGGCCCGCTGGATCAGGCGGAGCGAGTCCTTCTCGTCCTGCGCGCGGGTGGAGTGGTGGCCGCCCAGCCCCAGCAGCGAGACCTTCACGCCGGTCTTGCCGAGGGGACGCAGCGGCACGCCCTGCTGGTTCACGTCCTGGGCCCCGGCCAGCCCGCCGAGCGACATCGCCGCGAGCCCGGCGGCTCCGGCCTGGAGGACGTCTCGACGGTTGGGATTGTGGGAGGTCATCGCGCAGTCTCCTTGGGCGTTCGTGGAATCCGGGCCGTCCCTCGGGGTGGACGCAGCATCATCGATCGATCCGTGCAAATCGCGCACCGCGGGCTCGGCTCGACCGGCCGTCACCGCGATTGTACGCGATAGCTCCGGAGTTCGCCCGGGTCCAGGTCGAGCCGGACGGCCGAGCCTTCGAGGTCCCTACGCTCGACCAGGTCCCGCAGCTTCCCCCGAGCCGGGAACGCGACGGCCACGCCCGTCTTGGGGCGCATCGAGGGGTTCACGACGAGGTAGTACACGTCGCCCCCGCCGGTGGGGACCGCGCGAACCACGACCTCGGCGTCGCCGGCCGCGCCGGGGACGATCGTCGAGGGCAACGCCGGGACGGCCAGAAACGCCAGGTTGAAGCGGCGGACCTGGGCCGGGAAGCCGGTGGAGAAGCTCGACGCGCAGAGCATGCCGAGGTTCGTGGGGTCGGCCTTGGCGACGGCCCTCGCCTCCAGCAGTCGGACGTACGGCCCCGCGCGGTCGACGTCGACCGAGGCGTACCCGACCTGGCCGTCGAAGGGGAGCGACGACGCCCCCTTGGCACGGTCGTGGTCGTCCTCGTTGAGCGTGTAATGGTGGATCGCGGTCAGCCCGGCCCCGGTCCGGTACGACTCCATCAGGGCCGCCGACTCGACGGTTAACAGTCGGCCCATCGGGTAGGTGAGCATGATCCGCTTGCTATCGTTGTAGGATTCGGGGTCGGCGACTGGCGCCGAGTGGAAGCCCTCGTTGCGCTGGGGGGCCTCGATGCGCTCGCGGAACGTCAGGCTCGACGCATAAGCGTCCCGGGCGACGACGTCCTTGTAGGCCGTCGGCGCGAGGGCCCAGCGGAACCAGCCCGAGTCGGGCTGGGTGCGGGCGAAGGCGTCCCACCAGGCCGGGTCGTCGGTCGTGATCTGGACGGGATGGCCGTGCTCGCCCGAGCCCGGGTCGCGGAGCATCGGGATCTGCTCGCTCGTCCAGGGCGTGAACAGGACCGCGACCGAGGGGTCGCCGAGACCTTTCGCCAGGTGTCCGGCGAGGTCTTCCAGGAACGCGGCCCGGCGCGTGAGCCACCAGGCGATGTAGCGGTCGTAGAGCTTCCGGTCTCCCTCGTACGACGCGATCAGGGCCGGACGCGAGGCCGCCTGCGCCGCCGGGTCGTCAGGGAACGTCGCCCGGAAGCGGGCGATCGCGGCGTCGGCGAAGCTGACGGGAAGGTGGTTGTCGCGGACCCGGAACCAGGCCCCGGCGAATTGGGCCCGGCCCTTGTGGGCGAGGACCGTGCGGTCGAGCACCCGCTTCGCGTCGGCCAGCGTGTCGGGGTCGGTCAGGTCGGCGTTGTGCGCCTCGGTCCACCAGACGGGCGTGTACTGGTTGTTGGGCAGGCCGTGATAGAGCTTCTCGGCCCGTCGCTGCCAGCCCAGGCTCTGGGGCCTGGCGGAATCGAGGCCGATCGCGCCCTTGTACTCGTAGTAGGGGAGCAGGTCGAGGCCCTCGGCGGCGATCCGAGGGACGAGGCGGCTCCAGACGTCGAACAGGGGCGGCTGGGCGTTGTTGCACCAGTTCGGGTCGCCGCTGTCCCAGCCCTGGTTGAAGCCGAACTCCATCAGGTCCTTGGCGAAGGTGTTGATGCCGAGCACGCGGCTCGTCCGCGCCTTGAACATCAGCCAGTCGAGCGGGTCGGCGACGCCGCGGTCGACGGCCTCGCGCGCCGAGACGGCCTCGTCGGCCATCTCCTCGCGAAAGAAGACGCGACGACGCGGCAGCCCCTCGGGCGGGAATTCCACGTCGGCGTAGAGCGCCGCGACGTCCGGAACCGACCGCAGCCGGATCTTGCCGATCGCCGCCCCTTCCGAGCGAGGGTCGTTCAGCCGTTTCGTCTGGAAGACGAGGACGTGGAAGCCGTCGTCGGGGCCGAACGGCCGACCTCCCGGCTTCGAATCGCGCTGGGCGTAGAGGCCCTGGAAGCGGTCGTGGAGGAAGAAGAGGGTCCGGTGGACCTGCCAGCGGCCCGTCTGGGGATAGGCGAGCGATTCGAGCGACGGCTGGACGTACTGCTGGCGCGCGTCGCCGGTCGCGGTCCCGGTGGCGAAGCCCCTCACGAGGTCCGCGCCCCGGTTGGCGAGGAAGATCGCGCGGGGGACGTCGTCGGGATACTCGACTTCCAGAAGGTACGCCGCGCCGGGCTTCAGGCCCTTCCCCTTGCCGATCACCCAGGCGGCCACCCGGGGCGCGTCGCCCATCCCCAGCAGCCGCGCGGGCCTGCCGAGGATCGGGGCGACGCGGCTGACGTCGGCCGGGAACTGGTGCACCGGCGCGACCGCCGCCGGGTCGATCTCGTCGACGATCGGCAGGGCGTCGAGCCGCGCGTTGAAGGCGTCGGCCGACGAATCGCCGCGGGCCGGCGCCGCCCCCGCCGCGACCAGGAGAACCAGGAGGAGCCGCCACGATCGCACGCGTCTCATCAGCGTCCGCCTCCTGGTCCGGGGTATCCCGGATCACGTCATTTCGCCGGCTTGACCTCGGTGCGACTGAGCAGGTAGGTCAGCAGGTCGTTGAACTCGGGCTCGGGGATCTGCAGCGCCATGTCGGCCGGCATCGGGGAGAGCTGGACGACCTTGCGCTCCTCGACGTCGTCCAGGGGCACGCGGACCTCGCGGCCCTGGGCGTCGGCCATGACGAGCACGCGGCCCTCCTCGCGGAGGAGCAGTCCCGAGACCACGCGGCCGTCGGCCAGGGCCAGGGTGGTCGTCCGGAACATCTGGTCGACGTTCCGGTTGGGGTCCAGCACGTCTTCGAGGAGCCGGTCGAGGCCCCGGCCGCCGACGCCGTCGAGCTGAGGGCCGACCCGGGCGCCCTTGCCTTCCATCTGGTGGCAGACGCCGCAGCGGGTCTCGAAGGCCTTCGCCCCGGCCCCGGCGTTGCCCGCGGCCTTCTGGAAAGCCTCGCGGCGATGGTCGAGCAGGCCGCGGAGCTGCTCGTCGGCGGGCGGCAGCCCGGCCAGCAGCGTGGAGATCCGCGCGGCGACGTTGGGGACCTCGGCGTTCTCCAGGCCGATGACGATCGGACGTTGCTGGAGCAGGCGCGCCGAGGCCTTGCCGGCGGCGACGGCGGCGAGCAGCGCCTCGGCCCCGTCCTTGCGACGGACGAGCGCCGCGGCGGCCGTCGACTGGAGCTTCTCGGGCGCGGTGGCCAGCGAGGTCAGCACGGCCTCGCGAGCCTCGGGCTTCTCGATGTTCGCCAGGGTGACGGCGGCGGCCTCGCGGAGCGGCAGCGGCAGCCGTCCGTCGTCGAGCGCCGATTTCAGGCGGGCCAGGCCGAGCGGCATGTCGAGCCGGGCGATCGCCGCGAGCGCCTCGGACCGCCAGCCCTCGGGGATGTCGTTGCGGGCGAAGACGCCCTCCAGGCCGGGGATGGACTCCTTGAGCTGGAACTCACCGACGGCCTCGATCCCCTTCTTCAGGTCGTCGAGGTCCTTCGAGGCGAGGAAGCCGGCGATCAGGTCGAGCGCGGCGCGGCGAAGCTCGGGCGGGGGGGCCGTCCCCCGCTCCTGCATCCCTTCGTGGATCTCCTTGATCAGGCCGATCCGGCCCCGGGGAGCGGTCTCGGCCGCCACCAGCGCGGAAAGCTCCGGGACGAGGCCCGGGTCGCCGTAACGCGCGACGTGGTGGATGTAGCGGGCGACGTTCTCGGCGCTTTCCTTGAAATTCTGGACGTGCGAGAGCAGGAAGGCGGCGGGCGCGGCGGCCGGGACGGCGACCGCGACGTCGGCCAGGTCGGCCCGGTCCTGGTCGTCGAGCGGCAGCGCGGCGATCCGGGCCCAGACGGCCGCGTCCTTCAGCTGGTCGCGGAGGGCGATCCGGGCGACGTGGACCAGGTGCGTGTCGTCGGCCGCCGTCGACCGCTTCAGCTTAAGCAAGGGGCGGACGAAGGCCGCGTCGGCGTGCGCGCCGAGGACCTCGGCGGCGGCCCGACGGACGTGGGCGCTCTCGTCGCCGATCGAGGCCAGGGCGAAGGCCCGGGCGGCCTCCGAAAGCTGCGGGCGGTCGATCAGGATCCGGAGGCCGTGGACCCGCAGCGTCGGCTCGCCAGCGCCACGCGCGACCCGCAGCAGGAGGTCGTCGTCGAGCTTGCCCAGGCGTTCCAGCACCCAGAGCGCGTGCACCGCCTGGGGCGCGGGCCTCGACTCCTGGCCGAGGAGGGCGATCAACTTGGACGCGGCCTCGTCGCCGCCCCGCTCCACGAGCTGGTTCGACGCCGAGACGCGAACCGGGAGCGTGGGGCTGGCCAGGTCGGCGACCAGGGCGTCGACCGCCGCCTTGGTGCGGTCGACGGTGTCGGGCGCGGGGACCGGCTTGGCGGCGTCGCCCTTGTAGACGATCCGCCAGATCCGGCCGCTGGTGCGGTCGCGACCGGGGTGGGTCAGGGGGACCTCGTAGTGGCCGATGATCCGGTTGTAGAAGTCGGCTACGTAGAGGGCCCCGTCGGGGCCGAGCTCGAGGTCGACCGGGCGGAACCAGTTGTCCTCGCTCCAGACGAAGTCGGGCTGCTCGACGCCCTTCGGCGTCGACCCGTGCCACTCGATCTTGTCGGCGTTGATCCGGTTGGTGACGACGTTGCCGACGTACAACTCGCCGCGATGGGCCTCGGGGAAGAGGCCGCTGAGGGCGACCGCGATGCCCGAGATGGCCGTCGAGCCGTGGTCGTGCGTGACCATCTCGGGGGCGTAGTTCAGGCCGTCGTGGGGCTTGCCGAAGCTGGGGTAGTAGCCGCCCCGGATGAGCTGGTAGAGCGGCTTGCTGTGGCAGTCGGAGGAATAGAGGTAGCCCCACTCGTCGAAGGCCAGCCCGAACGGGTTGACCTGGCCGTGGGTGACGTACTCGGCGTGGGTGCCGTCGGGCCGCATCCGGTAGGTGTTGCCCGAGTTCATCTTGATCGACCGCTTGTCGCCGCCGGCGACCTCGGAGTCGTTCGAGAAGCCGTGGCAGGCGTAGATCCAGCCGTCGTAGCCCCAGGTGAAGGCGTTGGTCATGCCGTGGGTGTCGCGATGGCCGAAGATCCCGTAGAGCGGCTCGCGCACCTCGGCCTTGCCGTCGCCGTCGGCGTCCTTGAGCAGGTAGATGTTGGGGATGCTGTGGACGAGCGCCTCGCGGGCCGAGGGCCGGGGCAGCAGGCCGATCGGGATGTTCAGGTTGTCGGCGAACGTCTCGATCTTGCGGGCCCGGCCGTCGGGGCCGAAGTCGGACAGGATCTTGACCGTGTCGCGGGTCTTGACGCCCGGGGCGGCGGCGTAGGGGTACTCGACCGTGTCGGTGATCCAGAGCCGACCCTTGTCGTCGAAGGCCAGGTTGAGGGGCTTCTGGATGTCGGGCTCGGCCGCGACGAGCTGGACCTCGAACCCGGGCGGGGCGTGGAGGGCCTTCTGCTCGTCCGCGGGCGACCGGTGCTCGAAGGTCGAGACGTTCTCGACGGGGGCCGGCTGCTGGCCCCCGACCCGGCCCGTCGCCAGGACGGCCATCGCCAGGCCCAGGCACGCGGGTCCCAGCACTCTCGTATGCGGCATCACGACGCTCCGTCGCGGGGGGATTCTCAGGGCGGGTTGGGGCGGAGACGCCCCCTAGCTTGACGCAAGACGTGCGGAAATCAAGGGGCTGCGCGCCTTCCCCCGGGGCGAATCGCCGCTGCGGTGAACCTCGCGTCCCGGCCGGCGGTCCGGGTTTCGGGCGGCGGTTGCCGTTGACCCGTTCGGCCCATTCACTACAATTTGCCTCAAGTTTCCCGAAGTCGGAAAAAGCGAAGGGTTAAGGCGGCGAGATGTCCGAAGAGTCGCGGGACGGCCTGGAAGCGGTGCGGGCCGAGAAGCTGAGGAAGATCGCCGACCTGGGGATCGACCCCTGGGGCCGCCGGTTCGACGACCATCGAGCCATCGCCGCGGTGCGCGCGCTCGAACCGCCGAAGCCCGTCGAGGGCGAGACCCCCGAGCCCGGCCCCGCGGTCCGGATCGCCGGCCGGATCATGCTCCGGCGCGGCCAGGGGAAGGTCGTCTTCCTGGAGGTCCGCGACTGGACCGAGCGGATCCAGGTCTTCATCGGCAAGAAGCAGGTGGGCGACGCCGGCTGGGCCCTGGTCGACCTGCTCGACCTCGGCGACCTGATCGGCGTCGACGGCGCGCTCGGCTACACCAAGACCGGCGAGCTGACCGTCTTCGCGACGGCCCTCACGTTCCTGGGCAAGAGCCTGACGCCGCCCCCCGAGAAGTGGCACGGCCTGACGGACCAGGAAGTGCGCTACCGCCGGCGCTACGTCGACCTCTACACCAACCCCGAGTCGCTCCAGACCTTCCTGGGCCGGTCGACGATCGTCCGGACCTTCCGCAAGGTGATGGAGGAGCGCGGGTTCGTCGAGGTCGAAACGCCCACGATGCAGGCCGTCGCCGGCGGCGCGGCGGCCCGGCCGTTCGTCACCCACCACAACACGCTGGACATCGACCTGTTCCTGCGGATCGCCCCCGAGCTGTACCTCAAGCGGCTGCTCGTCGGCGGCATGGAGCGGGTCTTCGAGATCGGCCGGGTGTATCGCAACGAGGGGATCAGCCCCAAGCACAACCCCGAATTCACGATGATGGAGGCCTACCAGGCCTACGGCGACTACCACGCCATGATGGACCTGACCGAGGCCCTCATCTGCGCCTCGATCGGGGCGATCGGCGGCGGCTACGAGCGGCCCTGGGGCGAGAAGACGATCGACTTCACCCCCCCCTGGCCCCGCCGGGCCTACCTCGACCTGCTCCGCGAGCACGCGGGCGTCGACCCCGACGACTTCGAGGCCGTCAAGGCCCGCGCCGAGGCCCTGAAGATCGAGACGAAGGGCCGCGACCGCGACGTGATCATCAGCGACCTGTTCGAGGCCACCGTCGAGGACGCGCTCGCGGGCCCGGTCTTCGTGATCGACTACCCGGCGGCGATCTGCCCGCTGACCAAGCGGAAGGCGTCCGACCCGCGGCTGGCCGAGCGGTTCGAGCTGTTCGTCGACGGCATCGAGCTGGCCAACGCCTACACCGAGCTGAACGACCCGTACCTCCAAGAGGACCTCTTCCGCAGCCAGCTCGCCGGCCAGAAGGAAGAGGACTCGATGGCCAAGATGGACGACGACTTCGTCCAGGCCCTCAAAAACGCGATGCCCCCGGCCGGCGGCCTGGGGATCGGCATCGACCGCCTCTGCATGCTCTTATTGAACAGGTCGAGCATTCGCGACGTCGTCCTGTTCCCGCTGATGCGCCCGCAGACGTCCCGGTCGTCGGCCGGCGCCGCGGCCGACGGCGAGGACGAATCCGAGATCTAAGCGACATATCGCGGGCGAAGAACGGTGAAGGCTGGTTCCAGGGAAGGAGTGGCCTCGTGTACAAGTATCTGCTCTGCTGGCGGTATCTCCGCACCCGCTACATCGCGCTGGCGAGCATCATCAGCGTGATGCTGGGCGTGGCGACGATGATCGTCGTCAACTCGGTCATGGCCGGGTTCGCCGACAAGATGCGCGACCGCCTCCACGGCGTGCTCGCCGACCTGATCGTCGAGTCGGACTCGTTCGAGGGCTTCTTCAACTATGAGGAGGTCATGGCCCGGGTCAAGGAGGTCGGCGGCGACGAGGTCGTGGCCATGGCCCCGACCATGGAGACGCCCGGGATGCTCCGGTTCAAGTACGGCTCGGATTCCCGGAACCACCCCGTCCAGATCATCGGCGTGCGGCCCGAGGAGCGCGCCAAGACGGGCGACTTCGCCGAGCACCTGTTCGACCAGAACGGCAAGCCCATCCCCCCCTCGTTCGAGGTCTCCGACGAGCTGAAGGCCCAGTCGCCCGCCGGCCAGCGGCTCCGCGAGCTGAAGGACGAGGCCCCCGACCCGTTCATGGACGCGACCCGCCAGTACCTGGAGCAGCAGCAGGACGCGCAGGTCCCCATCCACGGCGCGATCATCGGCTACGCCCTCGCGACCTATCACCTGGGCCACGACCGGCCCGACCTGTACCTGGCCCCGATGGGGACGAAGGCCATGCTGGCCTTCCCCAAGCACACGAAGGTCCCCGAGGCGGGCCTCGACGACTTCACGGTCGTCGGCTACTTCAAGAGCGGGATGAGCGAGTACGACTCGACCCACGTCTACGTCCCGCTCGAAGAGCTTCAGCGCGCCCGCAAGCTGATCCGAGACTCGGACGGCAAGGGGGCCGTGAACCACATCCAGATCAAGGTCCGCGAGGGGGCCGACCTCGACGTCCTCGCCGACAAGCTCCAGCTCGCCCTGGAGAGGCTCGCGCCGATGAAGTTCCGGGTCTTCACCTGGGAGCAGAAGCAGGGCCCGCTGCTGGCGGCGGTGGCGGTCGAGCAGAGCATTCTGAACATCCTGCTCTTCTTCATCATCGCCGTGGCCGGCTTCGGCATCCTGGCGACCTTCTCGATGATCGTCGTCGAGAAGACGCGGGACATCGGGATCATGAAGGCGCTGGGGGCGTCGACCTCCGGGGTCCGCAACATCTTCCTCGGCTACGGCCTGATGCTGGGGGCCGTGGGGAGCGGCGTGGGGATGATCGGCGGCCTGATCTTCGTCCGCTACATCAACGAGATCGAGAAGCTCCTCAGCGTCGTCCTGAAGCACAAGGTGTTCGACGACTCGATCTACTATTTCGACCGGATCCCGACCCTGATCGAGCCCCACACGGTGGTCGCGATCGTCGCCGGGGCGCTGTTCATCGCGGTGGGCGCGAGCATCTGGCCGGCCCGGCGGGCGGCGAAGATGCACCCGGTCAAGGCCCTGCGGTTCGAATGAGCCTCGCGGGGCGGAGCCCCGCCGGCGCGCGTGCCCTTTCTTCCTCCGACCCGTCCCCCCACGGAAGCCCCGGACGATGACCACCCATATCGCGGCCTTCGGCCTCTGCAAGAGCTACTGGAAGGGCAAGATCGAGGTCCCCGTCCTCCGCGGCGTCGACGTCGAGGCGTCGCGCGGGGAGCTGGTGGCGGCGGTCGGCGCCAGCGGGTCGGGCAAGAGCACGATGCTCCACATCCTGGGCCTGCTCGACCAGCCCGACGGCGGCGAGGTCCTGCTCGACGGCCGTCGGATCGACGACCGCCCCGACCGCGAGCGCGACGTCCTGCGGAACCGGACCTTCGGCTTCATCTTCCAGTTCTACCACCTGCTGCCGGAGCTGACGGCGGTCGAGAACGTGATGATGCCGCACCTGATCCGCACCGGCCTCTTCGCCTACGTCAAGCAGCGCAAGGCGATCCGCCGCGACGCCGAGGAGATGCTGGAGCGCGTCGGCCTGGGCCACCGGCTCACCCACCACCCCTCGGAACTCTCCGGAGGCGAGATGCAGCGGGCGGCCATCGCCCGCGCCCTGGTCGGCCGCCCCGAGGTCCTGCTGGCCGACGAGCCGACCGGAAACCTTGACGCCGGCACCGGCCAGGGGGTGCTCGAACTGCTGCGCGACTTGAATAGGGAACGCGGGCTGACTATGATATTGGTCACGCATGATCAACAGATCGCCAACCAGGCCGACCGGGTCGTGAGGCTTGCGGAAGGGCGTATCGAGGAATGGATTCCCGCGCTTGTCTGAGCCCGAACGATACCATGTTGCGTGGATGTCGCGGCCCCGACGCGGCGCGGGACCGGGAGGGCCTGATGAGCCCCAAGGTCTACATCGGCGGCAAGCTCTACGATAAGTCGGACGCGAAGATCAGCGTCTACGATCACGGGCTCCTCTACGGCGACGGCGTCTTCGAGGGTATCCGTTCCTACTCGGGCCGGGTCTTCCGGCTCAAGGACCACGTCGACCGGCTCTACGCCTCGGCCGTGGCGATCCACCTGCGGATCCCGATCTCGCGCGAGGAGATGGCCGCCGCCATCGTCGACACCCTCGCCGCCAACAAGCTGACCGACGCCTATATCCGCGTCGTCGTCACCCGGGGCTCGGGGAGCCTCGGCCTGGATCCCCGCCGGACCACCGACCCCCAGGTGATCATCATCACCGACCTGATCAGCCTCTACCCCGAGGAGCTGTACGAGCACGGCCTGAAGATCGTCACCGCCGCGACGATCCGCAGCCACCCGAACACGGTCAACCCCCGGGTGAAGTCGCTGAACTACCTGAACAACATCCTCGCCAAGATGGAGGGCGCGCTGGCCGGCTGCCTGGAGGCGCTGATGCTCAACCACAAGGGCGAGGTCGCCGAGTGCACGGGCGACAACATCTTCGTCGTCCGCAAGGGCGAGATCCACACGCCGTCGGTCGACTCGGGCATCCTCGAAGGCATCACCCGCGAGGCCGTCATCGGCCTGGCGCGGCAGGCCGGCTACAAGGTCTTCGAGCGGACGATGGACCGCTACGACGTCTACACGGCCGACGAATGCTTCCTCACCGGCACCGCCGCCGAGCTGATCCCGGTCGTCGAGTGCGACGGCCGACCCCTGGGCACCGGCAAGCCCGGGCCGATCACCCGCGAGCTGCGCCAGCGCTTCGGCCGCCTGGTCCGCGAAGGCGAAGCATGATCGCCATCGGCCGCATCCTCGCGCCTTCGGACTTCAGCTCGCACTGCGAGCAGGCGCTCCGCTACGCCTGCGGCCTGGCGGAGAAGTTCGACGCCGAGCTGCACGTCATCCACGTCCTGTCCGACCTCGTCCCCGCGAGCCCGGACCAGCTCCTGATGCCCGTCATGCCCCCCCAGTTCTACGAGGACGACGAGAAGCGCGCCGCGCTCACGCTGGGCGACGCCGTGAAGCCCGAGTGGGGGACGCCGAGGAGCCTGACGACCTCGGTCCGCTGGGGGACGCCGGCCGAGGCGATCGTCGACTACGCGGCCGAGAAGAAGGTCGACCTGGTCGTCATCGCCACCCACGGTCGCACCGGGCTCAGCCACGCTTTGCTCGGATCGGTCGCCGAGCGGATCGTCCGCGAGGCCCCCTGCCCCGTGCTGACGATCCGGTCCGCCCCGGCCGAGGCGTCCTGACGTGCCCGCCGACGACGAGCCGCTCCCGCCGCGGCGGGTGATCTACCGCGGGGTCAAGCTCGACCTGGCGGTGCAGCCCGTCCGCCTGATCGACGGCGGCCTCGCCGAGCGCGAGGTCGTCCTCCATCGCGGCGCGGTGGCGCTCGTCCCCATGGTCGACGCCGACCACGTCTGCCTCGTCTACAACTACCGTCACGCCATCGGCGAGACCCTGCTGGAAGTCCCCGCCGGCACCCTCGACGAGGGCGAGACCCCCGACCAGACCGCCCCCCGCGAGCTGGCCGAGGAGACCGGCTTCCGCGCCGGCCGGATCACCTTCCTGCGCTGGTGGCACGTCACCCCGGGGGTCATGACCGAGCGGATGTTCCTCTACCTCTGCGAGGACCTCACCCCCGGCCCCACCGACCACCAGCCCGACGAGCGCCTGGAAACCAAGATCGTCCCCTGGTCCGAGGCCGTCGCCATGGTCCACGACGGCCGGATCCGCGACGCCAAGTCGATGCTCTCGATCCTCTTCTGCGACCAGCTCCGCCGCGGCCCGAAGCCCGGGGCCTAACCGCGAATCCGCCTCTACGCCTCCTCGGTCGAAGGGAGCCCGCGCGATGGGACGATTGCGGCCGAGGTCCTACATGCTGCTCGTGCTCCTGGCCGCGCTGGGGGGGCGAGCCTCGCTGGCGCTTTTCCCCCGAACCACGAGGTCGCCGCACTGGTCGACCGGCGTCATCTCCTGCGACGCGGTGATGGAGGAGGCGAGTCGGGTCCGTCGGGAGCGCGACAAACTTCGAGGCCTTCGGATGATGAACGTACCGATTGATCTCCGATCCCGGGCGATCCTTCTGCCTCCCTTACGCCTCGACTGATCCATCTCCCTTCGTGGCGAAAGCTCCCGCGCACTGGCTTCGAATCGGCTTCGTTCGCGAGCAATCCGCTGCGCAAGATTTGACGCTAATCCTTATTTGACAAGGTTATGGCATCGTCAAAAAGGTGGCTTCCTTCGTCGAATTTTTTTTGCATTTTCATACCCCCGCACTCCACCTCGTCGTCGATCGTCAGCCCTGAGCGAGAATGTCCCCTATTCGCTATCTTGGGACACGATCGCCAAATGGGGAGTCCTTTTCCCCGGATCGCATTGGACCTGTCGAACCCTCCTTCGCGAGCCGGCGCGATCGTCCTTCTCCCCTTCGTAAGAGAAGGTGGCCGAAGGCCGGATGAGGGGCTCACCATCCGGCACGGCTCCTTCGCAGCCCGGACCGTGCTCGGGCCTCGCAGTCCGAGGTTCGGCAAGGCTCCCTACGACATTGCCGGCCGCCCCTGAAAGTGAGAAGGCCGATCGCCCTGGCTCGAGATTGCTCGTCGAGGCGTTCGCACAGAGAGCGTCGTGCAGAAATATCGAAAACTCGACGCATGAGCGCGACCGGCCGCAAGGGGACGGTCATGGTCCCCCTCATCCGGCCCTTCGGGCCACCTTCTCCCGCCGAGGGGAGAAGGACGACCGCGCCGGTCGGGTGTCACGGGTCGCAGGACGTTAAGACGGGCCGCCACCGAATTGCTTCCAGTACCATTCTTTGTAAGGGTTGATCTTCGGGCCGACGGCGTCCTCGTTCTCCAGGCAGGGGAGGATCGAGGTCCACCAGGCTTCGTACTCACCGCGAAGTCGTGCGGCGACGTCGGGGTGGGCGGCGTTCACGTTCGTCTTCTGGCCGGGGTCGGCCTGGAGGTCGAAGAGCTCGGCGTTTTCGACCAGCGAATAGCGATCGTCGCGGATCGAGACGCCCTTGAACTTGTACGCCTCGACCTGCCCGCGCGGCCAGCGGCCGACGTGGGTGACGAGCGTGCGCCGGGGCCAGGCGACGGGCTGGTCGCGGAAGAAGGGGGCGAGGCTGCGGCCCTCGACCTGGCGGCGGACCTCGTCCGACGTCGCGACGCCGAGGATCTCGACGAGGGTCGGGAAGACGTCGACGTGGGCGGTCAGGGCGGGGACGTCGCGGCCACCCTGGATCGCCGCAGGCCACCGCCAGAACGAGGGGACGCGGGTGCCCCCCTCGTACGGCCCGACCTTCTGCCCGCGCATGCCGGCGTTGAAGATCGGCACGCCGATCGTCCCGCCGTTGTCGGTCAGGAAGACGACGAGCGTGTCGTTTTCGATCCCCCACGACTTCAACGCGGCGGTCACCCGGCCGAAGTCGTCGTCGATGTTCTCGATCATGCCGTAGAACTTCGCGGCGTCCTCGGAGACCTGCCCCGCGTGCCGCTTCGCGTAGTCCTCCGGGCACTGGAGCGGCGTGTGGGCCGCGTTCGGGGTGATGAGGGCGAAGAAGGGGGCGTCGGCCTTCCGCTTCGCATCGATCCAGCCCAGGGCCTGGTTGAAGAAGACGTCCGTGCAGAAGCCGCGGGTCTTCTCGAAGACCCCGTTGTGGCGGATCGTCGGGTCGAGATACATGTTGCCCGGGACGTCGCCGCAGCTTCCCGGGAAGGTCTGGCCGATGCCGCCGGCGCCGTGGACGAACGTCTCGTCGAACCCCCGGCGCTCGGGCTGATACGCCGCCTGGTCGCCGAGGTGCCACTTGCCGAAGATCCCCGTCGCATAGCCGTTCGCCTTCAGGACCTGGGCGAAGGTCGTCGCCTTCAGGCTGAGCCGCTCGCGCTCGTCGATCGTGTGCGTCACGCCCGACTTGAACTCGTGGCGACCGGTCAGCAGCGCGGCGCGCGTCGGGGCGCAGGTCGGGCTGACGTGGAAGCCGGTGAAGCGGAGGCTCTCGCGGGCGAAGGCGTCGATGTTCGGCGTGCGGACGATCGGGCTGCCGTGGAACGAGAAGTCGCCGTAGCCGACGTCGTCCGGCATCACGATCACGATGTTCGGCCGCGCCGCCGTGGCCGGACGCGGCGTCAGGCCCGCGATCGCCGCCAGCCCGGCCGCCGCCCAGGCGATGCTGGGGAGAATCCGAGGGATCAACGTCCGAGCCTCCACGGGGTCGTGCTTCGAGCGAGAAGGACGGTCTCACCGTAGCAGTCGCGTGAGAGAGGCTCAAGCGTCGCAAGCGGTCGGGCGGCTTCGAAAGCGAACCGACGCGAGGCAACCCGGAGAGGGCGGCGTCGCGTCGATGTGACTCTCGGCAGATCCGGGCCCGAGGGATCAGCGGCCCGGGAAGTTGCCGAAGGGGGCGTGTCGCGGCAGGATGACGGAGTCGCGGTCGTTGATCCCGGGCTCCATCTTGCGGGCGTTATTCAGGTAGACGTCGCGATCGTCGGGGGCGACCAGGCGGGAGCGGTGCCAGCGGACGCCGCCGTCGCTGTAGAGGACGTTCTGGCCGGCCCCGAAGTGGTTCGGGCTGTTGCGGTCGACGTCGCCGAGCGAGGCGTCGTCGGGCGGCTGATCGGCGACGACCGCGATAAGCGAGGCGGGCCGGGCCGTGATCGGCCCGAGCCGGCCGGAAGCGTGGCGGTAGCCCGGGTTGTAGCCGTAGTCCCAGCAGACCATCTTCTTGTAGGCCGCCGGGTCGCTCTTGCTCATCGCGTCGGCCTGCTCGAACGACGTCAGGTTCCGGGCGTGCTCCAGGTCGCAGCGGCCGTTGTAGGGGCAGTCGAGCACCGAGACGTCCGGCAGCACCCCGGAGCCCCGCAGGAAGGCCGCGAACAGGCCGCTGTCGGCCCCGGCGCGGTCGCTGGGGGGCGAGGGGTACGACGGGTGGATCGTCGCGTACTGGCCCAGGGCCTGGCCGATCTGCTGGAGGTTGAAGACGCAGCCCGCCTGGTTCATCCGCTCGCGAGACCGCTGCACGGCCGGCATCAGGGTGAGCAGGCCGGCGACGAAGATGCTGGCGGCCACCGCGAAGTCGGCCCAGCGAAAAGGGACGCGGGCCGGGACGTAGTCCAGGATCGAGGGCGACCGGGCGGGGCTCTGGGCGACGAACGCGAGCGTCCGGCCCGCCAGGCCGGGGGGAGGGTCGGCGAGCAGCCCGTCGTCGCACAGCAGGTCGACGGCCCGGCGGGCCCGCTGGATCTTGGCCGCGACTTCCGGATCCGACCGGGAGGCCTCGTCGAGGGCTCGCCGTCGCGGGTCTTCGAGCTGGCCGAGGGCGAAATCGAGCAGTTCGTCGGCGTTCATGGGGTCAATCTTCTTTCCCGTCCTGCTTCGCGGCCTTCGCCATCTGCTGGAGCTTGGCGAGGGCGGCGTGCAGTCGCGATTTCACGGTGCCCACGGGAATCTTGAGGATATCGGCGATTTCCCGATACTTCAAATCCTGGTGGTACGCGAGGATCAGAGTCTGCCGAAGCGCGTCGGGCAGGCGTTCCACGCTCTCGCGCACCCATTCCCGGCGTTCCTGCTCCTGGAGGTCGGCCAGCGGACCCGTATCGTCGTTGACGAGCATGTCCAACAGCGATCCGGCGTCGGCCTCCCCCTGGGAGGGGGCCAGGCGCTGGTCCAGGCTGACGGTCGGGTGCCTGCCGGCCTTCCGCAGCGCGTCGACGGCCTGATGCGTGGCGATCGCATAGAGCCAGGGTCGAAACGGGCGTCCGTCCTCGTACAACCCACGCTTCAGGTGGATCTGGAGGAACGTGTTCTGGAACACGTCCTCCGCCATCGACGGGTCGCCCGTGTAGCGCGCCAGGTAGCGGTAGAGCTCGCGTTCGTAGCGATGGACCAGTTCGTTGTAGACCTTCTCGTCACCGGCCTCGCGGTACCGGCGCATGAGGTCCTCGTCCGTTTGCTGGGCGAGGCCTTCCGCCGTATCCGAGCCGATGACCTTGACCATGGTTACGCACCGTCGCGTCCGAAGGTTCGATTCCGCCCCCGGGAACGTCCGCCGGGAGGCGCGGGAAAGCGAAAAAAGCCGGTCGTCGCCGGGGAAGGGCCCGGGAGGGCGTCGCGCCACCGCCCCGGGCGCGAGGGGGGCGGTTCGCCGCGGCGGACGCCGTGGTCAGTATATCCAGCGGACGGCCTCGACGTTAGGCCTCGCCGGGAGGATCAGGTCGGGGCCGAACCGGAATCTGGGCCAGACGGGCTGGAAATGCGGCCAGTAGACGCAGAAGGCGCGGCCGATCACCAGGGACCGGGGCACCTCCCAGCTCTCGCGGCCCGAGTCGTCCCAGCCCCGATCGGGGGCGTGGGCCGTCGTCTGGTCCTTCCGCGACCAGGCCCGGCCGTCCCGGCTCCACGAGCTGTTGTCGCCCAGCATCATGTAGCGGCCCTCCTCGATCGGGTAGTCGCGGGCCGCCCGCCAGCGAAGTCTTGCATACCGGTCGGGGTCGGCCAGGAAGTCGAAGAAATCGCCCGGCGGCCGGCCCTGGAAGTCGCGAAGCTCGTCCGAGTCGGGCTCGCCCGGATCCTGGGTGTAGTAGACGTCGCGCCTGAGCACCAGGCCGGCGACGGCGACCGCCGCCCCCCGGGCGGCGATCCGGACCGGCTCGAGGTCCTCGACGGTCGGCGTCCGGCGGGCGTCCGCGGCCCCCTCGTAAGCCGAGCCGTCGCCGAACGGCCGTCGTCCGTCCACCCAGAGCGTCAGCCGGTCGTCGACGTCGGCGAAGGTCAGCTCGTACGTCCCCCGCGCCTTCACGTCGGTCGCCGCCTCGCCCAGCGCGACGTCGCCGTGGAAGAGGCGGGCCTGCCCCGTGGCCAGGTCGATCTCGCAGCGGTTGGCCGCCCCGGCCTCGATCAGGTCGATCCGGACCGTGCCGGTCGGCTCGGCGACTTCCAGCCGGAGCGTCAACGCGAGGTCGCCGACCCAGTGGGGCTGGAACCAGGGCCGCGTCACGAACCGAACCTGCGGCAGGTTCTGGGGGGCGAGGTCGGTGTTGAAGGAGCAGAAATCGGTGATCAGCGTCGGCCGCGGCGGCGTGGCCGGCTCGCGGCCCGCGGCCAGGGATTCCCACTGTTCGGGCGAGGGGACGAGGTGGCGATAGCGCAGCTCCTCCCATCCCTCGGAGGGGGCGACGCGGTAGGTCCCGGGCGTCCTCTCCTCCCAGGCGGCCGAGGCCGCCCAGCGCCGCCACCGCGGGTCGGACTCCAGGAGCGAGGCCCGGTGGGCGTCGTCGTAGACCGGGATGTTGACCTGGAGCGACTGCGCGGGGGGACGCCGCAGGATCTCGAACTTCGAGGCGTCGAGGTCGCCCCGCCAGAGGTCGCCCTGATGGATGCGCAGGGTCTCCCCGGGCATGCCGACGAGCCGCTTGATGTAGCGGACGCTGGGATCCTCGGGGAGCTTGAAGACCGTGACGTCCCAGCGCCTCGGCTCCTCGCGGCCGAGCATCGGCAGGAGCGGGATCGTCGCGTCGGTCTTCAGCGTATAGATGCGATCGCCGGCGAAGCTGGGCTCGGCGTCGACCCGGGTGGGGAACCGGCAGTTCTCGCAGACGCCCCAGGTCACCCGCAGGCCGGTCCGCCCCCCCGCGCCCGACGCCTCGACCTCGCAGTCGGCGTTCACGCGGTAGGTCCACCGGCATTGCGGGCAGACGACCTCTTTATGGCGGCCCATCAGGGTCGGCGCCATCGACCCGGTGGGGATCACGAACCCCTCGGCCTCGAAGCTCCAGACGAGGAAGCCGACGACGACCACCACGAACGACTCGATCGACTCGCGCCGGTTCCGCCGCCGCTCGCGCCGGGCGGTCGCCGCAGCGTCCTCGCCGGGGTGGTGTTGGGATCGCGGCCCCTGCGGGGGGGTCGCCGATGTTGCTCGCGCCATGGGAGTGATTCGCCCGATCCCCATCGAGATTGCGTAACTTCCCCGAAAGGATACCAGGGCGCGCCGGCCGCGGGTATGCGAGATGAAGGCCATGCCCCCGCCAGGAGTCGAACCTGGTCTCCGACCTTCGCAAGGTCGTGTGCGATGTTCCGTCACACTCCGGGGACGTTTTTCTCGTCGATCGAGGCCGATGCGTCGCCGATGCCCTCGCCAGGAGTCGAACCTGGTCCGCGACCTTCGGAGGGTCGCTGCTATTGGCCTATTTACCAGGGACATCGTATGCTCGTCACTAAACCCTGACACTAAACCCCGTAACTCGCCCCCGCGGGTGAGGAAGACGACGAGCGATGGCGAGACCGAATTCACCTTGGTGGTGGGCGGACAGAGGCCGATGGGCGGCAACGATCGACGGCAAGAGACAGGCAGCCCCCAAGGAGATCGCACAGCGCGACGAGGCTGGGGCCTGGGCCTGGCTTTCGTCGCTCCAGGCGGCCGCGCGAAAGGATTCCGAGGCAGCGGCGGCCCCCCTCGCAGTCGCCGAAGTCTTCGAGAGCTATCTCGAGCACCTGGCTGAACGGGTCGCCCGAGGCGACTTCACAGAGGGTGCCTACGAGGTGACGGTCAACCACTTGACCACCGCCTGCAAGTTCGCGATCGGCGGCGTGAAGTTCGGAGCGATCCCGGCCGGCGAGCTCGGGAACAAACACCTCCAGGCGGTCCTGGACCAGTGGGCGAGGCGGCCCGGCCACTCTGCGGCCACCGTCAGTTCCAGCCACCTCGCGACTGCGTCGAGGCGAGTCATGACGGCCCTACGGTGGGCGGCCCGCGAGGGCCGGATCCCGGCCTTTCCACTCGAGGGCTTCAAGGCTCCGAAGGTCCAGAGACGCGACGTCGAAATCCTCACCCGAGGTCACGCCGCCGCCTGGCTTCGATGGCTGCACCGACGCTCGGGAGCCGAATCCGCCAGAAACTTCACACTGCTTCAACGGGTTCTCATCGAGACTGGAGCCAGGCCCTCGGAGGTCTTTGGGGCGACCTGGGGTGAAGTGACCTGGGTGGCAGGAACGACCCCGGTAGGGGCGTCCTATGGCCTGATAACGCGGTCCCGCTGGAAGAACGCGGCCAAGGGCGGCGGGCCCCGGCGGATCATCCTCACCGCCTCGATCCTCCGGCCTCTCCGCCGGCTCTACGAACGACTTCGGCCGGCTCGCGGCGAGCTCATCTTCCGAGCGGCCTCAGGCAACCCCTGGGACCAGAACGCGCTCGGCATGCGGACGCGTCGACTTCGACTGCAGGCGGCCGGGGCTGGCATCGAGATCCCCGTCGAGGGGACGGGTCGGCTCAGGAGCTACGCATGGCGGCACACGGCGGCCAGCCGATATCTCATGTGCGGCATCGACGTCGCGACCGTCGCCGAGCTCCTCGGAACCAGCGCGGACATGGTCACGAAGAATTACGCGCACCTGTCCATGGCCCACCTCGCCGCGGCCGCCGCGGCCGGGCGGAGAGGTCGTCGCTTATAGATTCCAGGTCCCCAGCCGGCCACGGGGGCCGAGGGCCCGGGTTGGGGCCTTCGGTGGGGAGAGGCCGGCGGGGGGCTTGAGATTCGCCAGTGCCCTCTCCCGGCCATCCTCCCATGCCGCGATCGCCTCGGGCCTGAAGCGGAGTGAGCCCCAATTGATGTAGCGCCGCCTCTTGTGCAACTCGATCGTGGGCACACCTTCGGACCTGATCATGGACCGGACCTGGCGCTGGCTCAGCCCCCATCTTGCGGCCAGGTCGCCGACAGTCAGCAGTTCGCCCATCGTCTTCATCCCCCACGAAGTCCGCCCCACGAAGCGCAGGGTCCATGCCCCATTTATCGAGGGGGGATTTGCGCTGCACCAATAGCAGTTCCGATGGTTTCCTCGCAGCATGGCTGGTTTTCGACCGGGAGATGATTAGAGCGGTTTCTCGTCGGGTGTATCGCTTGATCGGCGGGGCTGATATCCGCTATGGCGGAACCAGCCCAGCACGTCGGCGGGACGGACGGCCCGCAGGGCGTCGCCCATCGCCTCGATCAGGCCGCCGATCGTCCGGGCCTTGGCCGATCGGAGCCAGGCCTTGACCTTCGAGAACATCCGCTCGATCGGGTTGAGGTCGGGGCTGTACGGCGGCAGGAACCGCAGTTCGGCCCCGGCGGCGGCGATGAGACGGGCCGCCTCGGCCGTCTTGTGGCATGACAGGTTGTCGAGGATCACGACGTCTCCGGGCCTCAGCGTCGGCGCCAAGCATCGCTCGACGTAGGTCTCGAAGGCGGCCGAGTCTGTCGCCCCGTCGAACGCCAGGCAGGCCCCGACGCCCCCCAGCCGGACGGCCGCCGTGAGCGTGACGACCTTCCAGTGGCCGTGCGGGACCGGGCCGTCGACGCGCACGCCGCTGGGCGAGCGGCCGTGCGTCCGATCCATCGCCGTGCTCGAGCCCGTCTCGTCGACGAAGACCAGCCGGGTCGGGTCGAGCGTCGCGAACTCGTCGCGCCAGGCGGCACGCTCGGCCTTCAGCCCGGGGCGGTCCTGCTCGGCCGCCCGCCGCGACTTTTTTTGCGAGTGATCCCCAGGCGGACGAGCGCCCGGTGCACGGCCGAGCTGCAGCACGCCACGCCGGCGGCGCGGGCCAACTGCTGCAGCGTGGCGTCGTCGTCGGCCCGGACCGCCTCTCGGAGCCGCAGGGCGGCGTCGGCGTCGAAGGCCGGCGCCCGCCCGCCGCCGCGAGGCTTGGGGGCGATCGAGCCGGTCTCGCGACGCTGGCGGATCAGCTTGCGGATCCACGCGACGCTCACCGAGAAGCGGGCGGCGACCTGCTCGCGGGTGGCGTCGCCGGCGTCGCACGCCGCGACCACCCGCTCGCGGAGGTCGGTCGAGTAGGCTTTCATCCCGGGTGGCCCTCCATAGCCATCTTGGGATAACCGCGTCAACCGCCACAATCAACAGGAAACCGCTCTAAACGCGCGGCGAGTCCGCCCGCCACACTCGTCGGCGATCTCGATTTAGACGTCTCCGCGACGGGATCCACGTCGTGAGTCAGGTCGTCGTCGAGTTCCTTGCGCTAGCACCTAAGTTCACGAAGCTCCACTGGTACCGAGATCGGCTACGCCCCTGCCACAGTTCGTTTCGTCGTCAAGCCACATTGGCCCATTTTCACTACATGCGATGGCAATTCACAGCCAGGCATAACACGTAGATGCTGATCCTGAAGGTAGTTAAGCCCATTCAGCAATCCCTCGGCGGGTACCTTTCGCTTTGCACCAGGAAGTTCTTTCCGTGATTCCCAAGTATCAACCCCTGTCACCTCAGGAGGGACTTTCAACGAGATCTATCCATCGATCAAACGTACCCGCCCCGGCGGCGTTGAACTGATCGCAGGGCCTAACATGACGCGGCTGACGAGAGTGCCCCAGAGGTCGCGGCGCCAGAACGCCACGACCGTGAACTTGACGTCACGAACTATCAACTCTCGACCAACCCCGGAGCGTGGGGCTCGTTCGACCCAGCGGCCATCTCGACGATCACCGATTGTGACTCATCTAACGTGGGGCAAGCGGCGTTTATCCCGGGGGCTTCCTCTTCCTGAAGGCTCTGGCCCGGCGTGGCGAGCGGCGCAGGCAGCGCCAAGGTCCATCTCGTCGGCTTCGACCCTTCGCTGAAGACGCTCGCGCCGGCCCAATCTCCGCCCAACTTGGGTACGAGGTCGCGGGCCCTGTACAAGGCGTTGATCGACGAGTACTTGGCACGACCATCCTCATCTTCTCCCACGGCAGAGCCCAGGATGCCTGCGATGCCGGCGGCGTCGACAAGCTTGCTCAGTATGCTCCGGCGTTTCCGCTGAGCGAGGAGGTAGGTCACGAGCCACAAGGCGGCCTCCGGGCCGACGGCGGCGGGACGACCCTTGGGACGAGTGCCGTCGAAGGCACCCTCGGCGTCATCGCGGTCGACGACGCCCTCGATATTCAAGATCGAGAGGCGCTCGATGGCCCGCATCTCCGCGGGGGTATATCTGCCGCCGGGACTGACAGCGGCTTCTACGACGATGGACGCGATGCAATAGCCGAAGGATGCGATTCGGGGACCGTCGTTGCATTTGCCGTGGACGACGACGCCATGGCCGTCCGACCCGGGGGTCAAGGTCATGAGGAACAATCTTCTCGCGAGAGCGACCCACGCCGTGGATCCGCGAACCAGCCCTGCCAGGCTTCGGCGATCCTTGGCCTTGGCTTTCGCGAGGTGGACGATGCCGACGACCGCGGTGCCGTGGCGCTTCGCCATGGCGAGGAACGGGGCGATCGCCTGCGTGACCTCGTCGGCGTCGTTACTGCTAGCTCCCCCCGGAAGGTAATGCGTGATCGGGTCGATGATCAGGACGTCGGGCCTTGAGCGCGTGAGGATCTCGTTCCAGTAGTCGGTAGTCGCGAGCGATACGGGAATCTCGACCGGGTCGCCTTGGTCATTGAGATTCGTGATCGATGCGGAAGCGAAGACGATCCTCGAAAAGTCGGAACCGCAGGCGCGGAGCCGAGGCCTGAGCGAGGTTTTGACCTGGTCCTCGCCGCTGACGAGCAGGAAGCGCAAGGGCCGATCCACCCGGAATTCGTCGGTGACCCCCCGCCCAACCGAACCCAGGGCCGCGATCATCAAAGCGAACTGCGTCTTGCCGCAGCCGCCGTCGCCGGCCAGGAGCGTCAACTGGCCGGGGGTGGCGAAACGGTCGATCACGGGCTCGGCCTCCGAGTCGTCGTCCTCGCCGTCCCCCCATTTAAGCCCCAACTCGGAGTCGGTGCGTTCCTTCAGGGGCTTCTGCGCGAGCTTCTTTCCAGCCTTGGGCGTCGGCTTGTCCCCGGCCTTGGCGACGGCCTCTTCGGCCTTCGCCTCGATCGCCTGCTTCTTCTCGACGACGTCGAGCCATCCCGGTCGGCCCGCCACGCCCGGCGGGCACCCGGCGGGCTCATCTTCCGCCAGGGGGATGATCGCATCCCCTTCGCCACCGCCAAAGTTCGCGGGCGTCGCGGGCGACTCGCCGCAAATTTCATCCTCGGCGACGTCGCCTATGTTAAGATCGGACATCAGCTGGTGACCTCCATGACCCCCGGCCGCGTACCACCGCGCCGGGGGCCTT
The DNA here is from genome assembly GCF_029589435.1 of Paludisphaera mucosa. Taxonomy (NCBI): domain Bacteria; kingdom Pseudomonadati; phylum Planctomycetota; class Planctomycetia; order Isosphaerales; family Isosphaeraceae; genus Paludisphaera; species Paludisphaera mucosa. The sequence continues at coordinate 884,781 of NZ_JARRAG010000001.1, read as the reverse complement.
TCTTTGCGCCTCCTGCTCCCGGCGACCGCGCCGCCGGGCCGACGAATTCACCTCAGTGTCCATGGAGTCCAGTAGCGACGCTTGAACATCTTCTCGAGCCTCGTCTCCTTCGCGCGATCACCGCCGACGACCCGGTTCGCATCCTCGAGCTTGTGCGTCAACTCGTCCTTGCTCCATGGGGGACTGCAGTAGTCGTCGTTGAAGATCTGGAGCAGCTCCCGCTGTTCCTCCTCGTCCTCGACGCCCCCGGACACGATCGAACAGGCGGCGCGGAACGTCGCGTCGTGACCTCCCCGGCCGCTGATGGCCGGGCCGATCTGCTCGAAGTCGTGGATGATGGTCCCGCGGCGGAACGCGTGCCACGCGTCGGTTTCGTCTTCCTCCACGTCTTCGTCATCCTCGACCGCCCGCAGCGCGCGGCGAGCCGCGCGCGCGGCGAACCAGGCCTGACGGACCGCCTCGGCCTCGTCGACTCGCCCGAAAGCGAGTGTGGCGAGGATATTGAGCGCGTGCTCCGGCAGCCGGGCGACGACCGTCGTTGGGAAGACCCAGACGCGCTCGACCCCGTCGGTCTCGCTCGGCGGGACCATGGCCGAAGTCGCCTTGCGTACGCCGTCCGGCTTGAAGCCGCCGAAGATCGCGTCGAGGCCGGGAAATCCCGGCACCGAGTGCGACTTCAGCTCGGCGTGGAAGGCTCGTCCGAACTTGTCGGGGACCGAGACCAGGGTGTGGAGCCCGCGGCGAGACTCCCATCTCGGCGCCTCGCCGACGCCCGCCAAGAATCGCGCGAGGCTCTCTTCGGCCAAGGCGCGGCTGGGCCCCCATGGGTCGTCCTTCGCCGCGTCGGCCTCGAGGTGGACCAGCCAGGAGCCGTCGGGGGCCATGCCGGGCCCGGTGACGACCATCAAGTTCGAGTCCCGCCGATGAGCCAAGGCGTCGCGGACGCCGACCTCGGTCGAGAGCGGGTCGAGGTGCCACCTCTTGAACTGGGGCTTACGACCGTCGCCTTCGAGAGAATCCGTCAGCGCCAGCTTGAACCCCGCCGAGACCAACCGGAGGGCCTCGTCGAGAATCCTCTGCCTCCTCCCGCGCATCCGCTCCACCCTGTCTTCGAGGATCGAGATGGAGTCGCACGGCGGGAACCCTGGCGTGTGTACGGGGTGGACGAGGAGGCGGCCGCGCCGGACGGGTTCGGGCGGGCCCGTGTTCTGAAGCTCATCCATGGTTCTGACCCTCCCCAGCGCCGGGAAGCGACGCCACGGCGTTGTACAAGAGGTCCCGGAAGATCTGCGTCGCGCTAGCGCCGCCCGGGTATCGATGTCGGGTCCAGCGGTCGAGCACGGCGACGTCCTTGGGAGTCAGGACGACAGGACGTTGCTTGTTGCCGCGCCGCGCGGCGGGCTTGGTGTTCTGATCTGGCATTTCGTCCTCATGGTGAGTAAGTCGTGGTCACTGAAGACTGCTCCCTCAGTCTGCGCGAGAGGTCGAAAACGGCTCGTTCCTGCTCGGCGCTTTTTCGCAGGCGCGACGGTCCGGACCGCCGAACGAGCGGACGGAAGGCCGGCCGGAGTCTGGACGCGAGACAGCCTAAGCTGCGAGGCTCCGAGCCTCCGAGGAGGAAAAGGGGGCGGCCGCGACGCGCCAGGAAGTGACGGCAGCGCCGATCCGGCTCGTTCCCCGATGAGCTTGAGGGGTCAAGCGGCAGGTCGCCGAGTCGAAGCGTCTGGAGAAAGCGCCGATCCGGCTCGTTCCCCGATGAGCTTGAGAGGGGGGCCGCCGCGGCATGCAAGAGGAAGGGATGGCTGCGCAAATCCGACCCACCTGCCGAAGACCCTGGAAGAGGGGCCGTGGCTCACGACGAAGCGACGGCTGCGCAAATCCGGCCCAGCTGCCGAAGACCCTGGAAGAGGGGCCGTGGCTCACGACGAAGCGACGGCTGCGCAAATCCGGCCCAAGTCCCGGTGATCTTAAATCACCAGACCCGCTTACACGAAGCTCTTCGGTGAATCCGACTTGTAAGTCTCGACCTCACATTCCTTTGCACTACTTTCACCGATGTGCGAGCCATTCGGTGAATCCTCCCCGGAAGTCTCGGCGCCCTGAAGTTGGCCCGGGCCGAACGACCTTGGGCAGAGGCGTCCCTCCCACCGTTCTACAGGATGGGACGGCTTCTTCCTCGGCTCACGGGACGGATGGTCGCGGTGTGCCGCCGTCCCGTTTCACCGAAGTCACCGTCCTCGGTGTGATTGACGTAACCCCAGGGGACACGCCGTTTAGGAGCTTGGTTTCACCGAACCGCTCTTAGCACGAGGGCTCGAGAAAACCGCGAAGACACGGCTCTCGCTTCGTCGGTATGGCATCCACGCCGACTATGATCGCTTTCGAGGGCTCAGGTCCGTCGGAACACTTCGCGGACTTGGGCCTCCTGCCCCCCCCGCTCTCTGACGACGAACTCGCGCAAGCGCGCTGATTCGCTCAGCACGAATGGTTGTCGGCCCTGCTCGGAGGGGCCTGAATCGTCGAGCCGTTGATCAAGAACTACACCTCCAAGCCCTGCGTTCGCCTTGGCGTCGGACACCGAACATCCGATCGGCGAAGGGGTCCGCCACTGGTCGTGCCGAGTTACATGCTTCCGTCCTTGAGCCGCAGGGAAGCCCCGGGCGTCCCTGCTAACCCTATCAAAGGCGATTGGGCTGGATTGTCCACCTTCGATGCGATTCATCGTGCTCACCTCAAAGCACTTGCGACGGCTTATCGCCCTGGAGGACGCTTCGCTCTCGCTCCGGTGCTTTGTGGCAAATCTCAGCCGTATCAAGGGCGTCAACCCTTCCCCGCGTTGACCAGGCTCGTCAACAGGTCACAAGAGTTCCGGGCTGCATCTGACTCGCGCAGCCGCAGACCTTGGCCGTCACGGCCGCCCGCTCGATCAGCGGCCCCAGGCTCTGCCGCGTCGAGCTGGCCAGCAGCCGGATCGGCCGCTGGTCGGCGGGCCGGCCTGAGGCCACCTTGGGCGTGGCCGACTCGGGGTCGGGGGCCGCGGCCGAGGGCTTGACGGGGGGGATGTAATCCGCGGGGGGGTGTTTCCGGGGCATGGGACCTCCTCGGTGAAAGATGGGAATCAGCATCTCGGGACGGCCGACCCCCGGAGGAGGGGTCGCGGCCGCGGCGATAGCCACCCTAAGCGGCCCGGGCGTCACGGCCCGGCCCGGCGGCCGCCCCCCAGGTCGGTCCGGGGGACGACCCCGCCCCGGAACTCCCCGAACGAGGCGATCAGGTGGCGTTCGCGGGCGTCGCGGCGCTTGCGGCCCTTCTCGCGCGGCGGCGGCCGCTCCGCGGGCGGCTCGACCGGGACCCGCCGCAGGTCCAGGAGCAGCCGCAGCGCCCCGTCCAGCCGGGCCGCCAGGACGCGGTCGGCCGGCACGGCCATGAGGATCTCGGCCGGGTAGCGGTACAGGTTGGCGACCGCGTTCATGGTCCGCCCCAGGCCGGGCCGCTCGTAGCGGACGACCTTGACCTCCGGCCAGCGGGGGTCGGCCTTGAACGGCCCCAGCTCGACGCCCGGCTCGACGACGAGAAGTTGGCGGACCGCGGCCGCCATCATGAGCTTCGTCCCCCCGTGGATCAGCCTGGGGAAGAGCGTCATGACCTCCTGGCCCGCCACGATCGGCCGGTTCCGCAGCTCGACCACCCGGGAGGGGATGGCGAGGGCGTCGCGGTAGTTCTTGCCCTCGATCCGCTCGGTCAGCAACCGGGCCGGCCCGACCGTGAGGACGAAGATCCGCGTCGTCGCCACCAGGTCGAAGGGGCAGTCGGGCTCGCGCAGCAGCGACCCTTCGAGCCGGGGGTGCAGCAGGTCGGCGATCCGGTCCCAGCCCCGGCCCGCGGACCGGGCCCAGCAGAAGGGGCAGAGCGCGGGCAACGCGCAGCGGATCCGCTTCGCGAGCGGTGGCAGCATCGGCGAGCCGCAGCCGGCGATGCACCGCATCCGCCGGCCGACGTGGTAGTCCAGGCCCCGGATCTTCCTGGCGTCGGGGGCGTTCTCCTCGGCGTACGCCCGCAACATGGGCGCATGGTCGAAGGCGAACCGCATCCAGGCCCCGCGCAGGACCGAGTGGCCCTCGCGGGTCGCGGCGCGGCGGGATCCCACCAGGGGCCGGACCACGGCCCGGCACATCACGGCCCGTCGGGGCCCCCGGGGGGTCGATCCGGAGCCCTCCGCGGCGCTCACGAGGGCCCTCCCGGGCCGGATCCGGGATCGGATATGAAAGCAGGGAGACGACACGCCCGAGCTGGGATTTTACGACCCGCCTTCTTCGTCATACCAGGCTTCTCCAGAGTGCCCATCATGTTGGCTCCTGACGATTCGACGCCAGTAATGGTGTCGCCCTCGTCGCATATGGGATTAACTACGTTAATCCCCCCTCAGCGGGGTCCCCGGCCTCACGGCCGGGACCCCCCTGGGGAATGGGAGAAATACCGAGACTCGATGGAGCCTCGGAGGGACCAGGGCGGACCTGATGGTCGGTCCGGGTCCGCGCCCAGGAAAGACCAGGATCCGGAGAATCCCCCCGGGGAACGCCGGACGATCCCCCCGGGGAACGCCGGAGGATTTGCGTGGCCTCGCGGGGAACGCCGGACGATTTGGCGAGCCTCGCGCGCGGGGAACGCCAGACGATTTGGCGAGCCGCGCGCGGGGAACGCCGGACGATTCCCCCGGGGGAACGCCGGATGAACCGCGAGGCGGGTCGCGGCGCTCGGACGAGCCCCGCGAGAAGGGGAGAGGGCGGGTCGGCGAGGATCGCCGGCGCTCGCGTTAGAGGAGAGGGCGGGTCGGCCGCGCCTACCGGGGCGTACGGTCGACGTGATTCGCTTCGAGCGCCCCCTCCAGGACGTCCGTCACGGTGTGCTGCAGGTCCCACCACACCTCGGCCCGTCCCGATCCCAGGGGGACCCGGAGCTGGACGTCCGGATCCGACTCCCGGCAGGCGGCCTCCAGCGCGCGCTGGACCCGAGCCTTGACCATGCCCGTCGGATGCAACGCGCGGAACCGGTCGTGGATCCGGTCCACCAGCCGGCCCGTCGGGTCGAACTTGCAGATCATCGTCCTACCTTTCTGGGCGGCGGAAACGGGTCGAGCAGGTCCTTCAGGAGCGGCGTGACGTCGACCGCCGCCAGGGGCAGCTCCTCGTACCGGCCGCCGAGGGCGTGCACCCGGACCAGGAGCCGCACCGGCATGTCGCGGCAGGCCGCCTCGATGACGTCGTGGAAGACGACCTGGGGGCGACGGGCCGGATGCGCGACGGACCCCTGCCAGCTGATGTCCTCGGCCAGGGTCCCGGGGTGATCGCTGCGGGCCACTAGAGACCTCCTTTCCGGCGTGACAGGGGTCGCACCGACAGCATGACGTCCACGGCCAGGTAGGCGTCGTGGGCCGGTCCGACCAGCTCCCGGTCCCGCGGCTCGCGGTCGAAGGCCCGGTCGGCGATCGGCGAGTCGAGGCAGGCGGCCCGCAACCGCTCGCGGAGCTTCTTGCGGACGTCTCGGGTCTTCTGGCCGGCGCTGACGGCCGCCGCGTAGGCCGCCTGGGCGGCGACGGCGACGGGGTCAACGTGCGTCTTCATCGTGATCTCCTTTCCGAGCCGCCCCACCGCGGCAGGATGGGCCGGTCCAGGAACATGGATTCGCACGCCTGCTGCGGGCCCATGACCGCGCCGGCCAGCTCCCGGAACCGGTGCGACTCGTTGAACACGCGGTCGACGAACGGCGAGCCCTTCAGGGCGGCCTGGATTCGGGCCTCGACGTCCCACCGCGGGCCGACGCTGCGGGGCTTGGCCGGGTCGTCGTAGGCGCAGTCGCGGGCGATCTCGTCGGCGGTTCGCATCGGGTCACCTCGTTCCCAGCGGGGGGGACAACGTCAGCATCTCGTCCACGGGCCGCCACGTCTCCAGGTTCGAGGCCCGGCACTCGGCGTAGCGGTCCAGCTCCAGGGACCACCCCAGCCGGGCCCGGGCCTCGGCGGCGAGGGACTCGGCGAGCACCAGCTGCAGCCAGCGCTTGGGGCGGTCGCAGGCGTCCAGGGCGTTGCGGGCGCCGGCGGCGTCCCGGGCCAGGATCTTCGCTCGGCTCATCGTCTTCACGGTCAAAGCCTCCCCCACAGGGGGCTCAGGTAGAGGGCGCCGTCGACGCAGCGCCACGTCTCGAACGTCGTCGCGTTGCACTCGTGGTACCGCGTCTCCTCGTCGGCCACGAGCAGCCGCTCGGCCGTCGTCATGCCCTCGCAGGCCTCGCGGACCGCGAGGCGGAAGCGGTTCCGGATGACCTGCCCCCGGGCCATGGCGTTCGCCTCCCGGCCGATCCGCTCGGCCAGGAGCTTGACGTCGCGATTCCTCATCAGCGGTCCTTTCGCGGGAGTACGGGTTCGAGCCGGAACGCCAGGTTGAGCACCTGCTTGATCCCCATGATCGAGGCCTCCAGGTCCAGGAACCGGGGGCCGGTGTCGAAGGCCCGGTCGCGGGCCGGGTTGTCGCGGCAGGCGTCGAAGATCGCATTCCTCAGCCGAGCCCGCGTCCTGTGCGTCACCTCCCGGGCGATGGCGTCCTCGCTGATCCAGCGGGCCAGGTCGTCCGCCTTATCTCGCAGCATGGTCGTCCTCCAACCGTCGCTTCCACCGGGCCGCGGCCCGGACCGCGTCGAACATCGAGCGGGGGGCCGGTCGCCCCCTCGCGGCCTGCCATTCCATGGCGTCGTAGGCCGCCGCCTCCCAGGGCCCGTAGAGGGTCTTGCGGACGGCGACCTTCATGGCGGACAGGGGCTCGTTCGCCCGCACCGCGGCGTTGGCGGCGTGCCAGGCCGGGTCGAACTTGCGGATCTCCTCGGTGAGCGTCACGTGTTCCCCCCGGCGTTGGTGAAGGTCTTGCCGCAGATCGCGGCGTAATAGGCGTTCTCGTGGGCGTCGCGGTACGGCTGCCAGGGGCCCCAGATCGCGCCCGCGAGGTCCAGGAGCTGCTGATGGCCGTCCGCCGTCAGGACCCGCACCAGGGCCCTCTCCAGCTCCCAGGGCAGGCCGTCGGTCGCCCGGAGCGGCGACCGTAGTACGTCGTGGTCGCGCATCTCCTCCCGCCCGACCCCCCTGGCGATGGCCCGCATCAATCGGCCGTCGATGGGCATGCGCCCTCCTCTCGCGGGATGGGTTCCCACAGCACGTTCATCACGGCGACGAGCGCCTCGTCGCACGACTTGACCTGGGGCCACACCCCCCGCATGTGCTCGCGGTTGAGCAGGCCGACTCGTTTCACGTCCCGGGCCGCCACCGTGCGCGCGACGGCCCGGGCCAGGTCGCGCTCGACCCGGCGCGTGGCCGCCCGGACCTGGGGCCGGAACAGGAAGCCCCCGGGCACGGCGGCCCCGGAGTGGATCGCCCGCAGCAGGTCGCCGGGGACGATCACGGCCCGGGCCGCCGGGGTCGCGGCACCTCGGTCGCGTCGGCGATCGCGTCGTCCAGCGCCTCGACGGCCGGGTCCCAGCGCCGGCCCGCCCCCCGCTCGACGCGCCGGAGCACGTCGCCGTCGCGGTGCGACAACGCCCGGGGCGCGGCCTTCTCCACGGCGCTCATCAGCCGCCGCGTCTCCACGGCGGCGAGCCGTCGGTCGCCGCAGAACACCCCCACGGAAGTCCCGCTGGCGATGGCCAGCATCAATTCGCCGTCGATCTTCAAGGTCGTCCCCCGTTTCTTCTCGCGGTTGCGTCCCGGACGTCGAAGGTCGCCGGGACGGGCGGCGTTTGCAAGCGCCGCGCATGCAAACGCCCGACCGAGGGGCCGGGCGTAGGCGGGGATCCGGGTCGACGGCCGGCGTCAGCGGCCGCCCAGGTTGTCGGCCGTCGTGCCGTTGGGGTTGGTCGCCCTGTAGCCGCTGACGCGGGTGCCGTCGCGGCGGGTGTAGGAGCTTGTCTGGTGCTGGTTGGGGTTCACGCCGTAGCCGCCGAAGCCCCCGCCGATGTTGACCGGCCGCGGCCCGCCGAAGCCGAAGGCCGAGGGCGGGGCGAAGCCGTAGGCGTTGGGGTTGGCGAAGAACGCCTCCGAGCCCGCGAAGACGCCGATGTAGGGCTGGGGGGCGTACCGCCGCTTCCGGACCCGGGCGGGGGGCACGAAGTCCTTGGTGTACATCCGGGGCGTCGTCGCCCCCGGGGACGACGACGCGTAGCTCGGGGGATCGTCCCCCTCGGCCGCGGCCGCGGCCGGGGCTGGGGCGGCGGGCCGGTCCGGGGCCGCGGCGACGGGCACCACCGGGCCCAGGGCCCACACGCCGTGCCGCGCGGCCCGGGCCTTCCGCTCCTGGGCCGTGTAGTCGACCAGGTCGGTCGTGGTGAAGAAGCCCACCCCGGCCGACACGGCCCACTCGTTCCAGCAGAGGCCGTCGGCCCGGTAGAGCACGACCAGGGGCCGGCCCGTCGAGGTCTCGCCCACCCGCTCCATCTTCGCGGCCGTCCCGGGGGGCAGGTGTTTGGCCAGGTGGATCTTGTCCTCGGCCCCCACCAGGAAGCGGGGCTTCCTGGCGTCGATCGTGTCGGGCATCCCCAGGCCGACCAGGTCGACGAGCAGGCCCTTCTCCACGGCGGCGTCGACGATGATCGTGTTGCCGTCGAGGACCAGCTTGACGGTCACGTCCTCGCGTTCCGCGAATCCGAGCAACGCGGCGGCGAGCATCCAGTACATGGCTACCCCTTCGTAGCGGTTCCCTCTTCCCCCCGCCCGCCCCGCCCGGATACGCTCCAGGTTCGGATCGGGCGGCGTTGGCCGAGCGGCCAGGCGGCCGGCCTTCAATCCGTGCACAGGTGGGTTCGACTCCCGCACGCCGCAGTCCCCGTCCCGTGAAACACAGGAATCAACCGGAGGCCCCCGCGATGTTGTGAATCCCCCCCCACCCGACCGGCTGAACCCGTCCGCCACGTCTACGTCCTGGTCCGCGCCGACCTGCCCCCCGCCCATCGGGCCGTGCAGGCCGTCCACGCGGCCGTCGAGGCCGCCCGTCACGGGCTGATCCCGCCCGACGGCGTCGCCCCCCACCTCGTCCTCCTGGAGACCCCCGACGAGCCTTCGCTCCTGCGGGCCTCCGGACTCCTCGACGCCGCCGGCGTCGCGCACCGCACGTTCGTCGAGCCCGACCTGGACGGCCGGGCCACGGCCCTCCCAGCGCGAGGTGCGTCGGCCACCTCGGGTCGCCCCGCGTCAAGGTCTGCATATGCATCAGGCACGAGCACGCTACATTGGCTGCGTTTTCTTCGCCAGCAACATCGCCCAAGCGGCTCGCGGCCGCCAGGCCGTCCCATAAAAGTAAGGGCGGGCCAGGCTGATCGAATCTTCCTACCAAGTTCGTGGAGGGCATGGCGTCAGCCGGGGCGATCTCCGCTTCGACGTCGAGGCAGGCGTCGCACGAGAGCTTGGGCCCGCCTCTCAGGATCGCGACTGAGATCGTCTGCCAGACGTCGCAGACCCGGCACTTTTCGCGGCCGATCACCCGCAGCCGGTCGAAGAGACATCCCCGGGTCGAAGCCGAACATCCCCCGGCGACGTGGTAGACGTTCGACGACCAGCCGTCGAACGCGTCGTCCACTTCGGCGACCTGGACGGCGGTGAGCTTGCGGGCCTTCATGCCGGGAGTCCTCCTTGAGGTACGGGGTCAGAGGGGACGGGGCTCGGCCAGGCTGCGGAGGCTGCCGGCGATCGAACAGACGGCCAGGTCGGCGCAGATGAGCGCGACCATGAGCAGCCAGGAGAGCCAGCCGAAGGCGTGAATTTCCTTGGAGAAGGCGACCCAGCCGAGCAAGAAGAGGAAGAACGCGGCCCAGCGGATGCACGACGACAGGGACCCGAAGGCGTCCGCAAGGTCGCCGAGGCCTCCCCGCGGCCGGGGGCGGGGCCGTTCCTTCGCGGCCGCCGGCGACGCAACGGCGGCGTGCCGGCGGGGGGCGACGGGAGGCGGGGCCGTCCGGGGGCCCGGGGGGGCGTCGACGGCCGGGGTGACGCCAGGCCGAGCCGGCTCGTCCTGATCCAGGACGAAGTCGCCGCCGTGATCGTAATTCGGCCGAGCCGCTGCGGCCGCGGGGACGATCGGGATGAGCAGGACGAGCGCGTCGCACTTCGGACAGCGGGCGTTGCCCCCCCTGCCACTGTCGTCGTGGATCTTGAGCACGGAGCCGCAGGTCTCGCAGCGGACTTTGAACATCGAGGGCGCCCTTCAAGGTTGGTTGTTAAACGTCGCCGTGGTCGCGTGGGGCGTCCCGTCGATGAAGACCATCGCCGGCGAGTCGCCCGGCGCCGCGAGCGCCCGCCACGTGATGCTGGCGACGAAGTCGGTCCCCGGCTCCCCGCGGCCCGAGCCGTCCAGGGCGATCCCCGACGCCCCGGCCACGCCCTGCGGCAGCCTGCCGTCGACCGCGAGCGTGTACGTCCGGTGCAGGTCCAGCCGCTGCGAGGGCGTCAGCGTGACGGCGTACGTCGTCGGGTCGTACACGGCCCGGGCGATCGGGACGACGCGTCCGCCGCCGTCGGCGACACGGTATTTGGCGGGATTCTGGGCCGAGGCGGCGTCGAGGGCCCCGTCGAACGAGAGCACGATCGTCGTGGCCGAGTAGTGGACCCCGTACCGGCTCAGGCCCGACCACGCGCGGCCCCGACGAGGCGGGGACGATCGAGCCCGCGCTGCCCCGAGGACGTCCCGTCGGCCGACGTGTAGACGGCCCGCAGCGTGCTGTCGCCGAGCGGCAGGGCCCCGACGTTCAGGCTGGCCGAGCCGTTCACGACGGGCGCGGTCCCGAGGAGGGTCGCTCCGTTGTAGAACGACACAGCGCCGTCGAGGGGCGCGTCGCCCGGCGTGGTGGCGACGACCGCGGCGGTGAGGACGGTCGACCCGTCGGACGACGTCGCCGCCCCGAGGGACGTGCTCGTCCCCGCCGGGTCGACCAGCACCGAGACCGGCACGAGGGACGTCACGGGAGCGTAGTTGGCGTCGCCGCCGTACACGGCCCGGACGACGTGCCCGCCCACGGCGAGCCGGGCGCCCGGCAGGACCGCCTGGCCGCGGATCGTCGGCGGGGCCGAGGCCGCCAGGCCCGAGGATCCCGGCCCGGCCAGCGGTGCGGAGCCGAGGTATACGTCGCCGTCGTAGAAGGCGACGGTCCCGGTCATCGCCGAGCCCGCCGAGACGGCCGAGAATGTCGCGGTGAGGGTCACGGTCTCGCCGTAGTAGACCTGCGGGTCGGAAGAGACGATCGCCCCGCCGGACGTGTCGTTCCTGGCCAAATCGATCGCGATCGGCGCGGAGGCCAGGGCCAGGAAGTAGGCGTCGCCGGCGTAGATCGCCGTGATCGCGTGCGAACCGACCGTGAGGGTCCCCATGGTGAAGACGGCCGCGCCTCCGGCGTCCAGTTGGGCCGTGCCCACCAGCACGCCGCCGTCGTAGAATCCGACCAGGCCGCCGGGCGTCAGGCCGGACCGGGAGGCGACCGCGAGCGTGAAGGTCGTGAGCTCGCCGTAAGTCGCGGCGGAGGGGGTCGCGGCCAGCTGGGCGGTCGAGACGAAGTCTGAGTGAGTCCTCGTAGTCGTCCGCGCGTTATGGTCACGAAGGGCGGTCTTGGGGCGGCATCCACAGAGGATGAGGCTGCTTGATGCCGGTGTCAGCCAGGTCCATGGTCACGACTCCCGATCGGACCCGACTTCCGAAAGGGAGCTGCGTGCGTGCGGTCCTGGAACGACTCGTCGGGAAGACGGCCGATCGGGCCATAAAAGATGGGGGCCTGATTACGCGCCTGGCCGCGGAGCGCGGGGCGGGACGCGATGCCCTTATTCTCTCGAATCCACATCGCTCGGCGAGAATTCCTCAAGTCAGTCCGTGGATGTTCCGAAGCGATGGTGGGGCGATCTGGCTTCAGCCGCCTCCATTTCGCTGGCGAGGTCGGCAAAGGACGGCCGGTCTCCATGGGGATGTTCGATCCCGATCGGAGCTGAATGCTCGTGCGTCGGACTTTGACATGGACGTCGAGTATCGGCGGGTTCCTCCTGATGGCCGCGGTCGGGCCCATGCTGCGGGCGCAGGACGCGCCGCGTCCCGTCGCGCCTGTTCCGCCGGCGGCCGTGACCGTCGAGCAGCTCGCGAAGCGGCTCCGCGCCATGGAGGAGATGAATCAGAAGCTCGCGCGCGAGCTGGAGAGCACGAAGACCGAGCACGAGGAGCAGATGAATCAGCTCCTCAAGCGGTTCGAGAGTCTGAAGGAACGACCGCCCGAGGATGAGGAGGAGCCGGCTCGGATGCCCGCCGGTCCCGAGGAAGGCCCCCTCCCGGAGCAGGACGTTCGGAACGTCGATACCTACGACCCCGTCCCGGATTACACCGAGGGTCAGTTCGCCCCCTTCTCGCCCGCCCCCGGATACGCGCCTTCGAAGCTCAAGAGGGGCGATCGGCTGCGGTTGAAGGGCACCTTCGGTCCGGGCTTCCAGTTCCAGACCAAGGACGAGGAGTTCGGCCTTCAGATCCACTACGAGTCGCAGATCGAGGGGCGGATCTGGTCGCAGGGCGATCAGGTTCCGGCCAACAGCGGGTTCTTCCTTCCTCGCCAGCGAATCTTCTTCACGGGCAACATCACCAAGCCGGTCGAGTACGAGCTTTCGATCAACCGTAGCTCCGGCGGCTCGATCAACGTGCTGAACGCGTTCATCAACCTGCACTTCGACGACCGCTTCGAGTTCCGGTTCGGTCGCTTCTTCACGCCCCTCCCATACGATCAATATGCGATCTCGAATTACTGGCTGCCGACCCCCGAGCGGTCGTTGTTCACGACCAACCTCAGCCTGAACCGCCAGTTCGGGGCCATGGGCTGGGGCTACCTCTTCGACAAGCGTCTCGACTACGCGGCCGGGATCTTCAACGGCTCTCGCAACTCGTTCGAGAGCCTCAACAACGGGGTGGATTTCGTCGCCTACCTCAACGGCAGGCCGTTCCAGCGGTCCGAGAGGTTCCGGTTCGCCCGATTCCTCAACATCGGCAGCTCGGTCGCCTTCGGGCGCCAGGACCAGTCGCCCGTGCCCGTGTCGTTCCGCATCGGCGGCGGCTCCCCCAACGCGGACAGTCCGGGGGCCGGCACGACCCCTTTCCTGATCCTCAACCGGGACGTCATCGAGCGCGGCGACCGACTGCTGGGCTCCGTCCATTCGGCCTACTACAACAGGGGCCTGTCGCTGATCGGCGAGTGGCAATACGGGTATGGGAGCTATGCGACCGCCTCGAGGCCGTCGCCGACCCCGGTGGCGTTCTCCGGCTTCTACGTCACCGGCGGGTATTTCCTGACCGGCGAGCACGTCGAGCAGCGATCGAGGCTCTACCCGCGGCGACCCCTGATCCCCACGAAGAAGGGGGGCGTCCGCGGCCCGGGAGCCTGGGAGGTCGTGGCACGCGTCAGCGACCTGAGCCTCGGCGAGCGGATCTTCACCGGAGGATTCGCCGATCCGAATCTCTGGTCGAACCAGGCCCGGACGACCGAGGTCGGCTTGAACTGGTACTGGAACGAGTACATCAAGATCTACACGTTCTGGCTGCACGGCGACTTCGACGACCCGGTCGTCTACCGGCCGGGGGGGATGCAGAAGACGGCCGATATGTTCTGGATGCGATTCCAGCTCTACTTCTGAGATCTCCGACGGCGACCGCAGTCGGGCGACGAAATGATTGGGACCGAGGGTTGGCCCTTTACCGCACATTCCGGCGCGCGTTATGGTGTCCATCCACCGCATTTCTCGAGCGCCGACAGGTCGAAATAAGCTGTCTTGATCGTTCACGGGTCGGCGAGGCTGCCGATTCGATTGAAAGGACATCGTTCATGCAGTCCATGCCGTCCGCGTCACGTCGGGATTTCATCAGGGCCGCGGCCGCGACGGCCGGCGTCGGAGCCCTGTCCTCGACCGGTGCGGCCGCCCCGTCGCCGCGCGACGCCGACGTCGTGCTCGCCAAGCTCCTCGAGGGCAACACGCGGTTCATCAACGGCCAGACGTCGCTGCTCTCGCGCCGCAGGCCGTCGGATTTCGCGGCGCTCGCGGAAGGCCAGGAGCCCTCGGCGATCATCGTCGCGTGCGCCGACTCGCGGGTCGCGCCGGAGCTGATCTTCGACCAGGGCGTAGGCGACCTGTTCGTCGTCCGCGTGGCCGGCAACGTCGTCAGCGGCTCGGGTCCGATCGTCGCGGGGAGCATCGAGTTCGCGGTCGCCGAGCTGGGCGCGCGGCTGATCGTGGTCCTGGGGCACACCCGGTGCGGCGCGGTCAAGGCGGCCATCCAGCACATCGACAAGCAGGACTCGCTGCCCGGCTCGATCAACGGGCTGGTCGAGCTGATCAAGCCGGCGGTGACCGACGTCCGTGGGACGCCCGGCGACAAGCTCGACAACGTCATCAAGGCGAACGTCCGGCGCTGCGTCGGCCAGCTGAAGACCATGGGGCCGATCCTCCCCGAGCAGTTCAAGTCCGGCGGGCTGAAGGCCGTCGGCGGCGTCTACGACCTGGCCACCGGCAAGGTCGATATCGTCGGCTGAGCGAACGCAAGGTGAGGGGTGGCGCCGACCTAGGCCCGTCCCGTGCGAAGGATCGCGAGTCCGATCTCCCGGAGGGGCGGTCGTCCGGCCGCGTCCTCACATCGTCGCGCCTTCCCGTCCTCGTTCCGAACTCGGACGAGATCGCCCAAATCCGGCCATCGTCCGGTGGGACGGGCTTCCGGACGCTTCGCCTCCAGGCAAGGGACGAACTTCGATGAGCTGGCAGCCCGACCGCGATCCGATGGCCTTCGTCCGCGAATCGTTCCGGGGGATCGGCCAGGTCTTCTTCCAGGAGAACGCCGCGACGGGCGCGCTGTTCGCGCTGGGGATCGCCTGGAGTTCGCCGCTGATGGCGGGTGGGGCGGTCGTCGGCGCGTTCCTGGGGACCGCGGCCGCCCGGCTCCTGAAGTTCGATGCGAGCGAGACGTCGGCGGGAATCTACGGGTTCAATGCGGCCCTGGTCGGCATCGCCTCGCTCTTCTTCTTCAAGCCCGGGGTTGCGAGCCTCTCGCTGCTGATCGTCGGCTGCCTCGCGGCGACGCTCCTGACCCGGCTGGCCCGCTCCCGGGCCCCGTTCCCTACGTACACCGCGCCCTTCGTCGTCACGACGTGGGTCGTCTTCTTCCTGGGGACGGCGATGGGCGTGGAGAGGGTCGCCCACGCGGGAGGGGCGATCCCCTACGGGCCCTGGATCGGGGCGGTCCACGGCGTCAGCCAGGTCATGTTCCAGGCCGACGTCTGGACCGCCGCGTTGTTCCTCCTGGGGATCGCGGTCAACGACCGGCGGCACGCCGCCTGGGTCCTGGCCGGGTCGGTCGTGGGGATGCTGGTGGGGTGTTGGCACGCCGACGCCGCCAGCCAGTTGCTCGACCCCGAGAGCCTCGTCGACCGGTCGATGTACGAGAAGGTCGCGCTGGGCCTGTACGGCTACAACGCGCCCCTGGCGGCCGTCGCCCTCGCGCTCTGGCGGCGGTCGCTGATCGCCCCGCTGCTGGGGATGCTGCTCTCGGTGCTGCTGACCGACCTCGTGCCGATGCTGGGGCTCCCCGCCCTGACCGCGCCGTTCGTGCTGGCGACCTGGATCGTGCTGGCCCTCGGCCGGCTCGAGGCGGCGCTTCACCCCGAGCGGGCGGTCCCGGCCGCCTGACGTTCGCGCCGCGGCCGGCGGCGACCTCTTCAACCTTTTCAGGCGCCTTCGAGGAGTCCGAGTCATGAATCTCTCGCCGCAGGAACGCGACAAGCTCTTGATCTTCGTGGCCGCCCAGGTGGCCGCCCAGCGCAAGGCGAGGGGGCTGAAGCTGAACGTGCCCGAGGCGACGGCCCTGATCACCGCGCATCTGCTCGAGCTGGCGCGTGACGGCCGGTCGGTGGCCGAGATCATGGCCGCGGGCCGGGAGATCCTCGGCCGCGACGACGTGATGGAAGGGGTCGCCGAGATGATCTCGATGATCCAGGTGGAGCCGACGTTCCCCGACGGCAGCAAGCTGGTGACGATCCACGAGCCCATCCGCTGAGAATCGGCGTCCGCGCCCGCAGTCTCCGAACCTCCCGAGGCCGAACATGATCCCAGGCGAATACATCTTCGATGGTCCCGAGATCGAGCTGAACGCCGACCGCCCCACGGTCACGATCTCCGTGAACAACACGGGGGACCGGCCGATCCAGATCGGGGCCCATTACCACTTCTTCGAGACCAACCGCGAGCTGGTCTTCGATCGGGTCAAGGCGTACGGCATGCGTCTGGACCTGCCCAGCGGGACCTCCGTCCGCTTCGAGCCGGGCGACGTGAAGGACGTTCGGCTCATCCCCTACGGGGGCCGTCGCAAGGTCTTCGGGTTCAACGGCCTCGTGATGGGGCGGCTGGACGACCCCTACACCCGGGAGTCCAGCCTCAAGCGTTGCCTCGACCAGGGCTACGGCCACAAGCCTTCGTGAGTCCGCGCCCCGGTCCGCCCCCATCCCCGTCCGAATCGATCGTCCGGCAGGCTCTTCAGGACCCAGGAACATGAGCGTCAAGATCTCGCGACAGGCCTACGCCAAGAAATACGGGCCGACGGTCGGCGACCGGATCCGCCTGGCCGACACCGAATTGATCATCGAGATCGAGCACGACTACACCGACTACGGCGAGGAGTCGATCTTCGGCGGCGGCAAGTCGATCCGCGACGGCCAGGACCAGTGTCCGGTGATCGACCCGATGGGCCCGCCGCATTGCGACCTGGTGATCACCAACGCGGTGGTCCTCGACCACTGGGGGATCGTCAAGGGGGACGTAGGCGTCCGCGACGGCCGGATCGTCGCGGTGGGCAAGTCGGGCAACCCGTTGACCCAGAACGGCGTCGACCCCCGCCTGGTCATCGGGCCGGGGACCGAGATCATCGCGGGGGAGGGCCGGATCCTCACCGCCGGGGGCATCGACACCCACATCCACTTCATCTGCCCGCAGCAGATCGAGGTCGCCCTGGCCTCGGGGATCACCACCCTGATCGGCGGCGGCACGGGCTCGGCCACCGGCACGTGGGCCACGACCTGCACTCCCGGCCCCTGGAACATCATGCGGATGCTCCAGGCGTTCGAAGGGCTGCCGATCAACGTCGGCATCCTGGGGAAGGGCAACGGCAGCGTGGCGGGGCCGCTGGAAGATCAGGTGAAGGCCGGCGCCTGCGGGCTGAAGCTCCACGAGGACTGGGGCACGACCCTGGCCGTGATCGACACGAGCCTCAAGGTGGCCGACGCCTACGACGTCCAGATCGCCATCCACACCGACACGCTCAACGAGTGCGGGTTCATCGACGACACGATCAAGGCGATCGCCGGCCGGGCGATCCACAGCTTCCACACCGAGGGGGCGGGCGGCGGCCACGCGCCCGACATCATCAAGATCGCGGGCCTGCCCAACGTCCTGCCCTCCAGCACCAACCCGACCCGGCCGTTCACGGTGAACACGATCGACGAGCACCTCGACATGCTGATGGTCTGCCATCACCTGTCGCGGAGCATCCCCGAGGACGTCGCCTTCGCCGAGAGCCGGATCCGGGCCGAGACGATCGGCGCCGAGGACGTCTTCCACGACCGCGGCATCATCAGCATCATGAGCTCCGACTCGCAGGCGATGGGCCGGATCGGCGAGGCGATCGTCCGCTGCTGGCAGACGGCCCACAAGATGAAGGTGCAATTCGGGGCCCTGGCCGGCGACTCCGCCCGCAACGACAACGAGCGGGCCAAGCGCTACGTCGCCAAGTACACGATCAACCCGGCCGTCGCCCACGGGATCTCCCAGCACGTCGGCAGCATCGAGTCCGGCAAGCTGGCCGACCTGGTGCTGTACGACCCGGCCTACTTCGGCGTGAAGCCGTTCCTGGTCCTCAAGGCGGGCCTGATCGTCACCGCCCAGATGGGCGACCCCAACGCCAGCATCGCCACGCCGCAGCCGGTCTACATGCGTCCCCAGTTCGCGTCGTTCGGCCGGGCGCTATCCAAGTCGTGCTTCAACTTCGTGTCCCAGGCGTCGCTCGACGCCGGGATCGTCGAGCGCTACGGGCTCCAGCGCGAGTCGCTCGCGGTCAAGGGCTGCCGCGACATCGGCAAGAAGGACATGGTGCGGAACGAGGCCACCCCCGAAATCCGCGTGGACGCCGACACCTATCAGGTCTACGTCGACGGCGAGGCGGTCGGCAGCGACCCGGTCGCCACGCTGCCGATGACCCAGCGCTACTTCCTGTTCTGAGTCGGGGTCCTCCGATGAACCTTCGGCTGCTCCAGATGTGCGACTCGGCCTTGCCGATCAGCGGCTACACCCATTCCTGGGGCCTCGAAGGCGCGCTCGCCCGGGGCCTGGTGCACGACCCGGAGAGCCTCGAACGCTGGATCGCGCGATGGCTCCGGTCGTCGCTCGGCCCGTTCGAGGGCGTGCTCGCGGCCTCGGCGCGGCGCGCGGCCGCGGCGGGCGACTCCGCCGAGCTGGCGGCGCTCAACCGCCTGGCCGACGCCTCGATCGCGCCGCCGTCCATCCGGACGGCGAGCCGCGAGATGGGCGAGCAGCTCCTTGCCCTGGGGAAGACCTGGACGTGGTCCGCCGCCGGCCTCTCGACGTTCCTCGAAGGGTCGGCCGACGGCGACCGTCACTGGCATCATCCGATCGCCTTCGGATTGCTCGGGGCGCTGGCCGGGGGCTCGGCCGACGAGGTCCTCACGGCGTACCTGCATCAAGCGGCCCTGGGCATGATCGGCGCGGGAGTCCGCTCCATCCCGGTCGGCCACACGCACGGCCAGCAGATCCTGGCCTACCTCCACGACGACCTCCGCGAGCTCGCCTCGGACCTGGTCGACCGGGATCCCCGGACGGCGGGCGGCGGCTGCCCTTTCTACGAGATCCTCTGCGATGAACAGACCCGACTTTACGCGCGGATGTTCCGTTCTTGATCCGCCTCCCGAGATCTCCGGCTTCTCCACGCGGCCGCGGCGACGACTCCTGCGAGGGGGAGCGGTCTGCCACGGGGATCACGGCCATTCCCACGACCACATGGGGAAGCCCGGCCCGGCCCGCTACGCCGGCCCGTCGCGGAAGGTGTTCACGCTGGGCGTCGCCGGCCCGGTCGGGTCGGGCAAGACCGCCCTGGTCGAGACGCTCTGCCGCGCCCTCTGGCCCGAGCTCAACCTCGCCGTCGTCACCAACGACATCTACACCCACGAAGACGCCGAGTTCCTCTCGCGTCGCGAAGTCCTGCCGGTCGAGCGGATCGTCGGCGTCCAGACCGGCGGCTGCCCCCACACCGCCATCCGCGACGACGCCAGCGCCAACCTCAGCGCGGTGGCCAACTTCCAGCGGCAATTCCCCGGGCTCCAACTGGTGATCGTCGAATCGGGCGGCGACAACCTCACAGCCGTCTTCTCGCGCGAGCTGGCCGATCGCTTCATCTTCGTGATCGACGTGGCCGAGGGCGACAAGATCCCTCGCAAGGGGGGGCCCGGCATCTGCAACAGCGACCTGCTGATCATCAACAAGACCGACCTGGCGCCCCACGTCGGCGCCGACCTCGACGTGATGCGCCGGGACAGCCTGCGGATGCGCGGCGAGCGCCCGTTCCTGATGGTCAGCCTCCGCGAGAAGGAAGGCGTCGAGGAGGTGATCCAGTGGGTGCGCGAGCAACTCGCATCACGCGTGACGAGTTCCTGACGCCCCCCGAGTTCCTCGACGCCGTCTCCACCGGGAATCCCGCCGCGCGCGTCGGCGGGGCGCGAATCGAGCTGGTCCGCGTCGGCGAGGAGACCCGGATGGGGACCTGCTACCAGCAGATCCCCTTGCGCGTCTTCCCGCCGTTCGCCCTGGAGTCCCGGTCGGTCGCGCTGCTGTACCTGATCAACCTGACCGCCGGGCTGATGGACGGCGACGCCCACCTGATCGAGATCACGGCGAGGGAGGGCGTCGACGCGGTCGTGACCGGCCAGTCGGCCACGCGCATCCACCCCGCCTTGACGGCCCACGCCGCGCAGCAATGGGCGGCGACGGTCGAGGACGACGCCTGCCTGGTCGTCCTCCCCGGCCCGGCGATCCCGTTCCGCGGGGCTCGCTACCATCAGCTCGGGCGCGTCGAGCTCGCGCCCCGCGCGCGGCTGATCTGGGGGGACGTCTGGCTCGCCGGTCGCTATGACCGGGGCGCGCTGTCGGAGCGGTTCCAGTTCGAGCGGATCGTCCAGGACCTCGAGATCCGGCGATCCGGCCGCCTGATCTACCGCGACCGATTTCGATGGGACGGCCCGTGGACGGAGGAGGAGGCCCGCTGGTATTTCGGCGGCCACCTGGCGACCGCGAGCTTGTTCCTGGGCGGCCTGCCCCCTCAGCCCGATGAACTGCCGCCGCCGGCGCCGGGCGTCTTGCGGTCGGTCTTCCCGCTGGGCGACGACGCGACCTGCGTTCGCTGGTGCGGGACGCCGTCGGCGGTGACGGCGGACATGGCCCGCGTCGCCTTGCTGATGGCCGCGAGCTGGCGCCAGGGGCCCGGCTCGCCGCCCTGGCTCCTCGACTCGAACGAGCTGTCGCCCAACCACTGGTTCTCGACGCCGATCGCGCCCGACGCGGCGTCGGGAGCCACGCCGGTCGACGGCCAGGCCCGGGCCGGTGTCAGAACTTGACCAGGCAGCTGATCCCGCCGGTGAGCTGGCTGAAATCGGTGTGGGCCCCGTTCACCCCGAATGCCGGCGCGCCGGCGAAGTCGCCCCGGATCTCCGGCCGGACGTCGAGGTACTTGACCGGATGCCAGTTGAGCCCGAGGGTCACTTCCGAATAGTCGGTGCTGATCCCCGTGCGCGTCCCCTTGACGTCGGTGAACCACTCGCCTCGGGCCAGGGCGTCGACCTTGTCGGACAGGTGATAGATCCCGATCGTGTACACGCCGTACCACGATCCCGTCCCCACCGGCGTGTCCGAATCCCAGCCCATGTTGGACTGGACGATCTGCGTGAAGCGCTGCGTCCAGTTCTGCTGGACGCGGAGCTCGACGGTCGTGTTGAAGTCGCCGGCCATCCCCGGCGCCGCGAAGATCGCGTTCGGCCCCGCGTAGACCGAGCCCGTCAGTCGAGTCTTCTGCTCGTCGGTCAGCCAGTAATTGACCTGGCCGATGTAGCAGACCGAATGGGCGCTGCGCATGGTGAAGAAGGTGTTGGCCCCCAGCGTCACGCCGTTCCAGACGTCCAGTCGGTTCGAGACGTGCAGGTTGGTCAACGCACCGGTGAAGGCGCCGTCCTGCGAGTAGAAGAACTGGTAATCGCTGGAGTAGAACGGCCGATACGGGGCGAGGAAGCCGTTGTAGCCGATGATGGAGTTCATGCGGCCGACCTTCACGTCCATGCCCAGCTCGGTCAGGATCGGCAGGTGGGCCGAGACGTAGAGGTCGCGGAAGTCCTGGCTGAAACGCGAGCTGGTCACGGTCGAGCCGATGCCCCCCTTCGGCTGGCCCAGGGCCGCGTCGGCGCCCGCGAAGTAGCGGACGTTGAAGCCGAAATTGAGGCCGCCCCGCTGGAGCGGCTTCTGCAGCACGAGCCCGATCTGGTTGAGCAGGAACTCGTTGCCGAAGCGGTTCTGACGGGGCTCGACGGAGAGCAGGCCGGAGCCGGGCGATGCGCCCGTGTATCCGCCCTCGATCCAGCCGAACGAGCGAATGCCGCTGTCGCCGAGCGTCCTCTGCAGCCCGAGCTGGTCCATCAGGAACCGGACGTCCGCGACCGGCGTCGGCCCCAGGGTCCGGATCGAGTCCATCCCCGGCGCGAGGTCCTCGGCCTGCTCGGCGGGCAACGATTCGGCCTCCAGGCCGCCCCCGGCCGAATTTCGAGGCGGCCCCAAAGCGGGAGCCGGCGGCGCTTCGACGGCGTCCGCGGGCGGCTGCCCCGCCATCTCAGCCAGAGACGGCTCCTGAGCGCGCGTCGCGGTCGTCACGGCGGTCGTCAGGCCCACCGCCAGCAGGAAGGAGATTCTCTTCATGATCGGCGCTTCCTGTAACGATCGGTGGAACGCTTGCGGCCCGCCGATTCCATCGGCGCAGCGTCGACTCTTCCGCCGCGGCATGGGGGCGGACGCTCGAATAGCCCGCCCGATGAACCCATCGGATGAGCATCTAAACGACGACTCGAGCGGCGGCGAGAGGGACTCTCGGGGTGCGAAGCGGGGCAGGACTCGGCATCGCCGGCGGGGGTCGGGCGTTGCTCGACCATTCAGAGGACGCGGAATTCATCGACTGTTCCGAGCTGAACGCTTTAGCTTGTTCAGGCTCGGCGGAGCAATCCGGCCGAGCGATCCGACCGTTCAACCCCGCTCGAATCCTTCCATCGAGCCACGGATCAAGACCTGGCTCCTGCTTGTGCCGGTCCGGTAGGTGTTCTAAGATAAGGCCGGTCACGGCCCTGGGCGACGCGGTTGCATACGCCTGCAGGGCGAAGGGAGAGACGAGACGACGGCCGCCGTGCGTCCGACGTCGCCTCGCCTGGATGGACCGACCATTCAAACTCATCGGACTTCGAATCGTCCTGAATACAGGCTTGTTCGTGCGAGTCGGCGACGAAGTCCCGCGCACCCATCGTGATCGTGCGGCGTGGTTTCCGTAACTGCGAATCCTCTCCCTGCCAGGCTGGCGCGCTCGCCGCCGCAGGGGGCACATCCGCGAGCAGATAGCGTCCCACCGTGGGGCGGGGGATTGGACGAAACGTCCCGAATCGTGTCGAGTCGCGCCGGGATCGCGCCTCGGCTCGGCGTTCCATGAAGGTCGATCCCGAAGGAGTCGTTGATGTGAGGCGTTCCATGTTGCGATCATCGTTCGTCAAGCGAATCGTCCCGAGTCTCGCCCTGGCCGCGACGGCCCTCTTCGCCATCGCCATCGGGCCGCTCGGCGTTTCGGCGGCGCTGGCTCAGGCCGCGTCGGCCCCCTTCGTCTTCGGCTTCGGGCCCCAAGGCCTCAATTATTACGCCGCCCCTGGAGTTGCGGCCGCCCCCGTCGCCGCGCCGCGGCTGACCGTCCCCACCCAGACGCGAGCCGCGACTTCCTCCGGATCCCGGAGCGTGGGCCCGGGCGCCCGCAACTGGGCGACGGGCAACCGGGTGCCCTCGCACCGGCCCTGGCTCCGTTCCCGGAGCTGACGCAGACGCCGCCCCGGGTCGGACCGGACCCGGATTCGACTAGATACGCCTCACGGCAATCCATGCTCACAAGGGGATCGGAAAGATGCGAACGAGACATTCCTGGTTCGCGGCCGCCGTGCTCGGCGCCTGCGTTTATTCCGCCGGCCCGGCTCGCGCCGCGGACTGGAAGACCGATCAGGACGCCGGCTGGAAAGCCTACAAGGAGGGCCGCATCGAGGAGGCCGAGGGCCTCTTGAAGTCGGCCGAGAAGCAAGCCCGGGCGTTCGGCGCCGGGGATCCGCGGCTCGCGGTCACCCTCGACCATCTCGCCTGGGTCTATTGCGCCGAAGGTCGATGCGAGGAGGCCGAGCCGCTCGCCAAGGAGGCCCTGGCAATCCGCGAGAAGACGCCCGGCGTCGACTCGGCCACCCTCGCCGACGGCCTGAACACACTGGCGGCCGTCTATGATGCAGCCGGCAAGGCCGCCGAGGCGCAGCCGCTCTACGTCCGTTGCCTCGCCGCCGCCGAGAAGGCCGAAAGCCCCGAAGGCGCGGGCGTCGCCGCCGCGATCGACAACCTGGCCGCCGTAGACCATGCGCTCGGGAAGCTCGACGAGGCCGAGGCGCTCTACAAGCGAGCCCTGGCCATCCGCTCGAACGCGAAGATCAACGACGGGACCTCGATCGACGTTACCGCGACCCTCCACAACCTCGGCCTGCTCTACATCGACCAGAAGAAGTATGCGGAGGCAGAGCCGCTACTGAAGAAATCGTTGACGATCCGCGAGGGGGCGCTCGGCGCCGGCCATCCCGACGTCGCGACGTCGCTCGAGGCCCTCGGCTGGCTGTACGCCTCGCAGGGGAAGCCCGCCGAGGCCGAGGTCCTTCTGAAGAAGGCCCTGGCCGTGTATGAAGCCGACCTGGGGAAGGACCATCCTCACGTCGCACGCTGCGCCGGCGAGTTGGGCCGCGTCTGCCTGGCGCAAGACCATCAGGACGAAGCGGAGGCCTGCTGCAAGCGAGCCGTCGCCATTCTGGAGAAGGCCTCCTCCGATCCCCGCGAGCTCGCGACGGCCCTCGACGACTACGCCGCCGTCCTGCGGAAGCTGGGCCGCGGCGACGAGGCCGGCAGGCTCGAAGAGCAGGCGAAGTCGCTGCGCAGTTCCATCAAGTGATTCGGGGCCGCCCGCTCCAGAATCCGTAGAAAGCCGGCCCACGCGACGCCCCACGGATCGAGCTCGACCCGTGGGGCGTCTGCCATTCGCTTCCCACCGGTGGGATTTTCGGGGCTCGGGCCGAGTTGCCGTGACCTCGGGTCGCCGAACTCGACGGCGGCCTTGAGCCCGACCTCGACTCCCCCATCCACGATCGATCGGCGTCGCAAATGACGTCGCGTGCCGAAACCTCCGGGACGGAGTCGGGGCCGAAGGGCCTTGTTCGCCGACCTCAAGCAGGTTGGGCGGTCGATCTCGTGAATCACCGTCTCGAGGCGTAGCACGGGATTTGTAGCACTGCTCGATCGAGGCCCGGACCACGGAGCCCAGAAACACCATCGGAGAACGCTCGTCTCGGAGTTGCTTACGCCCAGGAGCATGAGCAGTTCGGCAGGCTTCAACCCTGGCCAGCCATGGGATGCGATCGCGCGCGGCGTCGACGGCTAAAAGGAGGTCGGCGTCCCCGGCCACGACCGTGGGCGTGGCCGGGGACGAGCACCGGGATTTACCGGCCTCTGGGTTTGAGGCGGATGTCGCCGCCGACCACTCCGGCCGCCGCGAGGCCCGCGACGGCCAGCAGGAAGACGGCCCAGCTCCCGGCGGCGGCGCCGACGAAGGCGGCGACGAGCAAGCAGCCGTTGAAGTAAGCGACGTTCAGCTTGTTGCGGGCGTTCAAGGGCGACTACCTCCTGGATCGGGACTTGCTTGCGTCTCGGCGATCGGGTCGTCTTGGGAGACGATGGGAGGAGAAGACCACCCGTGCATGACGCTCGGGAGCTGCCTGCGGAAAACGGACGGCAGGCGGCGGACGACGATCAAGGGGCGGCTCCATGATTCGGGTCGGTTCGGGATCGACGTGGCTCGACGACGTCCGCGGGCGCGCGGTCGTCGACGGGCTACGCCGTGAAGACGCGGCGGTGAGGCCGCATCCCCATCCCCGGTGCGGCGGCGAAGAGGTCGTCGGGGGCGACGTCGAACTCGACGTCGCAATTGCCGCAGCCGGCCAGCGCGGGCGGGCCGCAGGGGGCGGACGGCACGGGGACGTTCGAGCCGCAGAACGGGCAGGCGACGGCCAGGTGGAGGTCCTCAGCCTCCAAGTCGTCGGGGCGGCCGGAGCGGGCCTGGAAGCCGAGGCGGCGGATCACGGCGAGCGGATCGCCGGTGCGGCGGGCGACGGATCGTTCGAGTCGGGACGAGGTCACGAGTTGCTCCTCTCGGGCGGGGGGCGGACCGGGCCGTCCGGGACGCCCGGCGGCCTCGGAGTCGCGCGCGGCGACGGGGCGGGTCGGGGATGCGTGAATTTGGTGCGTCGCGTTGCTCGCGGTTGCCGGGATAAGTAAGGGTCGGGGTGTGAGCCGGTGCGCCTCGAGCCAGGGCGCCTCGGACTGCTGCGCCTCGCCGAAGCGGGCGAACGGGCCTAACGCAGGGCCGCCGACGGGTTCAAGGTCGGCCGTCAGGCAGCCCTCGGTTTTGGGCTGTACCAGAGACCCGGCTGCTTCGCCGGAGTAGAGATTGTCGTAGCCTTGCACCGACTTGGGCGTACCGCGCCTTCGGCAGGTTGGCGCGACCGCCGCCGGGTAGCGGAGCTTGGACTCCCTCGACACGGTTTAGAAGAGGGTTCAGCCTCCCCGTGGGGTCGAGGTAAAGGCGGGACCGGCCCGCCGGGTGGGCAGATGTGGTCGATCGCCTCGTAGCGGCAGACCCGCCGTCGAGGTAAAGGCGGGACCGGCCCGCCGGGTGGGCAACGGCTATGCAACCCTCGGGGATGTATGACGCGTCTTCGACGGGAATTCAGCCGACGCAAGGCCTCGACTGGCCCGGATCGCGTAGAGGTTCCATCGCCCGTGACGCCCGCGTAGCCGTCGCCATGCATGGGCCATCGAGGGGCTCGAGGTTGGGCAGGGCGGCATCAATTCCGGTCCGGCGCGGCGCTCATCAAGTGCCAGCCACCAGGTTGATAGGCCGGCTACCACATTCGGGCTACCTGCCGATCGCCCTGGAATAGCCGTCACACCCCAGCGACCTTGGCGCGTCGCGGTCGATCCCCGATCCAGGCCGCCGGCCCCGATACGGCGTTACTCGAGCGAGTTCCGGAACTCGAGCACGTTCCAGCCGAGGCGGCGGCGATTTGAACCGACTTCGTGGTGGAGTCGACGGCGACGTTGCATGTGCTCACGGTGGAACCGGCCGACCGGGGTCGCTACGCGGCCGGCGACCGCTCATTCGACGGCCTTCTCGATGCGCGTTCCACCGGGCGCCTCTCCGTCTTGTCGTACCGCACAAGCCGATTCAGCTCTCGCTTGACTCAATCTCCTTTTGAATGACGTCATTCAAATGGAGCCTCGCTATGTTGTACATCCCCCCGCCTTATCGGCGAGGGGACCGCCCGGGAGGTGATCGGCATGGCGAGGCGAAGGAAGTTCCAACCCACCCCTCGCCTTAACGGCGAGGGGACCCGGCCAGACCGTCGCCGAGCGGCAGAAGTCGGCCGTTCCAACCCACCCCCCGCCTTAACGGCGAGGGGACCCTTTCTTGCGCTCAAGCGTAGTGGCAGCAGGTCGCGTTCCAACCCACCCCCCGCCTTAACGGCGAGGGGACCTCGTACGCCTTGAGGATCGGCTGCGCCACGACCGTGCCGTTCCAACCCACCCCCCGCCTTAACGGCGAGGGGACCGATGGGCCCGCGCCGCGTCGAGCCGGGCGCCGTGGCTCCAACCCACCCCCCGCCTTAACGGCGAGGGGACCGGGCGATCAGAACGGGTACTCGGACGCGGCCAGTTCCAACCCACCCCCCGCCTTAACGGCGAGGGGACCAAGCTCGGCGAGGCGGTCGGCCGCCCGCAAGAGGTTCCAACCCACCCCCCGCCTTAACGGCGAGGGGACCTCAGCTCGAGCTGGCCGTTGGTCGAGCCGACCGAGTTCCAACCCACCCCCCGCCTTAACGGCGAGGGGACCCGCCGCCCGCCAGGCCCAGGACGAGCAGTTCTGGTTCCAACCCACCCCCCGCCTTAACGGCGAGGGGACCCCGAGATCCAGGAGGCCGCGAAGTGATGAGGACGCGTTCCAACCCACCCCCCGCCTTAACGGCGAGGGGACCCTTCGCGGCGTCGAACAGGACGAGCCTTGCCCATGTTCCAACCCACCCCCCGCCTTAACGGCGAGGGGACCGACGGCCTCGGGCAGGGTGATCACCGCGTACGGGTTCCAACCCACCCCCCGCCTTAACGGCGAGGGGACCTCGACGTTCGGCACCGGAGCCGGCAACTTCACCTGGTTCCAACCCACCCCCCGCCTTAACGGCGAGGGGACCCTCTCGCGTGCAGACATGTCTGTACGAAGCTTCGTTGTTCCAACCCACCCCCCGCCTTAACGGCGAGGGGACCCCAGGCTCCACACCACCTCGGTGGCGGCGAACGCGTTCCAACCCACCCCCCGCCTTAACGGCGAGGGGACCTTCGGCTTCCCCCGCCTTCGTTTCGAATCCCGGTTCCAACCCACCCCCCGCCTTAACGGCGAGGGGACCCACGACGTTGAGCTTGGTGGCGAGCCTCTGGAGGATGTTCCAACCCACCCCCCGCCTTAACGGCGAGGGGACCTTCGCGGATCATCGCCGACTATTTCATCCAATTCGAGTTCCAACCCACCCCCCGCCTTAACGGCGAGGGGACCTGTCCTGCAACGTCTTGATCATCTGATCGGCCTGGTTCCAACCCACCCCCCGCCTTAACGGCGAGGGGACCGTGGCGTCCCTGAGCTTGCCCTCGCCCTCGATCTGGTTCCAACCCACCCCCCGCCTTAACGGCGAGGGGACCAGTCTTCGTGAAGTGAATCCGCCAGAGCCTTGACGTTCCAACCCACCCCCCGCCTTAACGGCGAGGGGACCGATGGCATCTCAAGTTCGAAGCGCCCGAGACGTGGTTCCAACCCACCCCCCGCCTTAACGGCGAGGGGACCGTGGATCGCGAGGACGTCGTCCGCTGGTTCCGCGTTCCAACCCACCCCCCGCCTTAACGGCGAGGGGACCTCTTCGGTTGTCCCAGTACGTGTTCATGAACCGGTTCCAACCCACCCCCCGCCTTAACGGCGAGGGGACCGCGAAGCGGATGAACCGCCAGTCGACCTTCATGTCGTTCCAACCCACCCCCCGCCTTAACGGCGAGGGGACCTCTCGGCCCGTGGGCCGTGATTTTCGAGGAAGCCTTGTTCCAACCCACCCCCCGCCTTAACGGCGAGGGGACCGCGGGGGTGTCCAGGCTTGACGGGGCGAGGCAGAGGTTCCAACCCACCCCCCGCCTTAACGGCGAGGGGACCGCTTCGCGGCCTTCTTGCGATTGTGCCCGACGTGGTTCCAACCCACCCCCCGCCTTAACGGCGAGGGGACCAGGGCAGCACCAGCGGCATCCTCGACATCACGGTGTTCCAACCCACCCCCCGCCTTAACGGCGAGGGGACCAGTTCGGCGATCGTCTCGTACCTCGGGAGGCCGACGTTCCAACCCACCCCCCGCCTTAACGGCGAGGGGACCCAGGCGGCGGGCGTCTTCGACATCCATGTGGAGGGTGTTCCAACCCACCCCCCGCCTTAACGGCGAGGGGACCCCGTCGTGGTACGAGTCGGGGTTGAGGCGCCTCGCGTTCCAACCCACCCCCCGCCTTAACGGCGAGGGGACCGGCGGCGGCACGATCATCCAGAACAACACGATCGTGTTCCAACCCACCCCCCGCCTTAACGGCGAGGGGACCGCGACGACGCCGACGGCCTGTCGCCGGCGCAGCAGTTCCAACCCACCCCCCGCCTTAACGGCGAGGGGACCAAGGCTCCACGTTCGACGCCAGTGCGGTCGTCGCGGTTCCAACCCACCCCCCGCCTTAACGGCGAGGGGACCCCTTGTTGCGGACGCACTTCCGGGCGTAGGCGAGGTTCCAACCCACCCCCCGCCTTAACGGCGAGGGGACCTACACCAAGTTCGCACTCTACGGGCTGAACAGCGTTCCAACCCACCCCCCGCCTTAACGGCGAGGGGACCGGATCGACCGCGTGTCGTCCGGCGACTGGATCGGGTTCCAACCCACCCCCCGCCTTAACGGCGAGGGGACCGCCGCGAACTCCCAGCCCGTGAAGCTCGCCGACGGGTTCCAACCCACCCCCCGCCTTAACGGCGAGGGGACCGTCGCCGACCTCCGAGGACCGGGCGACCCAGAGGAAGTTCCAACCCACCCCCCGCCTTAACGGCGAGGGGACCTTCGACGTCCGGCCCGTGACGAGAAGGATCGTCTTGTTCCAACCCACCCCCCGCCTTAACGGCGAGGGGACCCGCGGCCAGATCGTTGTGGTCCATCGTGCCACTGAGTTCCAACCCACCCCCCGCCTTAACGGCGAGGGGACCGGGGGAGGGGACGCTTCGTCCATCAGTCCATCCTTGTTCCAACCCACCCCCCGCCTTAACGGCGAGGGGACCGACCTGCGGGGCGCGGACCCGAAGCCATGGGAGGGGTTCCAACCCACCCCCCGCCTTAACGGCGAGGGGACCCGCAAGCTCCTGCGCTGGTCCGTCATGCGGTTCGCGTTCCAACCCACCCCCCGCCTTAACGGCGAGGGGACCCTGGGTGTCGGTCGTCGAGTCCCAGGCGAACGTCACGTTCCAACCCACCCCCCGCCTTAACGGCGAGGGGACCGAGCGGCCTGGGCTCGACCCGCAATCGCTCCGTGTTCCAACCCACCCCCCGCCTTAACGGCGAGGGGACCCGCCTTCCCTCCAAGTACGGTCGCTGACTGCACTTGAGTGACGGAAAACGCGGACCCAGTGTAGGCGTCCGATCTCGCGGATGATAGTCGATGGTCCGTCATCGCTTAAGTCGTGATCCGGTAATCCGTTCGGAGACATCGCGAACCTCCCTGGGAAACGGCTTGCGCTTGGAGTCCGCGATAGCCTCGCCAAGTGGTCAATCATGCGATCAGCGGCCCCTCGAAGTCGACAGAAGGTTTGACGCCGTGGTGCTCGGCCCGGCGGGACGGGTCCTCGCCTAATCGGTAGAACCTCAGACTGTCCTCGGCCGGGTTGAATTCCGACAGCAAGGCCGGGCGAAGGGTCGCCCACTGGACGTCGCCGACGTTGCATTCGAAGACGCTCTGCTGGACTCGCTGGCCGTAATCCTTGCAGAGGCGGGCGACCTTCCGAAGCCGTCGTCGACCATCGGGCGTGATGGTCGAGACGTCGTAGCAGACCAGGATGTGCATCGCATGCCTCGTAGGTCATCGGACCAGGAAGGGCTGGTATCGCTCAAGCTCGCCGCGGATCGTCCTGGCCAGGAGACGGGCCTGGATGTGCGGCACCACCGCGAAGGTCGTCGCCTCGCCGGTGATCGGATGCGTCAACGCCACCTGTTTGCGCTCCTGGTAGGCGATCAGCACCGTACGCCTCGTGTCCGCGTCCATCAAGACGCCGCCCGCCTCGTCGCGGACGAACCCTCCCGGCGAGACCTGGCTGCGGTTGATCAGCGCCAGGACGAGCCGGTCGGCCAGGGCCGGCCTAAACTCCTCCAT
The DNA here is from genome assembly GCF_029589435.1 of Paludisphaera mucosa. Taxonomy (NCBI): domain Bacteria; kingdom Pseudomonadati; phylum Planctomycetota; class Planctomycetia; order Isosphaerales; family Isosphaeraceae; genus Paludisphaera; species Paludisphaera mucosa. The sequence continues at coordinate 853,843 of NZ_JARRAG010000001.1, read as the reverse complement.
CAGGTCTAACGCCAGCGAAGGCCTTCCGGGACGATCGACGTGCAGGTAGCCAACGCCGGGATCCAGGCCCACTGCGGCCAACGCCGAGGTGCAATCGTGCCGGACCAGCGCGTAGACGAACGAGAGGAGGGCGTTGACAGGATCCATCGGCGGGCGGCGAGAACGGAGTGTGAAGCGGAATGCGGGGTCGGTCGAGCGGATCATCGCGTCGAACGCCGCAAAGTAGCCCGCGGCCGCCTCGCCCTCATGACCCCGCGCCTCATCCGTCGTCATGGGCTGGCGGCCGAGGTCGACGAGTCGCCCGGCCAGCCGTGCCGCACCTTCGAGCAGGCCGGGGGGCGCCTCGGGTCGTTCGCGGGCCGAGCGTACGAGCATGGCGCGGGAGTTGGAGACCTTTCCGAAGACGAAGGAACGAGCCAGGGCCGCCGCCGCTTCGGGATCGTCGGCCAGGCGATACTGTCGACGTCGGAGCAACACGTTGCCCGAAGCCGGCCCCTCGACGCGGGCGAGGAAGCGGCCGTTGACGTCGAGGTAAGAGAAGCCGATGCCGCGCTCCATGCAGGCGGCCATCAGCTCGGGGCTGGCCGACACGGGCCCGAAACAGACCACGCCCCCGAGATGGTGCATGGGGACCGACATCCTGGTCTGGTGCTCCACCCGCACCGCGACGTTCTCGTGGTCCTTGGCGAGGTAGGCGCCCGGCGTGGTCACGTAGAGCGTGTTGTGATAGCTGCTCAAGGCGCGTCCTCCGGAAGTTCGGCGTATCGCGTCCGGGCCGTCGTCTCGGGCGGCGCACCCGTGACCCCCGGCAGGCAGAGATCCAGGAGCGAGCAACGGTCGCAGCCCTTGTGTCGGGCGGCACGGGGGGTGATCCGAGCATCGAAAAGCTCGCGGCCACGGAGTGCGGCCGCCTCGACGCGCGAGCGGAGCGAAGGCGTGAACTCGACCTCCTTGCGGCGGCGCGTCTCCCCGTAGAAGAGGGCTCCGCGCGGTACGTCCAGGCCGAGCATATCTTCCAGGCAGAGCGCCTGGGCGCAGAGCTGGACCTCGTCAGCCCCGCGAGTCTTGGGCCGACCGCGCTTGTACTCCACGGGGAAGGGGCGCCAGACTATCCACCCGTCGCCCATCTTCTCGCGGTGGAATTCGACCACGTCTGCCTTGCCGCCCAGGCCCGGGCGATCCGAGCGGAGCGGGAGGGCGCGGGCCGTTCGCACGGCGGCGCCCGAGGTGACGCCCGGCACGTCGACCCGCTCGTGGAGCTGGCCGCCGGAGATCGTGAGCGCGTTCTCCGCCCAGAGCTGCTCGACGTGGATCAGGGCGAATTGTCTCTCGCAGAAGATCAGGTGTTGCAACCCCGATAGGGGCAGCAGATCGTCGACCTCCACATCATCGCTCCCCATAAAGTCGCGAGCCAGGGCGGTGGAGGGCCTTTCGCGACCCTGCATCCGCCCCCTCCGGACGATCGACTCAGATCCGCTCGTGAATGGTCACGCCATTGGTCGGAGAAGGGGCCACCTCGATCTTGTAGTCGGCGAACGACCTGGCCGGCTTCTTCGATCCCGCCTCGCGGCGAGTGCAGGAGACGAGGTCGAAGAGCCGGTGCGCCGGGTGGTCGCCGAGGGCCGAGGCATGCTCGAAGACGATCAGCGACCGCGCCGCCATGACGCCGCGCGAGGCCGATCGGTCATGCTCGAACATGCCGGCGAGCGCCTGCCAGAGCAGTTCGAGGTCGGCCTTGGAGAAGCCGGTGTCGCGGGCCAGGAACGGGGAGACGAATCCTTGGGCCCGATATAGGCCGTAGGGGACGGTCATCTTGCGGCCGAACTGGCCGCTGCTTGCCTCCTCGCCATCGCTGGCGACCTCCTGGCCGCGCGAGGTGTCGCCGGCGTTGGTCAGGGCGACACGCGTGATCGCGTGCTCGAGCGCCAGGATCGGCTCGATCGACCGCGAGAACGAGAGCTGGATCGGCCCGCGGACCTGGCCGCAGTTCCAGAGCTTCTGGACGCTCGGAGCGTTCTTCTTCGCTCCCGGCTCCTTCTTGCCGGCCTTGGTCTCGGCGTCCTCGTCGCCGGCCTTGCCGGTGCTCATGACGGCCCCGAAGGCGCGCACGTCGTAGAACGTCCTGCACATCCAGGCGCGTGCGGTCTTCGCGGTTGTAGTCAGGCCATCGGGCTGGAGTTTTAGCTCCGTATAGGCCCTTTTCTGCTGGAGGGCCAGGATGCCTCGCTCCTTGACGTAGATCTCGTGACCCTCCTTGGGCTTCATCTCGTTCCCGTCCCCCTCGGTCTGGGTGAGTTGGACGAAGTTGCGGACCTTGCGCTTCAGACAGACGTCAGTGACCAGCCCCTGGCCGGTCTCGGGGTCGATCCGCGGCGCATTGCCGGCGTCGGGATCGCCGTTGGGGTTCCCGTCCTGGACGTCGAAGAACAAGACGAACTCGTATCGCTTGTCGACGGGTTGGCTGGTCGTCTCGCTCGGCATCTTCGGTGACTCCGCAATCGGATTAGAGGATCGACGTTCGGCTCGCACGGGGCTCACTCAGTCGTCGCGGCGACGACTTCCGGCTTCGGCTTCGAGCGCCAGAGGTCGGCCTTCTCGTGGTAATAACCCAGGGCGAAAAGTCCCTGCTCCTCCAGCGTCAGCGTGGACGGAAAGGCTTCGGCCGGCAGGAGGTCCAGGATCTCCTGGATGAGCCTCGGGTAGAACGCGCCTGCGAGCTTGGCCTGGTGATGCTGGGCCTTGCGGAGCAAGGTGGCGAAGACGACCGCCGGCGTGGCGGAGGCCGCGCCGTAGAATCGATCGACGATCGACGCGCCCGACGTGCCGATTGCGTCCCCCTGGAGCTTCTCCAGGACGGCGAGCAGTCGGCCCAGGCAGTAAGCGTTGTTGTTGCATTCCGGGTCGAGCATGACGGACACCTCTTTCGAGATCAGGGACTTGATTCGCGGATCGTCGTTTCTATACCGGCGGTTCAGCGTGGCGCGGACGAGGGCGAGCCGCTCGCGCGAGTGCTTCTGCTTCCCTCTTTTGGGGTCCTCCCTCTCCGCCCGGATGCGACGCACCGCGGCGGCGAGGACGGTGGGCGGGAAGGGATTCCCATCCAAGATCGCCAGGAAGACGCGGCGGGCGAGGTCCGCGTCCACGTTCTCAAATTTCCCCTGCTGGGCCAGGGACCGGACGAGCCAGGATAGGGCCGGCCATCGAGAAGTGTTCTCGAATCTGCGGACGATCTCGACGTCGTCGAAATACTCGCGGAGCCTCGTGGCGACGTCTCCCACGGTGGATTGGAAGTAGCTGCGTAGGATGGCCCGTCCCTGGCCGCCGGAGATTATGAGCGCGTGGAACGGCGTGGCATCCCGCAGCAAGGCGCCTTCACCCTTGAGCACGGCCTCGAACAGCGACCCGGCCTTCGCCGGGTCGACGAAGTCGAGGTCGCCGAATTCGTCCACGAACTTGTGCTCATCCGCCCCCGAGGCCCAATAGACGACGGCCGTGTCGTCCGAGAGTCGGAAGGTGCGTCGGGAGAGCGTCTCGCCTTTGGGCGTGGTGTAGGCGGGGTGGAACAAGCGGTTGAGCGCCGTCCCGTAAGCTTCCGAGCAGGGCCGGCAGACCGGGGCTCCATCCGTGATCGACAGGCCGAGCGAGTCGAAAGCCGAGGAGTTGGCCGAAACCAGGGCGATCCCCGAGGTGGTACCTCCCGGGATGCGCTTGATCTGAGGATGGACGTCGACCGGAGCCGCGGCCAAGCCGCAGACGAGGCATGCGGGCAGGCTTTTGTTCGTCCGCTCGGACGGGTTCCTCATGGCCTTCCAGGCCGTCCGCACGGCGTCGCGGTGATGAATCAGGTTGTTCTCCCCGCCGGCGATGTAACGGAAGGCGATCAGGTCGTTCGAGACGGCAGGTCCCCGCAGCTTGGCGATGGCCTGGCCGACCGCGACGTCGTCGCGGAGAAAGCAGAGGAGGGCCGACATCCCGGGATCCTCGGATGCGAAGGCGAGACCTTCCTCGACGTACTCGCGGAACAACGAGCGATGCCCGGCGAGCTTGCCGTGCTTCTTCGGGTTCTCATCTGGGTCGAAGCCCAGCACGTACTCGGGCTTGTCGACCATGAAGTTCGCGGCGGATCCGCTGGTGCGCGGCCGGGTCCGGGGCACCTGGAACACTTTCGGACGGGTCTTGCCCTTCGCGTCCATGGGCCCCTGGGTTTCAGGAGCGTCCAGAAACTTGCCGCCGAGGCCGATATCGATGGTCCAACGCACCGGCTTGGGCTCGTAGTCAGGATCTTCGAGAAGCCCTTCGCGGCGGGCGAGGTCGGCCAATTCCTTGAGGATCATGCGACCTCCGCACCGTCTTCGCGACGTTTGATGGGCTCGACCTCGATGACGCCCTGCTTCATCCGGGCGTCGAAGTAGACGGGACGGTTGGGGCGGCCGTAATCGACGTCCAGCAGCATTCGGCCGAGGTCCATGTCGACGGCGATCGGGGAGGGATCGTCGTCGCGGCCCGACTCGACGATCGCCGGGAACTCCCGGCAGCCGAGGTACGGGGCCATGTGGTATTGGCCACGCTCCAGGCGGCGGCGGAACATCTCGTCGAACTTCAACGGGTTGTCGCCCGGCCCCGCTCGGTCGGTCATGGAAAACGAAACGTCGACGTGGTAATCCACGTCGCGGAGGACCAGGGCGTTGCGCTGGGCCCGGTCGTCGTCGGCGAAGTAGTCGGCCACGTCCTCTCCCCGCATCATCGCGCGGGCGTTCTTCACGGGGACGACGTGCTTGACCTCGTTGCGCTTCACCGATGCGAACTTGATCGGACTCAACACGGCGATTCGATGCACACGCCAGCGGATCGCCGGCTTCCACAGGACGGCCTCGACGGCCCCCCGAGCCGCGGAGGGGGTCATGACGTGATACGTAACCCGTTCGGTCCTGAGCTCGGGCCGTGTGAAGCAGGCCCACTCTCCCCGGACGCGGACGCGGTAGGTCGCGTCGCTCCTTTTCATGTTCATGTAGGTCCTCTAGAGAAGGGCTGGAGGTCGAGGCGGGTTCGCCCCGCCGGGCCGTCGACCGAAGTCGTCCCGACGGGTGGCACGAAACGCCACTCGCATAGGTTTCAACCCACGACACGCGGACAATCGAGGTCGACGATGCGTCGCGACCGTCTCGAGGCGGGCGTTGCGTCGAGCATCGTACGCAGCTCGTGCAATGCTCGAGACGTCAAGTCCCTCGCCGACTTCTCCGAGGGAAGGCCGAGCGCCACAGCGATCGCGGCCGGGCCGAGACCGCAGCCGAAGCGGAGCCGGATCACGTCGCGATGCCGTGGCTTTAGACGGTCGACGTGGACCCACATCGAGTGCACAGCGTCCGACGACGCGGCCGGAACGGCCCAGGCCACCTGCTCGAAAAGGCCGTCTCCGCAATGAAGTCGAGACCGCTGTCGCCGACTCCGACGCTGATTGCAGACGAGATGACGGCATACCTTTCGGAGCAAGGGCAAGCCGCTACCGCTCGGTCGGTAGGCGTACTCTTTCGTCAGGGCTCGCAGGGCGACTTCCTGGAACACCTCGCTGGCTTGATCTTCGACAGCCTCACCACTTCCAGTCGGCCGGAAACCTTGGAGTAGGAAGCGGATGTACCCCTGAAGAATCTCCCGGGTCTCCTTGCTCTCGAATAGAGCCTTGACCGGTCGAAGGGACGCACCCTCAATAGCCCCTGCTTCAGAGATTCGTGGTACCGCCGCCATCGATCGAACTCCAGGGGACTCCGTCGTCGTCCGCGCCGCTCACATTAAACAACACCTGAGTCTTTGCGATGTCTTACGCCACTCACATAGAAGGTGATTGGAGGGTCCAAAATCCGGGCATCGATGGGTTCTCCAAATAACCGAACGAGCTTCTTTTATGGCGATGGCAAAGGCCCGACGACTTTAGCTTCGCCTGGCACGGATATCAGACATGCGGCCAGAATCGAGAAGTCATGAACGGAAGCCACCCGATTGGACCCGACAGGTTAAGGCACTCCAAAATACGAGGCCACACTCTGGCCCGGGGTGCCTCATCCTAGAAGTTCGTGTCGCCCTTCATCGGAAGAAGGCTCTGGCATCGGCCGATTCCACGTGATCGTGATTGAATTCGGCTGCTTCAGATCATGGATAGATCGATTCAGCCGTGCTACCAGTTTATCTCGCCATGAAGCGATGTACAGTACCTCTCGCTGCAAGCTCACGATTCCTAAGTGATGAGATGGCCGGGTTCAATGGCCGCGATCTCGTCGTCCAGGAGCCCGAGGCTCTCGTGATACTGCTTAGGCCCGGCCGGGGAGATCCACTTGACCTGTCCGTGGATCGTCTCGATCACGCCTTGACCGGCGAGCGAGTCGAGCCGTCGCCTCGGGATATTGACGATGAAGGGCTGCAGCGCGCGGAGCGTCCAACGGCTCGGATCGGCTCGGTACGCTTCGATCCTGTCGATGGCCTCACCGTATGGGACGACCACCGACGCCTGGTCTTGGTCGTCGATCATGCGAAACCGCGCCTCTATCTCGGGGAAGTCGCGTTCGATACGAGTAGGCATCACGTTCATGGAGTCGGGATCGACGTTCCCGAAGTAGCGACGGAAGTAACGCTCATAGGTACAGGGATCGAAGAGGTCGATGCCGGATTCCTTGAGTAGACTCGAGGTCGTGACCGCCCCGAGCCTCAGGCCCGGGGGGGGATCTATGCACGGTTGGAAGACGAGCAGCCGGCCCGGCCGGGCGCGCCCCTGATCGTCGGTCAAGAGCCCCGACCGATTGCAGCGGCCGGCGGCCTGGGCCAGAGCGTCTACGCCGCCCAAGGCCCGGTAGACGACCGGGAAGTCTAGGTCGACGCCCGCTTCGACGAGGGTGGTGCTGACGACCCGGCATGCTCGACCCGGGTCGGCCAGGGCGGCGGCGATCTCCTTCAGGACAAGGCGGCGATGGGCCGGGCACATCAAAGCCGACAGGTGGAACGTTCCCGCCGGCATTAGTCGCCACAGGTCGCGTGCATCATCCCGACGCTGGACGATCGTCAGGACGCGATCGTCGGCCGTCACGTCGACGGCCAGGTCCTCCCACGACGTCGGCTCGAGGGCGCGTGTGAAGTCCGCGACGACCCGTCCTTTGACGGCTTCGAAGGCGGCCGGTACGTCGTCGACGACTTCGCGGACGTCGGGGAGGTGCGGGAATTCCTGCCGATTCGTCGTGGCCAGGTCCAGTGCCGGCTGGGTCGCCGTGCAGAACAAGGCCGAGACGCCGTAGTCGTCGATGAGGCGATTCAGGACGTCGAAGATCGGCGTCCGTAAGTGGTGCGGCAGCGCCTGGACCTCGTCGAAGACGACGATGCTCTGGGCGATGTTGTGCAGCTTGCGCGCGGCGGTTCCGCGGGCCGAGAAGAGGCTCTCGAAGAACTGGACGCTGGTCGTCACGATCACCGGGGCGTCCCAGTTCTCCGAGGCCAGGCGATTTTCGTATGTCTCGGTCGAAGGGTCGAGGTTGCTGTGGTGCTCTACCAAGGCTTCCCCGGCCAGTTCGCCGAATGCATCGCGATAGACGGCGGCCGTCTGATCGATGATGCTCGTGAAGGGGATGACGACGATCACTCGTCGCAGCTTCCGGCGGATCGCGTGCCGCAGGGCGAAGGCCAAGGCCGCCAAGGTCTTGCCCCCGCCGGTCGGGACGGTCAGCGAATGTCGCCCCGCGTGCCTTTCCGCCGCGCGGAGGCAGGCGGCCAGCACATCGGCCCGCAGCCGTAGGACAGACTCGGCGCGGGGACACGCCTCCTCAGGAGGCTGGGCCGCCCGAGCCCGCGCCGTCTGAGCCACATATTCCAGGTACCTATCAACCCGTCCGCTCAGCATCCCCAGGATACCGTCCCTTGCCATCGACGCCACTCGAGCCTGGGCGCGCCCGGGGTTCATGAAACGCTCGGTGTCCAGACGATCGGCGTCGATCAAGGCCGAGAAGAGCATGCGGGTCCACAGTTCGCACCGCAGGCTCAGCTCACGTTTCTTGAAGCGCGTATCGGGCCACCCCCCGACCGGCTCACGACCGAGCATCGCGGGCGCCTCGGGCAGTTCCAGGGCGAGCAATGCATCGATCTCGGGCTGACCTCCGAGACGTGCCTCATCGAGGCGGGCCTGCTTCTCGCACGCTGTGAGTCGCTTGGATTCGAACATCGACTTCGCCGGCAACCCCGAGTGGTGGCCCGCGATGACCATCGCCAAAGCCGCCTCGACCGCCCGTAGTTCGCCGTCGCCTGCCATCCGACCGACATTTCGAGCCAGCTCCAGGACGCGGACGGCGCCGGCCGTGGAGTGGTCCACACGCTTCGGAACACCGTCCAGAACGGACGCGTCGATCACGAGGGGGTCGCCCGCAGAGTTCCTGAGGTACGACTGGAAGTCGGCCGCGTACTTGCCGAGATCGTGCAGGTGGCCGGCTAGCTTCCCCCAAGCAGAGGAATCGAAGGCGGTGGCGTGCGTCTCGACTAGCTTTGCCACCCGCTCGAGATGATCCATCAAAGGTTGCCAGCATTCCATGCCTTCGCCTTCGAGGGTATGGGCGAAGTGGGTGGGGATCGACGTGGGCTTCATGCTTGTACTCCAGCGTTTTGATCCGTGCGGCTCGACGCCGCATCGAATTCCGGCTCACGCCGGCACGTGAGATGAGCGACCGGACACGCGCCGATCCCTAAACAGAGCGTCGGGTCGAAGGCCGTGAGCATCGAGTCCAGGGTCCGACCCCGCCTCGGCCCCCAAAGCCAGCTCGTCTTTGGAGAAGGTGATAAACGATAGAACGCCGACGTTCGGCGACCTCGGCCGTGCAGTGCGGGCGTACTTGGCGACCCGATTCTTCAGCGATGGATGGCCGCTTCGGGCAGAGGTGCAGCCCGAGACGCGAGCGTATCAAGCTCTGGAGTCGCGGCCGGCGTCCGAATCGAGGCACCTCGGCGACTGGGAGCATTGAGCGTCGGGGAGGTGCCTGACTTCCCGGACGGGAATGGGTGCTTCGGCTACGACTCTACGGAAGGCGGCGAGAGTCGTTTCCCGATGCCCTCCGGTCGATAGCTCGTCTACGGAGCCGATGACCGTAACTTTTGCATTGCGGTTCATGCGGCGACCTGCCTTCGACCACGATGATGCGATCGCGACACTGGTCGAAGCTCGCCCTTTTGGTGCGGGGCGGCAGGAGGTCTTTTCGGCCCGACCGTTGGCCGATCTACAGCAGGGGGCGGGGAACTGCTTTACGATCTTCGCCGACCCCGGCGGCCCAGTCCATGGCCAACGTGTTCATCGGGGAGAAACGAATCGTCCATCAGCACCGGGATCTAGCGTCCGCCTTCCTGGATCGTTGACGAAAGGGCGAGGGCGACGCCCGGATCGTCGCAGTGTCGCTGCAGATGGTGGCGCATTCGGTCCGGGCCCAACGTGAATCGCACTCGGCAGAGCTGGTGTGGACCGGCCCCGACGCTGGGCCGACGGCGTTCCGCCGCACCGAGCAGGCCATCATCCAGGTCCTCGACGCCGCCCGGAACCGAATCACGCTGATTAGCTTCGCGATCTACAAGATCCCCAAAGTGGTTGAGACCCTGGTGCGGGCGGCGGGCCGTGGCGTCCTCCTGACGGTCGTCGTTGAGACGCCCGACCGGATCGCCGGGCAGGGCGAGTACAGCACGATCCGGGCCTTGGGCCCGGAGGTGGCGGCCTGTTCGACGGTCTATTACTGGCCTGGAGAGGATCGCCTGGTCGGCGCGAACGGCAAGGCCGGCCTCCTCCACGTCAAGTGCGCCGCGGCCGACGGCGAGTGGCTCTTCATCTCGTCGGCGAACCTCACCCGCCAGGCCTTCACGATCAACATGGAGCTGGGGATCCTCGTGCGCGACGACGGCTCGGCGACGGCCGTGGAGCGGCATTTCGATCGGCTCATCCAGGTCGGGCGGCTGCAGCCGATCTGACCCGGGTGGGCCGGCCCGGAAGTTACTGCACCCTAAGCTCGACGGCGACGGCAGCCGCCCCTATGCCGAGATCTGAGATCGAGGAGCAAAGATCCGGCGGGCGGGCGGGCCGTCGCCGCGAGCTCTCCCAATGGCGGACTACAGCATATAACGCTGGCGATGATACGCAAGTTGGAAAGGTGCTCCTGCCTGTGACAGATCGGAGGGAGCTTCCGGCGGAGGCAAACTGGTGCCCAACCGGCGTCGACGTCGTCACTAAACCTGGCACTAAACCCCCGCCAGACTCCCCCCAATAGTGACGAATCCAGAGGATCCTGGTGCATTGCCCTTTTTCCGCGATCAACGTAAGTCACTATACAGAATCGAGATCGGCCCACACACATGGGCACACAATCCGGTCGCGCTCACCTTCGGAGGGTCGCATGCGAAATTCGTCACACTCCGAGGGCTCGTTCCGACCAGGTGGGCGAGGCGGAAGGGGCGGGAGTCGAACCCGCAAGGCTGGTGAGGCTCGCCCTCGTTCCAGGCGGGTCCCGTCGCCGTTCGGGTGGCCCTTCCGTCGAGATCGATGCAACCAGCGGCCCGGCCGGGATTCGAACCCGGAACGCCCCGTTAGAAGCGAGGTGTGATCGTCCGTTTCACCACCGGGTCGAAGTTGTGGAGCGAGGCGGAAGGCGAGGGATTCGAACCCTCACGCCCCGAAGAGGGCGCACTCCTTAGCAAGGAGGCCCGGCCAACCGTATCCGGCTGCCTTCCGTCGTGACCGCGACAATCCGAGTGGACCGGCCGGGGAATCGAACCCCGATCTCCTGGGTGCAAACCAGGCGTCTTCCCGTTGGACCAGCCGCCCATCCTCCTTTCGGAGAGGCCCTCGGCCTCCCCAGTCGTCCCGGAGGGAATCGAACCCCCCTTCCCTGTTTGTAAGACAGGAGTCGTAGCCGCTGGACCACGGGACGGACGCTCGCACGCTCTCGCAGTGGCACGGGTGGGAGTCGAACCCACAGGCACCAGGCTCTCGACCTGGCCGCTTTGCCGGTTTGCGTACCATGCCATCGGACCTCGCCGACCGGCCGGGCCGGACCCGCCGAATCCCAGGCCCCGGTGTCGATCCGGGGGAGCCGTCCTCATGAGGGACGGCCGGGCGCCGGCCGCGCCTGGGGATGAACAACTCACCGACTCTCCATCCGAGCGCCCCCGGCGGGATTCGAACCCGCGGCCTCCGCCTTGACAAGGCGGCGAGCACTCCGGACTGCTCCACGAGGGCGTGTCGTCCCCGTCGCGACGCGCGGGCGTCGCCCCGGGATGGCTCGAGAGGGATTCGAACCCTCAGCATCTCTCGGTCTGAGCGAGAGTGGTCTGCCGGTTGCCTACCGAGCCGCGATCGCGTCGAATTCCGGGGGCTGGAATCGAACCAGCGCCTCCAGGTCCAGAGCCTGGCGTCGCGACCAGCCGCGACCGCCCCGGAGTCGGTCGGCGCGCCCCCCGCCATTCGGGAAGGAGGACTCGAACCTCCATCGCCCGATTCAAAGTCGGGGGGCCTGCCGTTAGCCGATTCCCGAGAGCGCCCCGCGGGAGTCGAACCCGCCTGGCCGGCTTGGAAGGCCGGCGCCTGACCGCTCGGCCAGGGACGCGTGAGAGGCGTCGGAGTCGAAATTCATCAAACTCCTCCAGCGGAAGGGGAGCGATTCGAACCCCCAGGGCTCATCGCTCACCCGATCTCGAATCGGGCGCCGTCGCCGATCGGCTGGCCCTCCCGTCCTCAAGCTCCAGGGGAGGGAGTCGAACCCCCACGCCCGAGGGCGCTCCATTAACAGTGGAGTGCGGCTGCCGTTTCGCCACCCTGGATCCGATCGAGAGGCCGTCGCAAGAGGCCGACGGCAAGCGCCCAGCGGGAGTCGAACCCGCGCGTCCGCCATGGCGAGGCGGTAGGCTTCCGTTACATCATGGGCGCGTCGATATTTCATGTTTTCATAACTCAATTCAAAACCGAATTGTCAAGGAGCCCAGAGCGCCGGGCGGGGATCGAACCCGCTCCTCCGCCTTACGAGGGCGGCGTCCGTCCTTACGGACCCCCTGGCGCGTCGTTTCGCGATGGGACCAGAGGGGCTCGAACCCTCACCCGCCTGGTTAAGAGCCAGGTGTGCTGCCGCTAACACCTTGGTCCCGGATAGGGCCTCGATCGCGGCGCGGGCGCCGCCTGCATCCTGCATCCACATCCATTCGCCTTTTCACTTCATTCACTCGTTCGCCGCACGCCAAGTCAGACGCCGTCCCCCCGCGCCGTGTTCGCGCGAAATCGCGGATCTCGCCGAAAGAGAGGTGGCGTCCCGTCGGCCGCGATCGCGAGGAGCGGCCGCATCGGGCGTCGATCGGGCCGACGGGGACGGAGGTCGCCCCAAACGCGCGGCCGGTCGACCCGCCCCGGGCCGGATGGTGCGGGTGCGAGGTGGGGGGCCGGAAGTGATGGACGGGGAGCGAGTCGGGATCGACGCGACGCGCGGGGTCCTCGCCCCTCGTCCTCAGTCGCCGCGAGTGTCGCGGAAGACGTACTCGGTCTTGGAGCGGGAATCCGGCCGGGCCCAGTCGTGGCCCAGGACGACTTCGAAGAACGAGCGGGCGGAGGCCGCGACCGCGAAGCCGAAACGCTCGTCGTCGGCCTTGATGCGGAAGGAGAATTCGGCGAGCAGGATCCTCGCCGTCTTGGGGTTCGACCAGACGATCATCGCCGCGGACGCCTCCACGGCGGGCTCGCCGGGGGGGTCGAAGACGAGCTTCGCCCCGGTCAGGACGCGCTCGGACGCGACGACGTCGTGGACGGTCCGCAGCGGCAGGTCGAGGGCGAGCGGGCGGCCGTCGTGGACGAGGCGCCCGAGGAGGGGGAAGAGCGCCGCCGCGTCTCCCAGGGTCGCGGGCGGATCGCCCGGGAGCTTCGCGTTGCAGGAATGGGAGAATCGACAGAGGAACGGGGGCGCGATGTCTTCTTCGAGCTTCGACTTGCCGTCCAGGCCCGGAGCCGCGTCGACGTCGGTCCCCGCGGCCTCGTAGCGGTCTTCGGAGCGGCACTTGAGGGTGTACTGGTCGCCTCCCTCGCCGGCCCGACGGCGGAGGACGAGGTTGCTGCGGCGCAGGGAGAGGTCGGGCGTGTCGAGGAAGCTGACGCGGCGGCCCTCCTCCCGGTCGAATCGGCCCTTCAGCCGGCGCGTGGGCGTCTCCGCGGCCTCCTCCAACTCGGTCCAGAAGAGGTCGGCCGCCGCTCGCGGGTCGACGAACGCGGCGTGGTCTATCATGGTCTTGTACTCGCGGCCGGCCAGCTTCATCTCGGCCTCCCGCCGCATGACGCGGCCCCGGTCCATCCCCGTCCCGACGCCCCGACGCGCGTTCGCGTCACAACACGACGTCCGAGAGGGATTCCAGGACGACGGCGGCCGAGTCGCCCGTGAAGCGCTCCTCGGCGCCCTCCTGCTCCAACACGTCCCAACCGGACGCGGGGCCGAAATCGAGGCCGGTCCTCGCCTCCAGGTCCGCGATGCGGACCTGCACGGCCTTGTATTCCCCCACCGTGAATTCTTCCTGCAGGTCCTGGATCAGCTCGGCCTGCGTCAGGATGAAGGCCGTCGCGGCGGGACGCCCCTCGTCGTCCGCGAACACCACCGCCTTCCAGAACTCGCGGGGGAGCAGAACGCCGCGGTACTTCCGGTCGGAGGGCCGGAAGACCGGGCCGTTGAAGATGCTGAGCTTCCGCTTGTCCTTCTTGCCCTGGGCCGCGACGTGGTCTTCGAGGTTCCCCCACAACTTCAGGCCCGGCGGGGCCTCGCTCGTCTTCCCCTGGTTGGTGATCTCGTGCTGCGGCGAGCAATTCGTGAAGTGGAAGGTGTCGTCGTTGGCCAGCTTGGCCTCCTGCTTCGTCGCCCCCCAGCCCGCGTCGGCCCGCCTCACGAGATGCCCGCGATCCAGCGGGTTCCCCGCGTAGAGGCTCTCGCCGGCCTGGATCTCCTTCTCGGGCGTCACCCGCGGGTCGTAATACCACTTGTCCCCGTCCACGTCCCTCCGGTGCAGGACCTTGGCGTTCGGGTCGTAATTCACGCCGGCCGCGAAGGCCAGCTTTCGCGCCTTGTTGAAGATCAGGCTGTAGTGGTGGTACTTGAGCAGGTATCGATCGACGCCTTGCTCGCCGGGGAGCGCGAACGCCTTGGAACGCGTCGCGTTGGTCAGGCGGGGGAACGGCGCCTCGAAGCCGAGGAAGCCGGCGTCGTAGCCGGGTCGCTCGCGGTAATCCAGATCGTCGGGGTCGGGGACGACCCGTTCCTTGAAGCCGGACGCCGGCTCGACCGGCTCGACGCTCAGGGCGCCGCGCGCCGCGGGGGCGCCGACGCTCACCGTGACGTAAAGGGGGATCGTGAAGGTCACGGAGTCGCCGCCGCGTTCGACCTCGGGCCTGGGCATCGGCTCGTCCTCGCGTTCGGGTTCGGGTTCGAGACGGGGATCGGGTCGAAGGCCGGCCTCGACGCGACGCGTCGAGGGGCCGTCGGCCTCGCCCGGCGGCCTGGCCTCCAGGAACTCCTTCAGCAGCGGCCTCTCGGCGGGCTTGACCGTCGCCTTCGCGATGAACTCGACCAGCTTCGACGCCCGGACGCCCTCGTTCGCCACCCATTCGAGGCGCGAGGGATCGTCCCCGTCCTTCCAGACCTTCCCGTCGACGTCCAGCAGGTCGCCCCTGGTGTTCCGCTTGGGCACGCCGCTGTGATGGAGGGCGACGACCTCCCACTGGTCGTTGAACACCGGGGAGCCCGACGAGCCCGGCTCGGTGTCGGCCTCGTAGTGCAGGTACGACTCCGCGCCGTCCAGGGAATCGATCAGCCGATTCTCGCGCAGGACGACCTGCTTCATCTCGCCCATCGGGTGCTGGATGATGTTGATGGGCTCCCCCGCGACGATCTTGCCCAGTTCCTTGATGAGCGGACACCAGCCGTAATAGCCCAGCGGGCTGCCGCGGCCGTCCGCCGCCACCGCGACCAGGGCGAAGTCCAGGTCCTCGTCGTTCAGGAAGAACGCGTCCGGGTCGATCCGCAGGCTCCGGACCGCGACGGCCCGGCCCAGGCGGTCGCGCTGGTAGTCGAACTCGACCACGCTGCGGGCCGCGTCGTCCCGGGACGGGAGCACGTGATGATTCGTCATCAGCAACCGGGGCGAGGCCATGAAGCCGGTGCCGTAGGCCATCCTCCCGCCGCCGAGCTTGGTGACGATGCGGCCGACCGACCTGCAGACGTAGGTCGCCTGTTCGAGGAACTCGACGAACTGGAAATCCCGCGTGCCCCCGATCACGCGTTCGAGCAGGGCGTCGCTCACGTTCTGGGCGGTGACCCGGGCCGCGGCCACCTGCCTGGCGGTCGATTCGTCGAAATCGGACGCCATCGACTCGGCCAGCCGCGATCCGGCGCGCTTCAGCCGGCCGAGCAGGCGGTTCGCCCGCGCCGCACACCGCTCGGGGGTGTCGAGCGAGGTGTATTGCTTGTTGCGAGCCGCCCGCTCGAATTTCTCATGTTGATGGGCTCGCTTCGACCAGCGGTCCGCGGCGGCCACGGCCTCGGTCAAGCTGAACGCGTAGACGTTCTTCGGCGCGGCCATGACGAACCTCGATCTGGGAGAGGGAGCTTCCGGGCGGCGACGGACCGACTCTCGTCCACCGGAGGTCGATCGAGCCCGGTCGAGATCGGCGAAGGCTCTCCGCCCGTCCCACCAGGTATTCGCAGACTCGACGAGACCTCAGATATGACGATCCATGCCACTTATACGGCTCTCGAGCGAGTCCTTGTCGCGGTTTCCCCCGATTGCCGAGGTTTTCATCAGTCCTTCTTCGGATCGATCGCGGGGTCGAACGGTTGATCGAGCTTGAAACCTGACGCCCCGCCCCGTCGCTCGGGCCCGGGACGTCCGATCCGGATTCCGCGCCCCCCCGGGCGAAGACCGATCGGCCCGGGAGGAATCGAACCTCCGCCTCCCGGTTATCAGCCGGGTGCTCCACCCCGGAGCTGCGGGCCGCCTGCACGATTCGTCTCATGGGGCCGGAGGGAGTCGAACCCCCACCTCCCGGCTTAAAAGGCCGATGTGCGGCCGTTACACCACGACCCCTGGTCGGACTCGTCGTTTTCGTGCATATTTCACTTCCTGACTCATAATGGTCTTTTAAGGTCACTATCGATGATCGCGGAATCGGGACGGTCGGATTCGAACCGACGCTCTCCTGCTCCCAAGGCAGGCGGATTCCCAGGCTTTCCCACGTCCCGTCTGCAGCAGAGCACGACCGGCGGGATTCGAACCCGCGAGACGACGGTTTTGGAGACCGTCCGCGCCCCCAGTCGCCCCGATCGTGTGGTCTTTCTTCCCGAGCGGCCCGTGAGGGAGTCGAACCCTCCTCGCCGCCTTGAAAGGGCGGCATCCTGTCCGATAGACGAACGGGCCGTTCCTGTTCGACGTCGCGCCGAGCCCTCGGCGCGGGCCGGGGACTGCGCCCCCGGCGGTCGCCGGGGAGACGTGATGGGTCGGGTGGCGCTCGAATCCACCTCTCCGCGTTTTCAGCGCGGCGCTAGACCGTCTCAGCTACCGACCCGGCGAGGCGATGGAAAGGCAAGGGGCTCGGTCTCGCGGACGAGCGAGGCCTGTGCGGGGAGTCGACCACGATCGGCCGCAGGCTTCCGGCAGTGAGGCTCGCCCCCGGGATCGACGACCTGGCGACCGCTGCGGGTTCATCGCGCGACTCCGTGCCGGGGCAAGAGGTGCGGGAGGGCGTCTCGACCGACGCCCGGCACGATCCAGGCCCCGCTTCGTCGCCGTCCGCTCACATCGAGGAAGACGCCGGGATCTGGGCGCACGTTCGCGCCGGTCGCGATTTTTTCCCGCGCGGCGATCGCGCGTCGGCGTCGCGGCTTACGCTAGAATGTCGAATCCCCGGGGGCCGACGACCGCGTCGATCGGCCGGGGCGAACGAAGACCACTGAGGGCCGAACATGCGACTCTGGTTCTACGCGGCGCTGAGCTGGACCCTGCTGATCATGGTGCTCTGCTGGATGCCCAGGGCCGTCGTGCAGAAGGCGGGCGGCGAGACGGGGTTCAGGCTCCCGAATCTCGACAAGCTCGTCCACATGGCGCTGTTCATGGGCTTCGCCTTCCTCTGGCTGATGGCGTCGCGCAACCCGAGGCGCCTCCTCCTCGTGGCGGCGGCCGGCCTGGCCCTGACCGTGATCACCGAGCTGGGACAGCTCTCGCCGCTCGTGAATCGCGACGCCGGCCTCGCCGACGGCACCTTCGACATGCTCGGCGTCGTGCTCGGCGGCCTCGCCTTCGTATGGCTCGCGTCGCGGCCCTCGCACGCGGCGGCCCTGGCGACGCGCCGCGAAGCGGCCTGACCCGGCGCCGCGCCCGGAACGCAGGTCGGCCAGGCCGCGATCGGGACGACCCTCAGTTCCGCACCGGCGCGGGCGACGGGGCGACGTCCCGGGCCCCGACGACCACCGGGGCCGACTCGGCGACCGGGGCGGGATGGACGTTCGCGGCGACGGCCGCCTCGCGGCAGGCCCGGGAGATGGGCGCGGGGTAGAGGCCGACCAGCAGCGAGAGCGAGACGCAGGCCCCGGTCGCCAGCGCGACGGGCCAGCCGCCCACGGCGTCGACCGGCTCCTCGGCCGGCTTGAGGAACATCAGGACGATGATCCGCAGGTAGTAGAACGCCCCCACCGCGGCGTTGAGCATGCCGACGACGGCCAGCACCTGCAGCGGCCGGGCCTCGTCGCCCGAGGCGGCCGAGAGCGCCGAGGCGAAGATCTGCAGCTTGCCCCAGAAGCCGGCCAGGCCCGGAATGCCGGTGAGGCTCAGCAGGCAGAGCGTGAGCCCGACGGCCACCACCGGCTGGGTCAGGCCCAGGCCCGACAGGTCGTCGATCGTCGTGACCGGCCGGCCGTCCCGCTTGCGGAGGGCGAGCACGACGCCGAACGCCCCGAGCGTCATGAAGGCGTACGCGGCCAGGTAGAACAGGACGCCCTCGACGCCGTAGTAGAACGCCGAGCCCTCGGCCCCGCCCGCGAAGGCTGCGGTGATGCCGACCATCAGGTAGCCGGCGTGGGCGATCGACGAGTAGGCGAGCAGCCGTTTGAGGTCGGTCTGCAGGAGCGCCACGGCGTTGCCCAGCGTCATCGTGGCCGCGGCGATGATCCAGCAGAGGAGCACCGTCTTGTGGACCAGCTCGTCGTCCAGCCCCTTGAACGCCAGGACCGAGGTCAAGGCCCGGATCATGGCGACGAATCCGACGACCTTGGGGATCCACGACAGCAGAGCCGCGATCACCACGGGCGAGCCCTGGTAGACGTCGGGGGCGTAGAAGTGGAGGGGGACGGCGGCCACGCGGAAGCAGAGGCCGGCGATGATGAAGACGACCGCCAGCAGCCCCAGCCAGAGGTGCGGCACGTACGGCAGCGAGGTCGTCAGCACCGAGAGCGCCTTGAGGTTCGTCGTGCCGGCGATCCCGTAGAGGAAGGCCATCCCGTAGAGCAGAAGGGCCGAGGCGAAGATGCTCAGGAAGAAGTACTTCGTCGCCGCCTCCTGCGTCGAGGCGGTCCGCCGCGAGAGGTAGAGCAGCAGGTAAGTCGGGATGCTGACCAGTTCCAGGCCGATGAACAGCAGGATCAGGTCGTTCGAGGCCGCCACGAGCATCGCGCCCGCCTGGATCATCAGGAACGAGCCGAAGAACTCCGCGGAGCGGTCCTCGGGGGGCTCGCGATGGGCCAGGCCGATCAGGACGAGGCCGGTCAGGATCACGAAGAGCCGGACGTAGAACGCCATCGCGTCGTTCACGGCCGAGCCGACGTAGACGTCGGGCTGGACGTCGCGGGTCGCGATCAGGGCGAGCAGGCTCGCGACCAGGCCGACGGCGGCCAGTCCGCACCACCCCCGCCGCGAGACGCGGAGGAAGGGCGCGGCGGTCATCATGGCGACGGCCACGGCCAGCAGCAAGATCTCGGGCGAGAGGACCAGGAGCGTCTGCTGGACCGTATGGTAGGCGAGCTGAAGGGTCATCTCCGGCTTTCCGTATAAGATAAGCGTTGGCGTCGGGCGAGGAATATCGGCGTCAGCGGGGTTCGGTCGTTCGCATCGTCAGGGCCGGCGCGGCGGGCGGGACCGTCGCCGCGAGGGCCTTCTCGCCGACCTCGCGCTCCTGCCGGCCGATCTGGGTCACGACCTCCGCCGCCGGGCGGATGCGGGCGAAGAAGGGCTCGGGGAAGATGCCGATGTAGAGGATCAGGACGGCCAGCGGCGTCAGGCCGGCGATCTCGTACCAGCCCATCGGCGGCACGTCCGCGTGGCCGTGACCGTGGTCGTCGCCGTGCTCGCCGTGGGCGACGGGCTCGACCAGGGGGCCGAAGATGACGCGGCGGATCATCAAGAGCAGGTAGAAGGCGCCCAGGATCATGCCCAGGGTCGCCAGCGAGGCCGTCTTCCAGCTCTCCGCGAACATCCCCGCGAGGATCGGGAACTCGCCGACGAAGCCGTTCAGGCCCGGCAGCGCCGCGGCCCCCATCGACGAGAAGATGAAGAAGAAGGCCAGCAGCGGGAAGCGGTTCCACACGCCGCCGATCGCGTTCATCTCGCGGGTGTGGTAGCGGTCGTAGAGCACGCCCACGCAGGCGAACAGGGCGCCCGTCGTCAGTCCGTGGTTGACCATCTGGATGATCGAGCCGTTGAGCCCGGCGTCGTTCATCGCCAGCATCCCCAGCACGATGAAGCCCATGTGGCTGACCGAGCTGTAGGCCACCAGCCGCTTCATGTCCGTCTGCGCGAGCGCGGCGAGGGCCCCGTAGATGATGCCCACCACGCACATCGTCGCCAGCAGCGGGAAGAGGGCCGAGGCCCCCAGGGGGGTCATCGCCATGTTGAAGCGGATCAGGCCGTAGCTGCCGACCTTCAGCAGCACGCCGGCCAGGACGATCGAGCCGGCCGTCGGGGCCTCGACGTGCGCCAGCGGCAGCCACGTGTGGAACGGGAAGAGCGGCACCTTGACCGCGAACCCCGCCAGCAGCAGCAGGAAAATGAGGACCTGCGGGCTCGCCCACGAGTCGACCTTGTACCACTCCGGCCAGGGGAGCGTCGCCAGGCCGTGGGTCAGCTCGGGGATCGAGAACGTGAGCACGTGATTCGGCGAATACTGCATGTGGACGATGACCAGCGAGATCACCCCCAGCAGCGTCAGCAGGCTCCCCGCCAGCGTGTACAGGAAGAAGTAGACCGAAGCCCGCTGCCGCTCGGGGCCGCCCCACAGGCCGATCAGGAAGAACAGCGGGATCAGCGTGAACTCGAAGAAGATGTAGAAGAGCACCACGTCGAGCGCCCCGAAGAGGCCGAGCAGGCCCGTCTCAAGCGCCAGCAGGAACGCGTAGTAGAGCGGCGCGCGTTCCTTGATCGACTCCCACGACGACAGCACGGCCGTGATCATCAGCAGGCCCGTGAGCACGAACAGCCAGATCGAGATGCCGTCGAGCCCCAGCGCGAACCGCACGTCCGGCCGGCTCAGCCAGCCCCAGCCGTAGAGCGTCCGGCCGCCCGCGGCCTCGGAGATCGCGGCGAACTGCGGCGACGTCACGGCCGGCTCGAACCCGGCGAGCAGGGCCAGGCAGGCCCCGAAGGTCGTCAGGGTGACGCCCAGCGCGATCTTGCGGGCCGCCCCCCGGTCGAGGCCGGGCGCCAGCACGAGCGCCAGCGCGCCGATCAGGGGGAGGAAAACGGTGATCGCCAACAGTGTCGCCATCGAAACCATCCTCGGGAAGCCTGCGCCGCTCGGCCGTCGCCCTCGCGTGCGGGTGGTGGATCCTCAGGAAAAGAGCAGCACCCAGAGCAGCACCGCGACGCTCAGGGCCGAAGCCGCCGCGTAGAACTGGATCAGGCCGTTTTGATACTTCGCCAAGACCTCGCGGGCCGCGATCCGGGGCAGCTTCGCCACCCCCGTCACGATGCCGTCCACGAGCCGGACGTCCAACACCCGCGAGGCCGCCGCCAGGAACTGCACGAGCTTCATGACGGTGGCGTGGTAGATCTCGTCGATGTAGAACTTGCCGAGCGACGCCCGGTACAGCGGCTGCACCGAGCCGGCGATCCGCGCCGGGACCGGGCTGGGCTCGGCGTACATCCGGTAGGCCAGGGCGATCCCCGCGACGGCCGCGATCGTGCTGATCAGGGCCGTCCCCCAGCTGAAGGCGTGGTGGCCTTCGGGGAGGCCCTCGAAGCCGAGCGTGTGCTCCAGGTGCCCCTCGAACCAGCCCGTCGGGCCGAAGGCCAGGCCGACCAGCACGGCGCAACCGGCCAGGATCAGCAGCGGGTAGGTCATGATCGGCGGCGACTCCTCGCCGACGTGGTGGCCGCCGTGCGCGTCGTCATGCGCGTGCTCGTCGTGGCCGTGGCCGTGCGCCGCTTGGGGGTCGACCGGCGGGGCCTCGGGGTCGTCGGCGCCGGGGAGCTTCTCGGGACCCCAGAAGGTCATGAAGAAGGCCCGGAAGGTGTAGAACGCGGTGAGGAAGGCCGTGAAGATCGCGACCCAGTAGATCACGTTGTAGACCCAGCCGTACTCGAAGTGGACCTCGTGGGCGGCGTGGGGGGCCGATTCGAGGGCGAGCAGGATCTCGTCCTTGCTCCAGAAGCCGGCCATCGGGAAGACGCCGGCCAGGGCCAGGCCGCCGACGGCGAACGTCCCACAGGTGTACGGCAGGCGATGCCGCAGGCCCCGGAAGCGCCTCATGTCGATCACGTCGCCCATCGCGTGCATCACGCTGCCGGACGCCAGGAAGAGCAAGGCCTTGAAGAAGGCGTGGGTGAACAGGTGGAACATCGCCGCGACCATCGCCAGCCGGGCCACCGAGCCCACGCCGGCGCCCAGCCCCATGAACATGTAGCCGAGCTGGCTGACCGTCGAGTAGGCCATGACCCGCTTGAGGTCGTTCTGGGTCAGGGCGATCAGCGCGGCCAGCAGGGCCGTCGTGCAGCCGATGATCGAGATCAGGAGCTGCACGCCGGGGGCCTGGGCGACCAGCGGCGTCGAGCGGGCGATCAGGTAGACGCCGGCGGTGACCATCGTCGCGGCGTGGATGAGGGCCGAGACGGGCGTCGGTCCTTCCATCGCGTCGGGCAGCCAGACGTAGAGCGGGATCTGCGCGCTCTTGGCGGTCGCGGCCCAGAAGAGGAGCAGCGGGATGCCGACCTTGGCGGCTTCCGAGAACCCATGCAGCGTCGACTCGGCCAGCACGTTCTGGTAGCTCAGGTCGTGGTTGGGGACGATCGACCAGAGCCAGAAGATGGCGACCGCGAAGCCGACGTCGCCGATCCGGTTGATCATGAACGCCTTCATCGCCGCGGCGGCGGCCGAGGGCCGCGTGTGCCAGAAACCGATGAGCAGGTAGCTGCAGACGCCCACGCCCTCCCAGAAGGCGTACGTGAGCAGGTAGTTGTTCGAGAGCACCAGCCCCGTCATCGAGAAGACGAACAGGCCGATCAGGGCGAAGAACCGGGGGTACGACGGGTCGCCGTTCATGTACCCCGAGGCGAAGACGATGACGAGCGTCGAGACGAACGTGACCATCGACAGCATCAGCGTCGTCAGGCCGTCGACCCGGAACTCGATCGGCACGACGAGCGAGCCGGCCGCGATCCACTTCGAGACCAGCACGGTCTTCTCGGCGTCGGCCGTGATCCAGGCCCCGAGCGAGACCAGGAAGGCCAACGCGACGCCGGCCGCCACCGGGAGCGCCGCGTTGACGCCCGCCCGCCGGCCGACGGCGGCCGCGATCAGGCCGCCCAGCAGCGGGAAGAACGGGATCAGCCAGACGTTCTGCACGAAGAAACCCACTGCGCCGCTCCTCTTTGGTCTCGTCTCGCTCGCCTCGTCATCGTCGATGGACGCACCGGCGTCCGTCCTCAGCGACGGCGCTCGGTCCAGGGCTGGATCGGGTGGGCCGGCTCGACGCCGGCGGGGGTCAGGTGGGGATACGTCTCGATCCCGTCGGCCGTCGACAGCGGGGCCGCCTCGGCCTCCTCGTCGGCCAGCTCGGTGCCGGCGACGCCGGCCTCGCGGACGTCCTGCCAGAGCGTGACGTCGAGCGACGAGCGGCGGTTGAACAGGACGACGACCAGGGCCATGGCGATCGAGGCCTCGCACGCCGCCACGGTCAGGATGACGATCGTGAAGACCTGGCCGCTCCAGTTGCCGTGGTAGCGCCCGAAGGCCACCAGCGACAGCGCCACGCCCTGCAGCATCATCTCGGCCGACAGGAACATGACGATCAGGTTGCGCCGGGCGATGAACCCCAACATCCCCAGCGCGAAGAGCGCCGCGCTCACGAGGAGGTAGTTGGTCAGGAGCTCGAGCGAGAACGGGTCGGTCATGGCTGGCTTCGTCCGTCGGGTTCCGGTGGAAGGGGCGGTTTTCAGGCGTCGGACTTGGAGGCCGGCAGCGCGGTCATCGGCCGCGGGTTGGCGATCACGACGGCGGCGATCAGGGCCGCGAACAGGATCGCCCCGGCCAGCTCGACCGCCAGCAGGTTGTCGGTGTAGAGGGCCTCGCCCAGCCCGGCGACGTTGGGCTTGGGCTTCATCGGGTCGCCGTCGACGAACAGCGACGAGGTCGGCCGCAGGGAGCGTTCGAGGGCGATGCGGGCCTGGGCCGGGCCGCCCTCGGGGTAGAACGACGCCAGCTCGCGGCCGCGCCGCAGGCGCTGGCGGGCCGAGACGACGGAGTCGGCGTCGGACGGCTCCGCGCCCGGCAGGGTGGCCAGGCAGTAGGCCAGCGACCAGAGCAGCAGGAAGCAGGTGAAGACGGCCCGGCCCGGCGACCGCGCGGCGCGGTCGTAGACGGCCTTGCCTTCCATCTGGGCGAGCATGATCACGAACAGGAAGGTGACGATGATCGCCCCGGCGTAGACGATGATCGAGCCCGCGGCCAGGAACTGGGCGTCGGCCAGCAGGAACAGCCCGGCGGTCGAGACCACGACGCCCGCGAACCAGAGGGCGCTGTAGACCGGGTTCCGGCTGGTCACCGTCATCACGCCCGCGCCGATCGCGCCGGCGGCGAAGATGTAGAAGAACGACCCGGCGACGAAGTCGGCCAGCGGCGAGAGGGCCGGCGGCGTGAGCAGCAGCAAAAAGCCGATCAGGCCCAGGCCGGCGAAGGTCCCGCCCAGGATGTAGAGGGTCCGCGGCTTGGCCTCGCCGCGGCGGTGCGGCAGCAGGAGGTACGTCCCCGTCGCGCCCAGCAGGATGCCGATCGTCGCCAGGATGAAGGAACCGTTCGTCATGAGACTTCGCCGCTTCGTAGGGGTGTCGGTCCGGGGTTCAGCTGACGGGCGAGTCGAGCGCCTGGGTGGGCGTCGGGCGGCCGGCCGGCGGGGGCGTGGTGAACTTCATCGGCTCGGCGTCGCGGGTCACGTCGAAGACGGAGAGCAGCTTGGCCTTGTCGAAGATCATCTCCTCGCGGCTCAGGCCGGTGAGGTCGTACAGCCCGGTCAGCTCGATGGCCTCGACCGGGCAGGCCTCCTCGCACATGCCGCAGTAGATGCAGCGCAGCTCGTCGATGACGAAGCTCTCGGGGTACTTCTCGCGGTCGGGCCAGCTCGGCGGGGCCGTGGCGCCGACGATGTCGATGCAGTGCGCCGGGCAGGCCGTGGCGCAAAGCATGCAGGCGACGCACTTAGGCCGCCCTTCCTCGTCCTTGTTGAGCCGGTGCACGCCGCGGTAGACCGGGCTGGGGACGTGCTGCTGCTCGGGGTACTGGACGGTGATCGCCTTGTCCTGGAAGGCGACCCCGAAGATGTGCTTGGCGGTTACCAGCAGGCCGGCGGCCACCTGGGGCAGGTAGAACCGGTCCCCCAGGGACATCGTCGGCGGCTCGATCTTCTTCAGCTTGGGGTCGTCGACTCGCACGTTCCAGGGCTCCTTGGGGCCGCCGCGGCGGGGGCCTTCGATTCGAATGGGGGCCGGCTCAGACCCAGTACGTCCGGACGAGCTGCACGATCCCGGCCGTCATCACGAGGTTGATCAGGGCCAGCGGGATCATCGACTTCCAGGCCAGGTCCATGAGCTGGTCGTAGCGGAACCGGGGGAGCGTCCAGCGGACCCACATGATGAACAGGATCACCAGGCCGACCTTGGAGGTGATGACGCCGACCTTCACGATCGCCCAGAGCAACCCCGACTGGTCGGGCGAGGTCACGAAGGGGACGTCCCAGCCGCCGAAGAACAGGATCACGGTGATGAAGCTGACCGTGATCACGTGCAGATATTCGCCGAGGAAAAACATGCCGAACTTCATCGCCGAGTATTCGGTGTGGAACCCGCCGACCAGCTCCTGCTCGGACTCGGGCAGGTCGAACGGCAGCCGGTTGGTCTCGGCGAACGCGCTCGTGAAGAACAGGATGAACCCCAGGGGTTGGACGAGAATCCCCCAGACGTGGCGGCTCTGCCAGGCCATGATCCGGTTCATGTCGAGCGAGCCGGCGATCAGCACCATGCCCAGGATCGACAGGCCGAGAGGGATCTCGTAGCTGATGAGCTGGGCGCTCGACCGCAGGCCGCCGATGAACGCGTATTTGTTGTTCGACGCCCACCCCGCCAGGATCACGCCGTAGACCGCCAGGCTGCCGACGGCCAGCACATACAGGATGCCGATGTCGACGTTGGGGGCGATCTGGAAGTCGATGATCTGGTTCGGCCCGACCGGCCCGAACGGCACGACGGCGAAGCCGATCATGGCCGTGGCGATGGCGATCCAGGGGGCCAGGATGTAGAGCGGCTTGGTCACGTACTTGGGGACGACGTCCTCCTTGAGGAGCATCTTGGCGCCGTCGGCCAGCGGCTGGATGAGCGCGAAGGGCACGCCGATCTCGCGGCCGCAGCGGTTGGGACCGATGCGGTCCTGGGCGTAGGCGGCGATCTTGCGCTCGACGAGGATCAGGTACGCGACCGCCCCCTGCGTCACGCCGACGACCACCAGCATCTTGATGAGGATCCCGATCAGCACCCAGATCGTCATGAACTCGTCCTCGCCCCCTCGTCGCCGAACTTCCGAATCGATCACGTCGTCGCCGCGCCGACTACTCAGCGGGTCTTGGCCGCGCCCATCGCCGTGTACCAGGCGTCGACGAACGGCGGCGGGCCGTCCTCGGCCGGGGCCGCGGCGTCCAGCGACGCGCCGTACTCCGGCAGGACGCCCCCCTTCGCCGCGGCGAAGGCCGGGGCCGCCGCCGCCAGCTCGGCCAGGACCTCGCTCGAACGCGCCGGGCCGGGGCGGTCGAGCAGGATCGCGAACAGGTCGAGGTCCGGCAGCGCGCCGTCGCGGGGCGGCAGCGACGCTTCAGCGTACTGGATCCGGCCGTCGGCGTTGACGTACGACCCGGCTTTTTCGGCATACGTCCCGCCGGCCAGCACGACGTCGGCCTTGTGGGCCAGGGCGCTCAGCCGCGAATCCTGGAGGACGATGAAGCCGACCTTGGCCCGGACGGCCGCGGCGGTCGCCTCGTCGATCCAGTCCTGGGGCGAGCCCGACGCCGCGTAGAGGGCGCCGATCTCGCCGGCCTCGATTTTCTTGAGCAGCTCGTCGTACTCGACCACCGAGCCCTGGACGTGCTCCAAAACGGCCCGGACGCCGCGGGCGTTGGGCGCCTTCTCGGCGTGGATCGTGAACGGCCGGGGGTTGAGGAACGTGGTGTCGCCCGAGCGCCCGCTCGACTTGTCGGGGGCGAAGGTCCGGTCCTGGCCGCGCGTGGGGACGGGCCCGACGGCCAGCACGGAGGCCGGCGTCAGGTCCTTCAGGTATCGGGCCATCAAATACGCTTCCTCGACCGTCAGGAACGGCGAGAGGACGCCGGCGACGGCCTTGCCCTCGACGACCGCTTGCTTGAAGCCGCGGGCGACGACCTTGAGCGCCTCGGCGATCGGCGCGGCGACGTGGTCGTCCCCCTTCAGGACGTACATGGCCCCGAGCAGGTCGTCGGGCGCCGCGCCGTTCTTGTAGCCGTAGCGGCCTTCGTCGCAGATCCAGTAGTCGTTGACGTGGGGGTTGTTGCGGGGCTTGACCCGCCAGACCTTCCCCTTGTTCTCCTCGACGCTGACGTTGCAGCCGGTCGAGCAGAGCGTGCAGACGGATTCGTGCTTGGTCAGGAACCAGACGCGCTGCTTGTGGAGGAAATCCTTGTCGAGCAGGGCGCCGACGGGGCAGACGTCGACGACGTTGCCGGCGAGCGGGTTGGCGTCGAGGGTGACGCCGGGGAAGGTGGCGATCTCGGCGTGGTTGCCGCGGCGGGTGACCTGCAGCTCGGCCGTCTGCGTGATCTCGCGGGTGAACCGGACGCAGCGGGTGCACATGATGCACCGGTCCTGGTTCAGCTGGATCAGGTCGGAGACGTCCTTCCTGGGGTTGACGATCCGCTCCTCGACGAAGCGGTGGGTCGACTGGCCGTGGCTGTAGCTGTAGTCCTGCAGGCCGCACTCGCCGGCCTGGTCGCAGACCGGGCAGTCGAGCGGGTGGTTGATCAGGAGCAGCTCCATGATCATCCGCTGGTGCTCGCGGACCTTGGGGCTGTCGGTGACGAGGACCGTCCCGTCCTTGGCCGGCGTCTGGCAGCCGGGGACGAGCTTGGGCATCATCTTCACTTCGCCCGTCTTGGGATCCTTGGCGCCGACCTCGACCTCGCACATCCGGCAGTTGGCCACGACCGAGAGCGCAGGGTGCCAGCAGTAGTAGGGGATCTCGACCCCGACCCGCTTCGCCATCTGGATGGCGTTGAGCTTCTCCCCCTCGGGGATCGGGTATTCGGCGCCGTTGATGAGGATCGTGGCCATCGTGCGTTCCGGTCCAGGGGGACTTGTAAGGGGAAAGCTCGTCGCGGTCCGGCGGGCTGGGCTGCTCGGCTCAGGCGGAAGGCCGCCCCGGGGAGTGGAGGGCGGCGGCCGGCGGGGCCGCGGCGGCGATCGCGGGCGCGAGCTGGACGAGGTCGACCCGGCGGCCGGCGGCGATGTCGAGCTGGAGCGGCGTGGGCCCGGCGCCCGGCGTCTGGTGGGTCCGGATGTACTCCTCCAGCTCGGGGCGGAACTTGGCCAGGGCGTTCTTGATCGGCCAGGCGGCGCCGTCGGCGAGGCCGCAGATGGTCGTGCCCGGGATGATCCCCAGGTTGTTCGCCAGGTGGAGCATGACGTCGAGGTCTTCGACCCGGCCGCCGCCGTTCTTGATGCGGTGGATCGTCTTGTTCATCCAGCCGGTCCCCTCGCGGCAGGGGGTGCACTGGCCGCAGCTCTCGTGGGCGAAGAAGCGGGCCGTGTTGACCAGGTAGTCGATGATCGGCGTGTGGTCGTCGATCACGGTCACGGCGGCCGTCCCCAGGCCCAGGCAGCCGGGCTTGCGGAGGCTCTCGAAGTCGAGCGGGGTGTCCAGCTCGTCGGCCGAGAGCAGGCCCATGCTGATGCCGCCGGGGACCGCCGCCTTGGCCTTGCGGCCCTTCCAGACGCCGCCGGCGTGCTCGTCGATCAGCTCGCGGCAGGTGACGCCCAGGGGCAGCTCGACGCAGACCTGCTTCTCGACGTGGCCCGAGACCGTGTACAGCTTGGGGCCGTAGCTCTTGGGCGTGCCGATCGACTTGAACCAGGCCGCCCCGCGCTCGACGATGTGCGGCACGCAGCAGAGGGTCTCGACGTTGTTGACGACCGTCGGCTTGCGGAAGGCGCCCTCGATGGCCGGGAACGGCGGCTTGATCCGGGGCCAGCCCCGCTTGCCTTCCAGGCTCTCGATCAGGCCCGTCTCCTCGCCGCAGATGTAGGCCCCCGCCCCGCGGTGGACCCAGACGTCGAGGTTGAAGCCGGTGCCGTAGATGTTCTTCCCGAGGTGCCCCGCGGCGCGGGCCTCGGCGATCGCCTCTTCGAGGATCTTGGCGCCCTTGATGTACTCGAACCGCAGGTAGGCGTAGGCCGTCGAGGCCCGGGTGGCGAAGCAGGAGATCAGGATCCCCTCCAGGAACATGTGGGGGTCCAGTTCCAGGAGGTAGCGGTTGTTGAACGTCGCCGGCTCGCTCTCGTCGCCGTTGACGCACATCAGCGTCTCTTTGCGGTCCTTCGGCAGGAAGGTCCACTTCAGGCCGCAGGGGAAGCCCGCGCCGCCGCGGCCCCGCAGCTCGGAGTCCTTGACGAGGTTGACGACGGCGTCGGGGTCCATCGTCGTCAACGCCTTGCGCGCGGCCTGATATCCCCCGCGCGACTCGTAGACCTTGAGCGTGTGGGCGTCGGGGACGTTCCAGTTGCGGCTGAGGACGGGGTCGAACTTGGCCACGGGCTTGGGGTCTCCAGAAACGTCGGCGATCGGTGCGAAGGGCCGGGGGGCGTCGGCGTCGAAATCAGACCCGCGGCGGGTCGTCCTTGCGGCCGAGCTTCAGCTCGTCGAGCATGGCGTCGACGCCCGCCTCGTCCAGGGGGCCGTACACCCGGCCGTCGTCGGCCAGGGCCGCCGGCGCGTGGTCGCAGATCCCCAGGCACTCGGCGAACTCGACGGTGATCTTGCCGTCGGGGGTGGTCTCGCCGGGGTGGATCCCCAGGCGGTGGCAGGCGTGCTCCAGCAGCTCGTCGCCGCCCCGGAGCATGCACGAGATCGAGCGGCAGACCCAGACCCGGACGTCGCCCAGCGGGGCCTGGGGGAAGAAGCCGTAGAAGCTCATCGTGTCGTGGACTTCGGCCGGCGTGATCTCCAAGATCTCGGCGATCTCGGCCATCGCCTGGAAGGGGACGCAGCGCAGGTGCTCGTGGACCAGGTGCAGCGCCGGCAGCGTCACGGCCCGCTTGCTCGGGTAGCGCGGGAAGAGGGAACGGATCTTCTCCTTCAGCGGCTCCGTGAGGATCGCGATCCGTTGCGGCTGCGGTAGCGGCGGTCGGGACGGTGCTTCGGCTGGCATCGGGCGGTGTTCCTCGCGATCAGCGGTCGAGCTCGGCGGCGATGATGCTCAGGCTCCCCAGGACGGCCACGACGTCGGCGAGCATGTGGTTCTTGATGATGTGCGGGAAGACCGAGAAGTGGATGAACGACGGCGGCCGGGTGCGGACCCGCCAGGCGAACTCCGTCCCGTCGGCCACCAGGTAATACCCCAGCTCGCCGTTCGGGCCCTCGACGGCCGCGTAGATCTCCTCGACGGGAGTCTCGAAGCCGCGGTTGGGCATGACCAGCTCGAAGTGCTGGATCAGGCCCTCCATGCTGTTGTAGGTCGTCGCCTTGTCGGGAAGGTTCAGCTTCTCGGCGATCGGCAGGTTGACCGGCCCCGTGGGGAGCTTGGCCATGGCCTGCTGGATGATGCTCACGCTCTGCCGCATCTCCTCCATGCGGACCATGAACCGGGCCCAGCAGTCGCCCTCCTCGCAGTACGGGACCTCGAAATCGAAGTCGGGGTAGGCGAGGTAGGGGGCGTCCTTGCGGAGGTCGTAGTGGACGCCGCTGCCGCGGGCGACCGGCCCGGCGCACGAGTAGGCGATGGCGTCGGCCTTGCTCAGGTAGCCCACGCCCCGCATCCGGTCCAGGAAGATCCGGTTGCGGAAGAGGAGCTTGCTCATGTCCCCGAAGACCTGGGGGAACGAGTGCAGGACCTTGCGGATCTTATCGAGCACGCGGTCGTTGAAGTCGTAGAGCAGGCCGCCGACCCGGGTGTAGCCGGGGTGGAAGCGGTAGCCCGACATCTCCTCGTAGACGTCGTAGATCTGCTCGCGGAGGTTGAACGCGTAGAGGAAGGCCGTGAACGCCCCCAGGTCGAGGGCCGCGGCCCCCGTGCAGAGGAGGTGGTCGGAGATCCGCGCCAGCTCGCCGATGATCACCCGGATGTACTGGCAGCGGGGGGTCAGCTCCAGGCCCATCAGCTTCTCGACCGCGTGGTGCCAGGCCACCTCGTTCATCGGCGGGCTGATGTAGTTCTTGCGGTCGACGATCGTGACGTACTGGTTGTAGTTCAGGTGCTCGCCGAGCTTCTCGAAGCCCGAGTGCAGGTAGCCGATGTGGGGCGTGGCCTTGACGATCCGCTCGCCGTCCAGCTCCAGGATCAGCCGCAGCGTCGTGTGCGTGGCGGGGTGCTGGGGGCCGAAGTTGAGGGTCCAGGTGGCCTGCTTGGCCTCGGAATCCAGTTCGGGCTCGTCGAGCAGGGGGGCCGGCATGACGTCTCTCTCGGGCCTCGCTTGGGGAAACGGTCGGCGCTGGGTCGCGAGTCGCGGGTCAGGACTCTTCGCGGGTCAGCTTGGGGAAGTTGTGGCGCTCGCCCCGGCCGCGGAGGGGGTAGTCCTTGCGGAGCGGGAAGGCGGTGAACTCGTCGGGCATGAGGATGCGGCGGAGGTCGGGATGGCCCTCGAACCGGATGCCGTACATGTCGAAGACCTCGCGCTCCATCCAGTCCGCGCCGGGCCAGAGGGAATAGACCGAGGGCAGCGTGGGGTCGGGGTCGTCGACGCCCGCCTTGACCACGATCTTGCCCGAGGTGTCGAGGTTCCGCAGGACGTAGTGGACCTCGAAACGGGTCCCGGAACGGCCCGGGTACTTCAGGTAGTCGGCCCCGCCCAGCTCGGCCAGGTAGACGCAGCCGCACCGGGTCTTGAGGGCCGTGAGGACCTCGATCAGCCGCTCGGGCGTCACATGGATCCGGATGTTGTCGCGGAAGCGGGCGACGGTGAAGGCGCCGTCGCCGAGGCTCGCGGTCAGGGCCGAAAGGATCGCGGCGTCGGCGGCGACGTCGGCGGAGGGCGTGGCGGCGGTGCTCATCGGGTCTCCTCGAGGCCGAGCTGCGCCGGGCCGCCGGGTAGGCGGTAGCCGAAGCGGTCCTCGTCGCCGCGCTCGTCGGCGATGCCGGCGCCGGGGGCGGCCTCGCGCTGGGCCAGGATGTACTTCTCGCGGGCCCGCAGCTCGGCGAGCCCCTCGTTGCCGAAGGTCGTGCCGCCCCGCTGGACCTTGGCCTGCAGGTCCATCACGGCCCGCAGGATCTGCTCGGGCCGGGGCGGGCAGCCGGGGATGTAGACGTCCACCGGGATGAACCGGTCGACCCCCTGCACCACCGCGTACGTGTCGAAGATGCCGCCGGTGCTGGCGCACGCGCCCATGCTGATGCACCACTTGGGCTCGGGCATCTGCAGCCAGATCCGCTGGAGGACCGGCATCATCTTCATGGCCACGCGGCCGGCGACGATCATCAGGTCGCACTGCCGGGGGCTGAACCGCATGACCTCGGCCCCGAACCGGGCCAGGTCGAAGCGGCTGGCGCCGACGGCCATCAGCTCGATGCCGCAGCAGGCGGTGGCGAAGGGCATCGGCCAGAGGCTGTGCTTGCGGCACCAGCTCACGACCGAGTCCATCGTCGTCATGAAGACGTTGTCCGGGATCTCCGGCTCGTCGCCGGGCGTCACGATCAGGTCCGAGGCCGGCCGGCCCATGTTCAGCGCCATTCGAAGACCCCCTTCTTCCAGGCGTAGGCGAAGGCCGCCGTCAGGATCGCCACGAACACCATGATTTCCCAGAAGACCATCGCCCGGAAGATCGGCGGGATGCCGGCGAGCAGCGGCGACCCGCCGGTCGCGGCCGCGAGCGCCGGGTCGGCGCTCCACTGGCTCACGGCCCACGGGTACAGGTACAGCAGCTCGACGTCGAACAGCAGGAAGGCGATCGCGACCAGGTAGAAGCGGACGTCGAACCGCTGGCGGGCGTCGCCGATCGGGTCCATGCCCGACTCGTACGGCATCTGCTTGACCTGCGTCCGCTTGCGAGGCCCCAGCAAGGCGCTCAGCACCAGCATGCTCAGCCCGGTGCCGACGGCGATCGCCAGGAACAGGAAGATCGGCGTGAAGTCGGTGCTCATCGTCTCGGCTGGGACCCCCGCGATGGATCGGTCGGGCCGGCGACCTTGTGAAGGGTTTCACAAAGTCCGTCCCGAAAAAAGACGCGATCCGCGTGCCGGGCGAAGTCCCGATCGGGAGGTCGCCGAGATCGCACCGGGACGAGGTCGAACCGACTGGAGGAGGTGTTCGACGGGATTCGTTCGGGTGCGATGCACGCAAGACGCGTCCTGGCGTCGGTCCAATTGTAAGGTCCGTTTCGCCACCGTCAACGCTCTAGAGATTTCCGAGCGTTAATGGCCCGGGCCCTCGGCGGGTCCGGGTCGTCGTCCGGGTCCCGGGATCAGGGGAGGGCCGGCGGCGGCGGGGTCGCGCGGCCGTCGGAGCGACGGGCGCGATCGAGGACGTCCGAGGGGGTCGGCGCGGCTGCGGGGGCCGCGGGGACTCCGGCGGGCCGGGAAGGCCTCCGCGTGCGCGTCGGCGAGAGCGAAGCCCGCGGTTCGTCGTCGCCGGGGGGCGGGGGCGTGGTGCCCGCCCGCCGCGTCGGCCGCTCGTCGAGGCCCGGCGCCTTGGGGATGCCGTCCGAGCCCCTCGGCTTGCGGGCGTTCCGGGCGTTGGGGCTCTCGGACAGCTCGCGGGAGGCCCGGCCCTGCGCCTGGGTGTATTCCTTGAACAGCGTTGCACGTTTGCGGGGGTCGCGCTCGCGGAGGTAGCGGAAGTAGATGTCGCTGACCTCGCCGCGCTGGGCGTCGAAGCGGGCGTCGGCCTTGACGTTGGGGCGATAGAGGCGGTTGTACTCGCGGTCGTACGCGCGGTTCGCCCGGTCGTAGCGGTTGCCGGGGTCGGTCCGATCGTCGCCGCCGTCCATCGCGCTCTGGAACTGGTTGGCGTTGCGGACTCCCGCGCGATTGAGGGTCGGGTTGCCGACGCCGTCGAGCGCGCCCGGCGCGACGCCGAAGACGTAGGCGTCGTATTGCGAGTTGTAGGGCCGGAACGGGTCGGGCCCGAACCCCTGGGCCCGGGCGTCGCCGGCGAGGGCCGCGAGGCCGAGCAAGGCGGCCGCCGCGGCCCAGGTTCCGGGGCGGAGGCCGACCATTTCGCGCAGTCGTGTCGAGATCATGACAGGCCTCACCACCGTACGGGTCGCCGGGGAAGGGCGGATCGCAACGACGCACATTCCATTGTACGTCGCCTCGGACCTCGCGAGAAGGCTTCGGACGCGGCGACGCGGCGGCGGCCCCGGATCCGGCCGGCCCGCCGAGATCATCGGCCGGCGGCGACCGTCGAAGTGAACGACGTCCGGGAGAACGCGTGGAGGCCGTGGCGATCGGGCCGGTCGCGACGATCGGCGGGCGTCAGACGATCAGCAGGAGGTTGTCGCGGTGGACGATCTCGTCGTAGATCGACGACCCCAGCAGCAGGCGGGCTTCCAGGGTGTGTCGGCCGCGGACGGCCCGGGCGTCGGCCGCGCCGTAGTTGGAGAGGCCGCGGGCGAACTCGCGGCCCTCGGGGTCGACGACGGCGACCACGTCCCCCTTCTCGAAGTCGCCGACGACGTCGACGATCCCGATCGCCAGCAGGCTCTTCATTCCCGTCTCCAGCGCCTTCCGGGCGCCGGCGTCGACGACGAGGCGGCCTTTCGGCCGTGCCGCCAGGCCGATCCAGCGTTTGCGGGCGGAGTGGCTGTTGCCGTGGGCCAGAAAGAGGGTCCCCACCTCCTCGCCGGCGAGGATCCGGGTCAGGGGCTCGGGACGCGTCCCCGAGGCGATGACGACCGAGCCGCCCGCCTGGGTGACGAGTCGGGCCGAGGTCAGCTTGCTCTGCATGCCGCCGGTCCCCAGGGCGCTGCGGCCGCCGCAGGCCAGGCCCATCACCTCGTCGTCGATCTGGGGGACGCACGAGACGACCTCGGCCGGTCCGGGCTGGGCCGGGTCGGTCAGGTAGAGGCCGTCGACGACGCTGAGGATGACCAGGAGCGGGGCCTGGATCAGGTTGGCGACCATGGCGGCCAGGCGGTCGTTGTCGCCGAACTTGATCTCGTCGACGCTGATGGTGTCGTTCTCGTTGATGATCGGCACGGCGTCCCACTCGAACAGCGCGTGGAGCGTGTTGCGCATGTTGAGGTAGCGGGCGCGGCCGTCGAAGTCCTCGTGGGTCAGCAGGAGCTGGGCGGCGTTGCGGCCGCGGCGGCGCATCCCTTCGTCGTAGCAGCGCATCAGGTACGACTGGCCGACGGCGGCGGCGGCCTGGAGCTGGCGGAGGTTGTCGGGCCTCCCCTTGAGGCCGAGCCGGCCGATCCCGGCGCCGACGGCGCCCGAACTGACCAGGGCGACCTTGCGGCCGGTGTCGACGATCTTGCAGATCTGCTCGGCGAGGTGGTCGATCCGGTCCAGGTCGAGCCGGCCGTCGCGGCCGGCCAGGACGCTCGTGCCCACCTTGACGACCCACGTGTGCGCCGAGAGGACCACCTCGTCGCGCACCAGGTCGCGCGACGCGGCCGGCGGCGGCCCTCCGGCGTCGGCGACGATGCGCGTGGTCCAGGGCCGGGCGCGGCGCCCGGCGTCGGTCTTGATTTCCAAGGGAGGGCTCACATTCCGCACCCGCGGCGTGCGTCGCCGGCCCGGGACCGCGGCTTCGATCGACGGGCTGGGAGGAGTCGTCCGTTTCCCCTCGTCGTGCCGCCGGAATTCCCGCCGGCCCGATCCGTGAAGGTTGTAGGAAGCCGCCGACCCCATTATAATCAAGGGACGGCGACGGCCTAGTCGAATACATCGGACCTAGGCCCTTCAGTTGAGTTCCGTCTCACCACGACACCACTCTAAGTCGCCGGTCCCTTCCTACAGGCCCGGACACAGGGAAACCCACCTCCATGGGCGAGCTTCACCATGAGTGCGGCGTTGCGGCGGTGTTTCATGCTCCCGGGGCGGCCGTCTCGCCGATGTGCCCGATCCCCGGAGACGTCAACAGCGTAGCCCGGCTCGTGCCGAGGATGCTCCTGGACATGCAGAATCGGGGCCAGCTCGCCGCCGGCATGGCCAGCTACCGCCCCGACCGCAACGCCCTGATCAAGGTCCACAAGGAGCTGGGGACCGTGGCCGAGGCCTTCCGCCTCAACCACAAGTCCGAGTTCGAAGCCATCCTGTCCGGAGTCGACGGCCCGGTCGCCATCGGCCACGTCCGCTACGCCACCTGCGGCGGCGACGACCGTTACAACGCCCAGCCGTTCGAGCGCGACCACGGCCGCCGGACGAAGTGGTTCGCCTTCGCCTTCAACGGCCAGCTGGCGAACTACAAGACGCTCAAGGAGGAGCTGCTCTCGAAGGGGGACTACCACCTCAAGCGGGACACCGACACCGAGATCATCATGCACGCCCTGGCCTACGAGCTGCAGAACGAGGACGTCGACCCCGACTGGGTCGGCATCTTCCGCCGGCTCTCGGAGTGGTTCGACGGGGCGTACAACATCGTGCTGATCACGGCCCACGGCGAGTTGGTCGTCGCCCGCGACCCGCTCGGCTTCCGGCCCCTCTGCATCGCCGAGAGCGGCCCGCTGTTCGCCGTCGCCAGCGAGAGCGTCCCGCTCGCCAACCTGGGCTTCCAGAAGATCCACTCGCTGGAGCCCGGCACGATCGCCGTCGCCAACGCCGAGGGCGTCCGGATCGAGCGCTACGCCCCGTCGCCCAAGCAGTCGCACTGCTTCTTCGAGTGGATCTACTTCGCCAACGTCGCCAGCACGCTCGACGATCGCTCGGTCTACCTCAGCCGCGCCGGGCTGGGCAAGGAGCTGGCCCGGCTGGAGACGGTCCCCCGCGACGAGGGGACGATCGTCGTCCCGGTCCCCGACACCGCCAAGGCCGCCGCGGACGCCATGGCCTTCGCCCTGGGCGTCCCCTCGGTCGAGGGCCTGATGCGCAACCGCTACGTCGGCCGGACCTTCATCGAGGGGACCGCCGACCGCGCCGCCAAGGCCCGGCTCAAGTACACCCCCCTGCCCGAGGTCATGGCCGGCAAGCGGGTGCTGCTCGTCGAGGACAGCATCGTCCGCTCGACCACGATGCGGGCCCTCGTCCGCGAGATCCGCGACCGCGGCCGCGCCCGCGAGATCCACCTCCGCGTGGCCTGCCCGCCGATCATCGCGCCGTGCTATTACGGCATCGACATGTCCACCCGCGACGAGCTGTTCGCCACCCGCTTCGCCGAGTACGACGGCGACCGCCTGATCGTCACCGAGGAGGCGCAGGACCTGATGGCCAAGGAGCTGGGCGCCGACAGCCTCCGCTACCTCCCCGTCGATTCCATCGCCCGCTCCATCAGCCTCGGCCCCGACCGCCTCTGCCGGGCCTGCATCACCGGCGACTACCCGACCGAGGCCGGCCGCGATCTCTACCAGATCGAGTGCCACCCCGACACCGCCGCCGCCAGCGCCCGCAAGCGGGCCTACGAGACGGCCGTCGCCACCTCCTGAACACGCAGACGACCCGAATAACCGAAGGGCCGCCTCCATCCTCTCGCGGATGGAGGCGGCCCTTCGTCGTCACGCCTCGAAAGGCCGACTCACGCGATGAGGGTCTCGGCCACCCGACGATAGCTCGAACGATGGACCGGCCGGCCCTCGATGCGGTACTTGCGCTCGAAGTTCGTCAGGTAGTCGTGGTCGCTCTCGGGTTCTCCGAGCGGGGGGACGTCGATCTCGACGAACCGGATGTCGACGGCCATCAGCTCGCGGATCACGCCGTGGTATTCCTCGACGTCGGTCGCGACGTGCAGCTCGCCTTCCGGCTCCAGGGCCCGGGCGATCGAGCCGACGAGCGTCTCGTTGAACACCCGGCGCTTCTTGTGCCGTTTCTTCCACCAGGGGTCGGGGAAGTAGACGTGGACCTCGCGGAGGCTCGCCGCGACGACCCGGCGCGCCATCAGGTGGCCGGCGTCGCCGGGCCAGAGCCGGACGTTCGTCAGGCCGGCCTTCACGGCCCGCTCGGCGGCCAATCGGGCGTATTTCCGGGCGATCTCGATCCCGAAGAAGCCCAAGCCCGGCCGCTTCGCCGCGGCGTTGGCCAGGAAGAGGCCCTTCCCCGAGCCGATCTCGACCACGACCGGACGGTCGTCGCCGAACAGTTCGGCCCATCGCAGGGGATCGTCGCCGGGGCGGGCCGCCGGATCCAGCAGGACGGAGGAGACGTCGAGATCGGCGCGAGGGCGTGTCATGGGGCGGGGTCTTCGGGGGCTGGCCGGGGCGAGGGGCGGGGTCAGCTGGTCGGTTCGAGCTGCGAGAGGTTGACGCCGATCATCCGGCCGTGGAAGACCATGTTGCCGTCGACGAAGCCCTGGACGTCGAAGATGGTCTGACGTCGATGCAGCCGGGTCGCCTTGCCGATCAGGAGCAGGCGGTCGCCGGGCCGCACCTGGCCGCGGAAACGGACGTCCTCCATCCCGCCGAAGCCGACGAAGCCTTCCTGGATGAGTTCGGTCTGCACGCAGTAACAGCTCGCCAGTTGGGCGGCGGCCTCGCACATCAAAATGCCGGGCAGCAGGGGGTAGCCGGGCATGTGGCCGCGGACCCAGAACTCGTCGGAATGCACGTCTTTATAACCGACGATCAGCTTATGCGCGGGGTCGATGGACACGATCGCCGTGAGCTGCTCCATCTCGAAACGCTGGGGATTCACGTGGCGGATCTGATCCAGGTCGAGGAGCACTTTCGAGGTGTCGATCGTGGCAGGGTCGACCAGGGGCGCGGGAGGCATGCGCGGCAGTCCTTTCTCTCTGACTCATACGCGAGGCGGCGGCGACCCCGGGGCGCGGCGGGCGTCCCGTGCGGGCTCGCCGGGCTCGTCGGCCGTCGCCGGGCGCCTCGCAGGCCCCTCCAGCCCCCTTCGGCGTCGTCAGCGAGGAGCGCAGCGATGGCCCGGAGGCGTTTCGCTGCTATCATGACTCGCGAGGGACGGTTCGACAAGAGGTATCACCGGCCCCCCGAGACGCCTCGCGGGGCTCGGCCGGGGCCAGGGCGAAGGGCGGCGGACGTGGCCGAGCGCGTGCTGGGGACGATGATCGTCTACGGCTTCCCGAGGGCCCCCCTCGACGCCGAGCTGGACCTTGCCGATTGGATCGGCGCGGAGGTCCTGGAGATCCTCCCGCTCTGGCGGGACGAGCCCGATCCCCTGCCCTTGCGACGCCGGGTCGCCGACCGCGGCCTGGCGATCCACAGCGCCCACGGCTGCTGGGGCGGCGAATCCATCCGGGCCCCCCGCGTCGACCTGGGCTCGACCGATCCCGCGTCGCACGAGGCCTCGGTCGACGACCTCCGGCGCTGCGTCGACTGGCTGGAGGCGGCCGGCGGCCGGACGCTCGTGGTCCACCCCGGCGGCCTCTCCGACCCCGACGACCGCGAGGCCCGCCGCGACGCCCTGGCCCGCGGCCTGCTCACGCTCGCCGACCACGCCGAAGGCGCGGGGATCGTCGTCGCGGTCGAGAACATGCCGCCGGGCGTCCACCCCGGCAGCCGCATGGGCGACCTCGCCGACCTGATCCGCGAGCTGGACCGGCCCGAGCTTCGGCTGACGCTCGACGTCGCCCACGCCCACATCTCGGCCGAGGCCGCGGCCGAGACGCTCGCCGCCGGCGGCCTGCTGGCGACCACCCACGTCCACGACAACGACGGCCGCCACGACCACCACCTGCCCCCGGGCCACGGGACCATCGACTGGCCTTCGTGGATCGCCGCGCTCGACGCGATCGACTACCGCGGGCCGATCGTCCTCGAATGCATCAGGCGGATCCGCGACGACCGCTCGCTCTACCGGCCTGAGGTCCTCGCCCCGTTCGTCCGCCCGCGACCCCGGTAAGCTGGGGCGGTCGTGCGGGTCCTGAGCGAGAGACGTCCAAACCCGAGCGGCGTGCGTCCGATGTCGGACGAGCCGGCGGGGCGGTCGGGCCGATACAGACCTCGCAGGAATGCGCGAGGCGGCCGTCCCGGGGACCGGGCCGCGCCTCGGCCCGGGGGTTCTTCCGAAGGGAGTCGGATCATGACGCCGAAGCTCAACCGTCGCCAGGCGATGGAGACCGCGGCCGCCGCGGCGGGGGCGGTCGCCGTCGCGGTCCAGACGCCCGACGCCGAGGCGGGCGGTCGCGTCGAGTTGGGCCGCTACGCCCATCGCGACGGCGTCCGGGGCCGGATGACCGGCGCGCAGGCCGCCGCGGCCGCCATCCGCTGCGAAGGGACCCCCTGCGTCTTCGGGATCCCCGGCGCCCAGAACAACGAGCTGTGGGACGCCTTCAAGGCGTACGAAGTCCCCTACATGCTCGTCGCCCACGAGTTCTCCGCCAGCATCATGGCCGACGCCTCCGCCCGCGCCACGGGCCGGCCCGGCGTCTTCTCGGTCGTCCCCGGGCCGGGGCTCACCAACTGCCTGACGGGGCTCGGCGAGGCCCTCTACGACGGCATCCCCGTCGTGGCGGTCGTCACCGACATCGACCGCTCGGCGAACGCCCCCGTCGGCCAGGTCCACGGGCTGATGAACGAGGCCCTGCTTCGCCCCGTCGTGAAGGCCCTGTTCGTGGTCCGCCACCAGGCCGAGATCCCCGGCACCCTCTTCCACGCCTTCCGCCTGGCGCAGGCGGGCGAGCCGGGGCCGGTGGGCGTGGTGATCCCTTACCCGTTCTTCGCGGACGTCTGGGATTACGACCAGGCCCCGCCGCCGCCGATGCCCGTCCCTTTCGACGAGACGGCCTATCAGCGGGTCGTCTGCCATTTGCAGGACAAGCGGAAGCGGATCGGCATCTACGCCGGCCTGGGCTGCGTCGAGGCCGGGCCGGCGCTGACGGCCGTTGCCGAGATGCTGCAGGCCCCGGTGGCGACGTCCGTCAGCGGCAAGGGCGTGATCGCCGACGCCCACCCCTTGGCCGTCGGCTGGGGCTACGGCAAGCAAGGCACCCGCGCGGCCGAGAAGGCGTTCAAGGACGTCGACGTCGTGCTCGCCGTCGGCGTGCGGTACAGCGAGGTCTCGACGGCCAACTACGCGATCCCCGACATCGAGGTCGTCCACGTCGACGTGAATCCCAACAACATGGGGAAGAACGTCCCGACGAGCCACAGCCTGGTCTCGGACTCCCGCGTCTTCCTCGACCGCCTTCTCGGCGACGCCGCGACGCTCCGCCGGCCGGCCGACCCCGGGCTCTGGTCGCGGATCGACCGGCACCGACAGGTCGACCGCTGCATCGCCCGCACCCAGCAGGTCACGCAATGCGTCGACCCCATGTTCTTCCTGAGCCAGCTCCGCTGCTCGCTGGGGCCCGAGGAGCTGATCTTCGTCGACGTGACCGCGTCGACGCACTGGGCCTCCGAGACGATCGAGGTCCAGGGGACGCGGCGCTACTTCACGCCCAGCGACAACCAGAGCATGGGCTGGGCGATCCCGGCCGCGATCGGCGCCCAGCGCGTCCGGCCCGACCGGCGGGTCGTCTGCGTGACGGGCGACGGCTGCTTCCTGATGTCGGCGATGGAAATGTCCACGGCCGCCCGGCTGGGCCTGCCGGTGAAGTTCTTCGTCTTCGACGACGGCGCGTATCACTACATGCAGATGCTGCAGGAACCGGTCTTCCGCCGCACCACGGCGACCGAGATCGCGCGGGTCGATTACGCGGCATTCGCGGCCGGCCTGGGGGTGGGATACAATCAGATCGCCTCCAACGCCGACGTCGTCCCCGGCCTCCAGCGCTCGTTCGGCCTGGCCGGGCCGATCCTGACGCACGTGATCGTCAGCTACGACGGCCGAGAGATCCGCTGGCTCAACGCCCTGCGCACCAAGTACATCGGCGACCTCTCGAACCGCGAGAAGATCCGCCTGGCCGCCCGCGTCGGGGTCCGGGCCGTGACGCCCCGCGACGACAGCGACTGACGATCGCCCCGCGGCGGACGGTTGACCTTCCGCGATGGCGGGCTTCCTCGTAAGATCCGGCCGGTCGGGCCCCGGGACGAACGGATTTCGTCGCCGCCCGGCCCAGGGAGACGCGTGCTCCGTGAACATGGACGTCTGCAACGAAACGACGACCGAGGCCGCGGCGAGCTTCCCCGCGCCGCCGTCCGTACGCCCGTCCGAGGTCTGGCGCCGCCGCCTGGAGGGCGACCGGGTCGAGCTGATCCGCTTCTGGCCGGTCGTCCAGAACATGGTCGTGCAGGAGCTTCGCGTCCGCTATCAGCGCTCGTTCATGGGCTTCCTCTGGACGCTGATCAACCCGCTCCTGATGATGCTCGTCCTGTCGGTGGTCTTCTCGCAGTTGATGCGGATCCCGACCGAGAACGGCAGCTACACGCTGTTCCTGCTGGCGGGGATGGTCCCCTGGACCTTCATGGCCGGGGCGATCACCGAGTCGGCCGTCTGCATCATCCAGAACGAGCCGTTGATCCGGAAGATCTACGTCCCCAAGCTGGTCTTCCCGCTGGTCCGGGTGCTGATCAACCTGGTGACGGGGGTGCTCTCGCTGGCGGCGCTCTTCATCCTGCTGGTGCCCCTGGGGGCGCGGCCGTCGACGGCGATGCTCTTCCTGCCGGCGGCGATCGGCCTGTTCTTCGCGTTCACGCTCGGCCTGAGCCTGCTCGTCGCCTGCGCCAACACGTTCTTCCGCGACTGCGGGCACCTGGTCGGGGTGTTCATCCAGGCCTGGTACTTCGCCACCCCGATCATCTACCCGGTCACGCAGTTCGAGGAGCCGCAGCGGTGGCGGTTCTGGCTCAACCCCGCCTTCTATTTCATCGAGATATTCCATAACGTCCTGTGCGACGGGCGCTGGCCGCAGCTCAGCATCGTGCTGATCGCCGCCGCGCTGGCGACCGCCAGTCTGGGGATCGGTTATGCCACGTTCAAGTCCAACGAAGACAAGATGGTTTTCCGACTCTGAGGGCCGGAGCCGCGGTGTTCGGAAGGACCGGGCGAAGGGCGTCGACCCCCTGATCGAGCTGCGCGGCGTCTCGCTCCGGTTCGTCAACTATTCCGACAAGATGTACACGCTCAAGCGGGCGGTCCTGGAGCTGGTCCTCCGCCGCGACCGCCCGGTGCCCAACTCCGAGTTCTGGGCCCTGCGCGACATCGACCTGCGGATCCGCCACGGCGAGCGGATCGGCATCGTCGGCTCCAACGGCGCGGGCAAGAGCACCCTGCTGCGGCTGCTGGCGAAGATCTACCCGCCTTCCACCGGGACCGTCGAGGTCCGCGGCATGGTCGCCCCCCTGATCGAGATGGGCGCGGGGTTCAACCCCGAGCTGTCGGGGTTCGACAACATCCTGCTCAACGGGGCCATGCTGGGATTCACGCGAAAGCAGATGCTTGCGAAGGTCGACGGCATCCACGAGTTCACCGGGCTCCGCGACTTCGCCGACCTGCCGCTGAAATACTATTCCAGCGGCATGTTCGCGCGGCTGGCGTTCGGCGTGGCCACCGAGATCGACCCCGAGATCCTGCTCGTCGACGAGTCGCTGGGCGTGGGCGACGCCGCCTTCCGCGAGAAGGCGAAGGAGCGGATCCGCGGGCTGATGGACCGCTCGCACGCCGTGATCCTGGTCTCGCACGAGCTGGGATCGCTCCGCGAGCTCTGCGACCGCGGCCTCTGGATGCACAAGGGCCGCCTCGTGGCCGACGGCCCCATCGACGAGATCCTCGGCGCGTACATCGAATCGACCGCGACGCCGGTTCCCGAGCCCGAGCCGGCGGCCGAGCCCGCCGAGGTCAGCGGCTGAGCGAGATCGACTGCCGGAACCGCCCCATCGCGAACGCGAAGAACCCGGCCCCGATCAGGGCCACGACCAGGAAATTGGGCCAGACCGCGCCGAAGCCGGCCCCCCGGTAGATGATCGCCTGCGAGAAGCTGACGAAGTGCCGCGACGGCAGGAAGAAGGTCAGCTTCTGCAGGAACGCGGGCTGGCTCTCGACGGGCGTCTGGCCGCCCGAGAGGAGCTGGAGCACGATCAGGATCAGGATGATCAGAAGCGCGAACTGCGCCATCGTCCGCGCGATCGTCCCTAGGAAGACCCCCAGGGCCGTGGCGAAGAACAGGTAGAGCACGACGCCGGCCATGAACAGCCAGGGCGAGCCCGCGATCGGCACCTGCAAGATCCAGCTCACCATCACCGTCAGCGACGCCCCCACGGCGCACAGGATGACCAGGGCGTTCGACCAGACCTTGGCGACGGCGATCTCGAACGCCGTCAGCGGCATCACCAATAGGTGCTCGATCGTGCCGTGCTCGCGCTCGCGGATCAGCGCGGCGCCGGTCAGCACGGTCGTCAGCAGGGTCACCTGGTTGATCATGGCGACGATGCTGTTGAACCACGACGTCTCGCCGTTGGGGTTGAACTCCTTCCGCGTGACCAGCCGCGCGGGGTACTGGAAGGTCGCGTCGGAACGGGAGAGGAACTCGCTCACCTGGTCGGTGACGATGTTCTGGATGTACGAGGCCCCGATGCTCGCCTGGAGCATGGCGGTGGCGTCGATGATCACCGACACCTCGGCCTCCCGGCCGGCGCGGAGGTTCAGCTCGTAGCGCGGCGGGATCTCGACCACGAACATCAGCCGCCCCGAGTCGAGCGCCTCGTCCACCTCGTCGGCCTTCAGCTCGACGGGCGCCTTGAAGCGCGGCGGGTAGAACGCCTGGATCAGCTTCTTCGAGAGCGTCGAATTATCCTCGTCGACGAAGCCGATCGACGCGTTGTAGACCTCCGACGAGGTCCCCTTCGCCTGCGTGTAGATCGCCAGCGTGAACGCATAGGCGACGAAGA
Source organism: Paludisphaera mucosa (assembly GCF_029589435.1). Classification (NCBI taxonomy): domain Bacteria; kingdom Pseudomonadati; phylum Planctomycetota; class Planctomycetia; order Isosphaerales; family Isosphaeraceae; genus Paludisphaera; species Paludisphaera mucosa. The sequence goes on along the minus strand of NZ_JARRAG010000001.1, from coordinate 809,244 downwards.
TCACGAGGACCTTATCGCTGCGCAAGCTGCGCAGCTCCTTCATGCCGAGCCAGAAGATGTTGCCGAGCGATTCCATGATGCCGCCTTCGGGAGGTTCAGACCGGGCGTTCTCGTGGCCTAGCCGTCGAGCCAGCGATCCCAGAGCGGGTGCGTGACGTCGACCTGCCGCGCCTGCACGCGAGCCGCGAGGGCCGACCGGATTCGCGTCAGCCAGCGGCCGACGAAGGGTTGCGACGAGCTTAGGGTGGACTTGCCGGACGCCGCCTTCTTCGCGGCGACCTCCTGCGGCCAGGCCGGGGACGGCTCGACGGGCCAGGCCTCCGGGATCCGATGACGACGCGTCGGCCGGCCGAGCAGGCCCAGCCGCCGCGCCTTGCGCTCGGCCTCCACCCGGCGTCGGAAGTCGTGGTAGGCGATCGCGAGCGGCTCGTCGGGCCGCATCCCGCCGTCGGCCTCGCGCAGCCGCGCGATGAGATCGAGGGCGAACGCCCGGGGCTCGCCACCGCCGGTCGCCTCGGAAGCCGGGAGGGTCTCCAACAGGCCGGATTCGAGGGTCCGCTTCAGCCAGGAACGCATCGGGCCGCGGCCCATCCGGCGGTCGTCGGTCGGCATCCTAGACCTCCTGAGGCCGCAGCGCGGCGACGGCCAGGAGCATCAGCGCCGGCACGAAGGCCGCGAGCACCAGCGCGTCGTTCAGCAAGAGCCGCGGGCCGAGGGCCTTGGTGAAGGCCCCGACGCTGGCGTGCATGTAATACGTGGTCGGCCAGATCGAGCCCACGACCCGGGCCCCGCCGATCAGCGTGGAGACCGGCTGGAGCATGCCCGAGAACTGGGTCGTGGGGACCATCGTCAGGATCGTGGTGACGAAGACGGCGGCGACCTGAGACGACGTGATCCCCGAGATCACCAGGCCGAGCGTCGTCGTGGCCGCGACGTAAAGCACGGCGCAGAGCGCCAGCGTGATCCCGCTCCCCTTGATCGGCACCCCGAAGACGAACAGGGCGACCAGCGTGAGCAGGACGAAGTTGATCATGCCGATCGCCAGGTAAGGCAACTGCTTGCCGATCAGGAAGTCGAGCCGGGTCGTCGGCGAGACGTAGAAGTTGACGATCGACCCCAGTTCCTTCTCGCGGGCCACGCTGACGGCCATCAGGATCGCCGGGATCAGGATCATCAAGATCGGCGGCACGCTGGGGACGATGGCGTAGACGCTCTCGAACGACGGGTTGTAGCGGAACCGGGGCTGGATGGTCGACGAGACGGCCATCGTCTTGCCGGCGTACTCGGTCCGGTAGACGTCCTCCATGTGGGTCAGGTGCGTCGCCTCGGAGTACTGCTTGATCGTCTCGGCGCGGAACGGGTTCGAACCGTCGATGGTCGCGCGGGCCTCGGGCGACTGGCCCTTGATCAAGTTGCGGCCGAAGTTGGGCATGACCTCCAGCACCATCGACACGTCGTCGGCCTTGAGCCGCTCCTCGGCCGAGTCGGGCGACTGGACCGGCGTCTTCCGCAAGAAGGATCGCGAGGTGTCGAAGGCCTCGTCGAGCCCCCGGCTCGCCGGGCTGCGGTCGTCGTCGAGGACGGCGTAGCGGATGTTTTCGACGTCGGTCGTGATGCCGTAGCCGAAGACCAGCATCAGCAAGATCGAGCCGACGAACGCGAAGGCCAGCCGGACGGGATCGCGGAGGATCTCCAGCGTCTCGCGGCGGCTGTAGGCGAGCAGCCGCCGCGGGCTGAGGTACTCGTTGCCCGCCCCGGCGTGGGGCCCTTCGGACGTGTCGGAGGCGAGCGCCTTCGTGAGCGCCTCGCGGGCCTTCTCGTCCTTGCCGGCCTCGGAGCCCGCGCCGATGGCGTCCTCGATGTAGCCGATGAAGGCCGTCTCCAGGTCGGGGGCGTTGCGGGCGGCGATGAGCGTCCGGGGGTCGTCGCAGGCCAGCACGCGGCCCGCGTGCATGAGCGAGATCCGGTCGCACCGGAGGGCCTCGTTCATGAAGTGGGTCGTGATGAAGATGGTGATCGACTCGTTCCGCGAGAGTTCGATGAGCAGCTCCCAGAACTCGTCGCGCGCCACCGGGTCGACGCCCGAGGTCGGCTCGTCGAGGATCAGGATCTCGGGCTGGTGGATGACCGCGACGGCCAGCGACAGCCGCTGGCGGAGGCCCAGCGGGAGCTGCTCCGACGCGGCGTCGAGATAGGGCCGCAGCCCGAACCGATCGACGAGGGAGTCGATCCGAGGGCCCATCTGGTCGGGCGGGAGGTGGAACAGCCGCGCGTGCAGCCAGAGGTTCTGCGAGACGGTCAGCTCGCCGTAGAGCGAGAACGCCTGCGACATGTAGCCGACGCGCTTGCGGACCTCGACGCTGCCGGCGTCGATGGTCTTGCCGAACAGGAGCGCCTCGCCCGACGTCGCGGGGAGCAGCCCGGTGAGCATCTTCATCGTGGTCGACTTGCCGCAGCCGTTGGAGCCGAGGAAGCCGAAGATCTCGCCCCGAGGGATGGTGAAGCTGACGTCGTCGACGGCCGTGAAGCCGCCGAACTTCTTCGTCAGGTTCTTCGCGACGATGGCCGGACCGCCCTCGGATTCGACTCGCGGCGGGATCGTCAGCTTGGTCCGGCCGCCGCGCTTCTCCTCGGGCAGCAGGGCGACGAACGCGGCTTCGAGGTCGTCGGCGCCCGTGCGCTCCAGGATCTCGGCGACGGTGCCGGTCGCCATGATGCGGCCGGCGTCCATGGCCATCAGCCAGTCGAACCGCTGGGCCTCGTCCATGTAGGCCGTCGAGACCAGCACGCTCATGCCCGGACGCGTGGCGCGGATGGTGTCGATCAGGGTCCAGAACTGGCGGCGCGAGAGCGGGTCGACGCCGGTCGTCGGCTCGTCCAGGATCAGCAGGTCGGGGTCGTGGATGAGCGCCCCGCAGAGGCTCACCTTCTGCTTCATGCCGCCCGAGAGCTTGCCGGCCGGCCTCTGGGGGAACGGGCCCAGGCCGGTCGCCTCCAGGAGCGCGGGGATCCGCTCGCGACGCTCGGCCGTCGAGAGGCCGAAGAGGCGGGCGAAGAAGTCGATGTTCTCGTAGACGCTCAGCTCGGGGTACAGGTTCTTGCCCAGCCCCTGCGGCATGTAGGCGATCCGCGTGCAGACGTCGCGGCGGTGCCGCTGGTCGGCGATGTCGCCGCCTAGCACCATCACCTTGCCCGACTGCACCTTTTTCGACCCGGCCACCAGCCCCATCAACGTCGACTTGCCGACGCCGTCGGGGCCGATCAAACCGATCATGCAGCCCGAGGGGAACTCGGCCGTCACGTCGTCGAGCGCGCGCGACGACCGGCCGTAGGCGTGGGAGACGGCATCGACCCGCGCGACGGGCGTGGCTCCGGTGGACATGGTCGCTCCCTGGTCCGAAGCCTAGTTCGAGGGTTTCGCGGCCGGGGCCGGCGCGGCGTCCTTGGCGGGGGCCTCGACGGCCTTCGGGGTCGCTTCGGGGGCCGGCGCCGGGTCGGCCGACTTGGCTTCGGCCGGCTTCGGCTCGTCCGGCGGCTTCGGGGCGACGCTCTTCCTGGGCGGGGGGAAACGGCGTTCGAGCTTCTCGGGCCAGGGCGTCGCGGGGTCGAGCTTGACGTAACCCACGCCGCGGACGCCCGTCTTGATCCGCTCGATGTACGGCAGCAGCAGATCGTGCGGGACCTTGAGCTTGACCCGGAACATGAGCTTGTCGCGCTCGGTACGGGTCTCGACCTGCTTGGGAGTAAACTGGGCCTCGGGCGAGATGAACGTGACGTTGGCCTTGGCCGCATACTCCGGGACGGCGTCGAGGACGATCCGCGCCTCGGCGCCGAGGTCGATCCGCGCCGCCTCGTCGGAGGGGAGGAAGATCTCCATGTAGACGTCGTCGAGGTTGACGAGCGTCAGCACCTTGCCCCCCGCCCCCAGAACTTCCCGCTCCTCGGCCAGCCGGTAGAGCACCCGGCCGTTGACGGGCGAGACCAGCGTGGAGTCGACGATCTTGGCCTGCGTGTTCTGGACGTCGGCCGTCGCGGCCTCGATCGTCCGCTCGTTGACCTTGAGCTTGGCCTTCTCGGCTTCGAGATCCGAGCGGGCGATGTCGCGCTTCGTCATCGACTGCTCCATCTCCTCGCGCGAGATCACCCGGCGATTGAACAGCTCGCGGTTGCGGGCGAACTCCTGGTCCTGGTAGCGGAGCGTCGCCTCCTTGGTGAGGATGTCGGCCTTGATCCTGACCTCGTTGCCGACGGCCTCGGCGATCTTGGCCTTGCCGCCGGCCAGCTCGGCGTCCAGCTCGGCGGTGTCGATCTGGGCGAGCACCTGCGAGGTCCTCACCAGGTCGCCCTCATGGGCGAAGATCCGCACCACCCGGCCGGGATACTTGGCCGAGACGTCCACCTGCACCGACTCGATCCGGCCGTTGCCCGAGACGATGCCCGCGGGCAGCTTCGACCGCTGCTGGGCGTCGAAGAAGAGGAACGCCCCTAGCGCCAGCACGGCGAGCGCGACGACCCCGGCCACGATGCGGATCAACTTCTTGAACATGGGCGACCCTTATCATCCATCAGTCGTCGACGCGGACGATCGTCGAGGGAAGCGAGCGGCGCATCCTTGAACGGGCGGGAGGAGACAGGGTGCGCCGTCGTCGCACGCCCGTCGGACCGCCTCGCATCCGGAAGCCGCGACACAAGCGTCGCCCAACCCGGCCCCGTTTGCAAGCTTGTGTCGCGACTCCTCGCCGGGGATCCGGATCAGGCCTGGAGCACGCGGCCGTCCTCCGAGCGGATCTGGAGCCTCGCCAGCGGGCGATTCTTCACGGCGTCGATCAGGCCCGACGGCGTCTCGCCGCCCCATCGCCCCGACCCGACGGGCCGGCGTTCGGGATTGACCGAAGCGGGGACGGGCGTCATGATCCGCCCTCCGGGACGGGTCCGCCCGTCTCGGTTCCGCGGTCGCCGGCTGCCGCCCGAATTTAGCCGCCGTCTGGGGTCGAGGGAGTGACCCGAATGCCGATCGCCCATCTCGTCCTGGCGGCCTCCACGCTGCTGGGATGGTCGGACATCACGATCCAGCCCGCTCGCGGGGACCGCGGTTTCTCCGCGTCCCATCCCAGCGTCGCCGCCATGGACCGGCCCAGCCCGCGGACGCTCGAGACCCTGAGCCGCTACGACCTCGAGAAGCGGTATCGCAAGGACCCCGAGCACGCGATCTTGAGCCTGGAGAAGATCGCCCGCAACCAGCCCAGCGCCGAGCTGGTCTACGCGCTCGCCGAGCTTTCGTGGGTCGACGGCGGCAAGAACGAACGCTGGCGCAAGACGCAGGCGGTAGGCCGCTATCTCGACGCCGTCGCCTACGCCCACGACTACCTGTTCGACCCCGAGCTGGCCGAGGGCCGCGCCCCGGCCGACCCCCGCTACCGCGTGGCCTGCGAGATCTACAACGCCGGCCTCGAACGGATCATCCGGGCCGCCCAGGCGCAGGATCCGATCGACCCCCAGGGGAAGATCAAGCTCAAGGCCGGCGACCGCGAGCACGAGCTGCAGGTCGCGCTCGACGCCAACTCCCCGTGGAAGCCGGCGGACATCCACAAGCTGCTGCCGACCACCGATTTCGAGGTCGGCGGCCTGGCGACCAGCCGCAACTCGTACGGCATCGGCGTCCCCCTCATCGGCGTCCGCGAGGCCGACGCCAAGCGGGCCGACCGGCCGCCCGCCGAGCGGTTCTACCCGCCCGAGATGGCCTTCCCGCTGACCGCCTTCCTCGTCCCCAACTCGCGGCTCCGAGACCCGGTCGAGGACGTCAACCAGGTCCGCCAGTGCACGCTCCGGCTCGTCGACCCCCTGCTCTACCAGCTCGTCGGCGAGCCGCCGACGCAGATCGCGCTCGAGACCGACCTGACGACCCCCCTGGCCTACATGTGGTCGCGGACCGACCTGGAGCGATTCCGCTGGTCGGGCCTCATGCGGCCCGAGCAGGCCCTCGAACGCGCCAACCTCGTGATGATCCGCCCTTACGAGCCGGGGAAGATCCCGGTGGTCATGGTCCACGGCCTGATCAGCAGCCCGCTCGCCTGGATCCCGATGCTCGACGAGCTCGAGCGCGACCCGATGATCCGCGACAGGTACCAGTTCCTCCTCTACATGTATCCGACCGGCGTGCCGCTGCCGATCGCCGCGGCCAACCTCCGCGACGCGCTGACGCAGGCCAAGTCGATGTACAACCCCGACGGCCGCGAGCCCGACTTCGACCGCATGGTCCTGCTGGGACACTCGATGGGCGGGCTGCTGAGCCATTGCATGGTCCTTTCCAGCGGCGAGCAGCTCTGGCAGCTCAACTCGGACCAGACCTTCGAGGACATCCTCGGCCCTCCCGACGTGCTCGCCCAGCTCAAGCGGCTGCTCTTCTTCGAGCCCCTGCCGTTCGTGAAGCGGGTCGTCTTCCTGGCCACGCCGCACCGGGGCTCGGACCTCTCGCGGAGCATGATCGGCCGGGTCAGCACGAACCTGATCGCGGATCCGGATTCCATCCACAAGCTCTTGAGCCAGCTCGTGAAGGACAACCCGGACGCCTTCAAGGGCCGATTCCGGCGGTTCCCGTCGAGCATCGAGACCCTGGCGACCGATTCGCCGACCCTGACGGCCATCCTGGAAATGAAGCTCGCGTCGGACGTCGTCCTGCACTCGGTCATCGGCTCGGTGCGGCCCGACGACCGCCGCCAGACCACCGACGGCGTCGTCCCCTATCGCAGCTCGCACCTGGAAGGCGTCGCCTCCGAGAAGATCGTGCGGTCCGACCACGGCGTGCAGAAGGATCCCCTCGCGGTCCGCGAGGTGCGCCGGATCCTGCACGAGCACCTGGGGCTCAAGGCCCCCGCGCCCACGCCTCGCGACCCCGCCGAGACGCCGGGCTCGCACGCCGCGTCGGCCACCGCCCGCGCCGGCGAAGAGCCCGCCCTCCCCACGCTTCCCCGCTGAGCGGGCCCCGATAATCGCCGAGGACGCACGAACACCCTTCCGCGAATCGCGGGAGGGGTCGGCGATTTTACTGGACAAACTTCCAGCGATCTCCGATATTCCCTCCCGTGTCGCCTGATCTTACGAACACATGAACCACGAGGAGGAAGCATGAAGACGACCCTGCGCCTCGCGTCCGCGGCGTTCCTGGCGGTGCTTTCGACGGCGGCGGCTCGCGCCCAGGACGAGCCGGTCAAGCCGACGGCCGAGCACGTGGAACTGGCCAAGGAGGTGGGAACCTGGGACGCCGAGGTCAAAATCTGGCTGCGTGGGCCGGAGGCCCCGCCCGACGTCTCGAAGGGGGTCGAGGAGATCAGCCTGATGCCCGGCGGCTTATGGCTGCTCAGCAAGTTCGACGGCAAGATGAACGGCGCACCCTTCAGCGGCCATGGGATCAGCGGCTACGACCCCTCCAAGAAGAAGTTCATCGACGTCTGGGTCGACTCCAGCGATCCACACATGATGGTCCTGGAAGGGACATACGACGAGAAGACGAAGACGCTGACCAGCCTAGGCAAGTCGACCGATCCCCGCACGAAGGCCCCTTACGACGTCAAGACGGAGACGGTCCTGAAGGGGGAGGACGAGCGGGAGTTCACGTTCTTCATCAAGAGCGACGAGACCCAGGGGCAGTATTACAAGCTGCTGCAGATGACGTACAAGCGCAAGGCCAAGTGACGAGGACGGCCGCCGGCGCGGGCGGTCGGCCCCGCCCGCCCGGCGGGCGATTGACCGCGCCTAACCTTTTGATAGAGTAGAGCCCGGGCCTCGCGCGCCGAGCGGACGCGGAGGTCCAGTCGCGCCCCGGCCGCCCCCCGGTCCCCTTTGGCGAGGGCGGCGAGTCTCTGGAGCGGCCCTCCCCCGTTTCCGGCCTCGCGGCGCCCCGTCGTCGAGGGCGGCCCCGATCGGCGGGCCCTCCGCGGGGCTCGGCCATCGTCTCGCGCGTGCCGGTGTGGAAGTGAGTCAGACCTGGAAAGGCCGCACGGCGTGTATGGAGAGCTGATCGCAGGCCTGATCGGGCTGATCCTGGGCGTCTTCGGGGCCTGGGGAACCTTCCACATCGCGGCCCGCAGCCGCGCCACGTCCGCCCGCGGGCTGGTCGAGCAGCTGCTCTCCAACGCCCACCGCGAGTCCGAGACCATCCTCCGCCAGGCGGAGCTGACCTCGCGCGAGGAATCGCTGCGGCTCCGCCACGAGCTGGAGGCCGAGCTGGAGGGGCCCCGCAAGGAGATCCGCGAGCAGGAGCGCCGGCTGGAGAAGCGCGGCGACCTCCTGGATCAACGGATCGACATGATCAACAAGAAGGAACGCGACCTCGACGAGGTCCACCGCCTCCAGGTCGAGAAGGAGGCCGGCATCGCCGCCGGCCGCCGCGAGGTCGAGCGCCTGGAGGCCCGCCGGCTGGAGGAGCTGCAGCGCGTGGGGGGGCTCTCGGCCGAGGAGGCCCGCCGCCTGCTGCTGGCCCGGATCGAGGAGGAGCTGAAGGCCGAGGCCGGCGACCGCATCCTCCGCTACGAGGCCCACGTCCGCGAGACCAGCCGCGAGCGGGCCCGCGAGATCCTCGCCGTCGCGATCCAGCGCTACGCGGCGTCGCACACGGCCGAGGTCACCGTCAGCACCGTCGACATCCCCAACGACGAGATGAAGGGCCGGATCATCGGCCGCGAAGGCCGCAACATCCGCGCCTTCGAGAAGGCGACCGGCGTCGACGTCATCGTCGACGACACACCCGGCGTCGTGATCGTCACCGGCTTCGACAGCATCCGCCGCGAGGTCGCCAAGCTCGCCCTCGAGCGGCTCATCCAGGACGGCCGGATCCATCCCTCGCGCATCGAGGAGATCGTCAAGGACACCCACGACGAGATGGACCAGCACATCCTCAAGGTCGGCCGCGAGGCCGCCCGCGAGGCCGACGTCATCGGCCTGCACGAGAAGGTGCTCGACTACCTCGGCCGGCTCAAGTTCCGCACCAGCTACTCGCAGAACGTGCTGCGGCACTCGATCGAGGTGGCCTTCCTCGCCGGCATGATGGCCGAGGAGATCGGCCTCGACGGGGCCCTCGGCCGCCGCTGCGGCCTGCTCCACGACCTGGGCAAGGCGGCCGACCACGAGATGGAAGGGGGCCACCCCGCCGTCGGGGCCGAGCTGCTCCGCCGCTACGGCGAGGGCAAGGAGGTCACCCACGCGGCGCTCGGACATCACGACGACCTGCGGGTCGACGCCCCCTACACCGTCCTCGTCGCCGCCGCCGACGCCATCAGCGCCAGCCGGCCCGGCGCCCGCCGCGAGACGCTGGAGAAGTACGTCCGGCGGCTGGAGGAGCTGGAGTCGCTGGCCCTGGGCTTCCCCGGCGTCGAGCAGGCGTACGCCATCCAGGCCGGCCGCGAGGTGCGGGTGATGGTCGACAGCCGGCAGCTCGACGACGCCTCGGCCGCCTCGCTCTGCCGCGACGTCGCCAAGGCCATCGAGGCCCAGCTGACCTACCCCGGCGAGGTCAAGGTGACGGTCCTCCGCGAGAGCCGAAGCGTCGAATACGCGCGTTGAGTCCCCCGCGTCGAGAGCGAGCAAGGCGTTGAACCCCCTCAAGATCCTGTTCATCGGCGACGTCGTGGGATCGCCCGGCCGCAAGATCGTCTCGCAGGTTTTACCCCGGCTCATCCGCCGCTGGGGGATCGGGCTGGTCGTCTGCAACGCCGAGAACGCCGCCGGCGGGTCGGGGCTGACCCTCCGCTGCTTCGAGGAGCTGACCGACGCCGGCGTCGACGTCATGACCATGGGCGACCACGTCTACCGCAAGGACGAGATCCACCAGGTCTTCGACCGCACCGACCGGGTCCTCAAGCCCGCCAACTTCCCGGCCGAGGCCCCGGGCCCCGACCTCGCCCTGGTCGAGGCCCGCGACGGCACGCTCGCGGCCGTCTTCTCGGTGCTGGGGCGGACCTTCATGAAGCCCGTCGACTGCCCCTTCCACGCGGCCGACCGGATCCTGGAGCGGGTCGGGCCCAACGTCCGCGTCGTCTTCGTCGACGTCCACGCCGAGGCCACCAGCGACAAGCAGCTCCTGGGCCGCTACCTCGACGGCCGGGTCTCGGCCGTGCTGGGGACGCACACGCACGTCGCCACGGCCGACGAGCAGGTCCTGCCCGGCGGCACCGCCTTCCAGTCCGACGTCGGCATGACCGGCCCGCACGACGGCATCCTCGGCCGCCGCTACGACCGCGTCTTGAGCGCCACGCTCACGATGGTCCCCAGCCACTTCGACGTCGCCACCGGCGACCCCCGGCTGAACGGGGCGCTCGTCAGCATCGACCCCGGCAGCGGCCGCGCGCTGGCGATCCAGCGCGTGAACCTCCGCCAGGAAGACGCCCAGAGAATCCTGACCGACGCCGCCGACCAGCCCAGCGACCCCTCCGCTCCCGGCCTTTCGGGCCGCCGACCCTGACTCAGGCTTCCGGCCCGATCCGGGCCGCCAGTTTGTGCAGGCGGGCCGAGCCCCGGGCGATCCCCTCGTCGAAGGCCCGATCGTCGTCGAACCGCCTCCCCTCCACGAACCGCCAGCGAATCCAGCGCTCGGCGATGAGGACGTCGGCGAGCTCCTCGAACGCCGAGGCCGCCGCAAGCTCCTCGGCCGCCAGCGGCCGGATCGCCTGATACGCCGCCAGCCCATCCGACCGCAGCGGCTCGAACTCGCCCCCGGGCAGCCATTCCCCCATCAACCGAGCCAGGTCGCCCGCCGCCGACTCGACGTCCATCGCCCCGAAATCGATCAGGCCCGTGAGAACGTCCCCCGCGAAGAGGAAGTGCTCGGTCCGGGCGTCGCGGAGGCTGGGCTGCAAGGGCAAGATCCGCCGGGAAACGGCCGCGGCCGAGGTCGAAACCCGGGGGGCGACCATCCTCGCCAACTCCAGCCAGGCGAGCGCCGGTGGCGAGCAGCGGTCGTCGCGATTCGTCGCGAGCTTCGAAGCCAGGGCGTCGAAGCCCCCGGAGATCAGCCATTTCAGCTCGCCAAGACGGGCGTTCAGTCCCGGACTCGGGCCGCGCCGGCCCTCCACGCGAGCGAGTCGGACGTGCAGCTCCGCCAGTCCCCCGAAGACGGCGCGGACGCGCTCGGACGTGGGCGATTTCGACGAGCCGGGCTCGCCCGGCAGCCAGGGAGTCAGCTCCCAGCAACGGCCGTCGAACACGACGACCGTCGCGTCGTCGTGCGTCGTCAGCGGGCGGGCGACGAAGGCGAGGTCGGCGGCCGCCGCCAGCCAGGCGTGGACCCGGACGACCCGCTCGGGACTCGACGTCGCCGGCGGCCAGGCGCGGAGGACCCGCTCGCCGTGCGGAGACGTGTATCGCCACAATCGCGACCCGCTCAGGCCGCCGCCGCCCCCCAGCGGGATCGGAGGTCCCAGCGGTCGCTCGGGCGGCGGGTAGCGATCCAGCACGGCTCGGACGTCGAGCGGGCTCACTCGACCGGACCGACGGCGGCGGGCTCGTCGGACGGATCGGGCGCGATCACGTCCCGGCCGAGGCTCCGCGTCTGGAGTTCGCGCAGGGCGTTCTGGAACCGTTCGCAGACCTGGGCCAGGACGTCCTTGTCGGCGGCCTGAGAGCGGCTGAAGTCGGAGAGGTCGATCGGATCCCCGAAGACCACCCTCGAATCCGAGGGCGTCCAGAGCGCCGGGCCGATCTCGATCGTCGGCGGCGTCCCGGAGATGAACGCCGGGACCACCACCGCGCCCGATCGCACGGCGATGAACGCCGCGCCCGAGCGGACGGGACCGAGGGCCCGGCCCGACTCGGGCGTGATCCGGCCCTCGGGGAAGATCGGCACGACGCGGCCCTCTTCGAGCGCCCGAAGCGCGGCGCGGGTGGCCTGGATGTCGCGGCCGTCCCGGTTCACCGGGATGCAGCCGGTGCGCACGCAGAAGCGATGCACGATCGGCAGCTCGTACATCTCCCTGGCGATCATGAAGCCGAGCACGCGGCGACATCGCGACTGCAGGAGCAAGTGGTCGACGCAGCACGTGTGGTTGGCGATCAAGATCGCCGGCCCGTGCTCGGGCAAAGGGGCCCAGCCCTCGTTGCGGAGGCCGTGCACCAGGCGGGTGTAGAGGCGGGCCAGCCACCAGAGCGGCATGAGGCTCCACCCGATCTCGGCCGGTCGGGACGGGCGACGGCCGGGGCCGAGGAGCCTGGGCAGGAGGAGCAGGACGGCGGTCAGGCCGATGGGGACCCAGGCGGTCATGGAGTCACGGGTGCGGTAGGGAGCTTCGACCGACGAGGCGATTCCTCGACATCCGTCATCGGACCACGAGCAGGGGCGAGGGGTCAAGGCCGGGTCAGGCAGCCGGCGGGAGGTGCGAGAGGGCTTTGCGGATCAGGCGGCCTGGCGGGCGTTGCGACGCCGGAGGACGAGGCCCCCGCCGAGGCCGGCGACGACCCAGACGGCCAGGGTGGCCGGCTCGGGCACGGGCGCCGCCAGCACCTGGTCGCCGTCCACGTTGAAGGCGTCCTCCTGGGCGGCGAGCAGGCCGCTCTTCATGACCTCGGCCCCGATGCTCCCGGCGTCGACGCCGCTGGCGCTCTGGCTCTTGAGCAGGGCGACGGCCGACGGGCTGAACGTGGTGTTGGGGTCGGTGAGCAGATTCCAGTTGGCCGTCGCGGCGTCGATGAAGTCGCCGGTCTGGTCCGGGTGCTGGCCGATGCCGAAGGCGTGCATCAGCTCGTGAGACACGTTGTGGGCGACGGCCCAGGAGAGCTGATCCTCGTTCGTGGCGTAGTTCAGCTTGTCGATGAAGGTGAAGCCGTTGTTGCCGACGTCGGTGATGCCGATCGCGTTGGCGTTGGGGCCGTAGGACGCCCCCGAGACGACGCTCATCGTGTGCGAGGCCGGGACGTTGGGGTCGGCGGTCAGGTTGACGTTCAGGCCGCTGAGCTGGAACGTCTTCTCGACCTTGTTCAGGACGTCCTGGGTGAACCCCGCCTGCTGGTCCGCCGTGGGCGTGCCGCCGAACGCCGAGGCGGCGGCCGGGCTCTGGTACCAGGGCTTCGCGTCGCCCACGGTCAGGCTCGAGGCCTCGGCGTACGGCTGGCCCCCCAGGTTGATGAAGGCGTCGGCCTTCCCCGTCGAGCTGCCGAACGTGGCCTGGGGCGTGTAGCTGAGCGCGGCGGGCGTGGTGGAGGACGACGTCGGCGTGATCGAGGCGGCCGTCACCGTCGGCGCGGCGGCGGCGACGGGGGCCGGCAGGACGCTCACATTCGAGGTGGCCGCCGGCACGACGGTTGCGTAAGTGGAGGTCGTCCTCGCCACCGGGGCGGCGACGGGCGCCGGGACCGATCGGGCGTACCAATTGGAGGTGAGATTCGTGACCGCATTGGCCGACGAGGGCGGGGCGTAGATGTTGCCGCCGCTATTCAACTGGGTGGCGTACCACGCCGTGAGGGTGGCCTGCGAATCGAACCAGGACAAAGGGGCCGCCGCCGCGGAGGTGGACACAGCGATCCAAGCGGCGATCCCACCAGCCAACGTCCTGATCCGGGCCATACACACCTCCGTGTTCCTGCGTCCGACCAGTCATCCTGAACGGTCGGCGGGACTGCATTCGATCCGTCGCGTCGTCGCAAACATCGATCGTCTGACCCGGCTGTCGTCGTGCGCCGCCCTGGAGGGAACGATCCGCATCGGCGACGGCGTCCGGCGGATCTGTTGAAGCGTTTCCCCTAGATAGCAAAGCCCGCGCCGTCCGTGCGGAAGAAATCCCCGGACACGGTCGGATCGCCCGTCGCACCGTCGTGGTCACACTCTAATCGATGATTTATCAGGGCTTTACGGGTCGACCTCATTTCGTCGCGGGGTCGCAACCCCTTCGCTGCGCAGTGCGATTCAAGATGTCGCCGCGGGAAGTTCTTACAAAACCCGTGTAACGCGGACAATCGCGATTGTGAGATCCGCCCGCACGATCGACGTCGTCGAACGCGGAAGTCGGCCCCTATAGGGGACCTTCGATTCGGACGACCTTGATGGAGGCGAGCCTCGTCGAGAAGGGTCGAGCGACCCGCGACGGGAGGAGGAAGGGCGAGTCGGATCGGACTCGAAAAGGACCATCGCGCCGAGGTGGGAGGACGCCGAGGAGGGTCGTCGCGCGGGGCGTTGGGAGCAGGGCGAGCCGGTCGGACTCGCCCGGATGCGCGGGCGAGGGTCAGGCGGCGGACTTCGATTCCCGGAGCAGGGTCCGGGCGACGTCGCCGGCCGACTTCATGTCGGCGACCTCGTCGAGGTCGATGCTCACGCCGTAGCGGTCCTCGATCGACATGACGACGCGGACCATGTCCAGCGAGTCGAGCGCAAGGTCTTCCAGCAGCAAGGTGTCCGCCTGGATGGACCTGAGCTTCGCCTTCTCCGAGACCGAGCGCAGCAGTTCCACGACGGTCGGCATGACTTCCTCGACCTTGTCCGCGGCTACCGTCGATGGGATCATGCGAGACCTCCTGTCCTCGGGGGCGACCGTCGCGCATCCGGCGACGCTCTTCTGACTCATCGTATCAGATCGGCCGTCGCCGGACGGGAACTTGAAGGCATCCTCGGTGGAGGTGGATATGCCTCCGGCGACGGCTCGGACCGGGTCGGACGTGGCGGGCGGCGGGGGTCGCGGCGATCGGCCGCAACCCGAAGTCCCCGTAGAAAAAGAGACTCGCCATGAAACGACGGTAGGTCGTTGAAGCCCCCCCGCCGTCGCACTAGAATGAACCCGGATTTCCGCGAGACGGGGCCATCACGCAAGTGTGCTGGCCGGGAGCAACGACGCCCCGGAAACGTCGAATCGACGTCTCCGTCCGCATCTTCCCTCATGTTAGGAGCGCATCCAAGATGAAAACGGCATTGAAGGCTTTGCTGCCGGCTTCGGCCCTCGGGCTCTGCGTGGTGATCAGCGGCTGCAACACCGAAGAGGTCCCGCCGACCACCCCGCCGCCCTCGCCCCCGGCCGCCGTCGCGCCCGCCGGGCCGAAGGCCGACGTGCCGCCGGCCGTGGCCCCTCCGGTCGAGGCCCCGAAGGAGGAGCCCAAGGTCGAAGCTCCTAAGGAAGAGCCGAAGGTCGAAGCTCCCAAGGAGGAGCCCAAGGTCGAAGCCCCCAAGGAAGAGACCAAGACCCCCTGACCGCCTCGGCGGACTCCGTCCGCGATCGTCAACTGTTCGGGGGTCGCTCCGACCCCCGAATCACTTCACCCTTCGGCGGACTTCTCCGCCTCCAGCCGATCGACCACGGCGTCCTCGACCCTCAGCCCCGGGCGACGGGGTTCTCCAGCGAGCCCAGCCCGTCGATCGCGATCCGGACCACGTCGCCGGGCTCCAGCGTGAAGTCGTCGGGCGGGACGATCCCGGTCCCCGTCAGCAGGATCAGGCCGTCCGGGAACGACTGGTCGCGTCCCAGCCAGGCGATCAGGTCCTCGAACCGTCGCGCCATCCGGGCGGTCGAGGTCGCCCCCTGGAAGACGACGCTCCCCCCCCGCTCGATCTCCAGGCGGATCTCCCGGTCGCGGAAGTCGTCCGCGGCGGCCAGGACGACGCCGGGCCCCAGCGCGCAGCAACCGTCGTAGACCTTGGCCTGGGGGAGATACAGCGGGTTCTCGCCCTCGATGTCGCGCGAGCTGACGTCGTCGCCGATCGTGAAGCCGACCAACTTCAGGCTCGGCGAGACGACGAGCGCCAATTCGGGCTCGGGCACGGTCCAGCGCGCGTCGCGACGGATGCGGATGGGCGTCCCCGGGCCGACGACGCGATGGGGCGTGGCCTTGAAGAAGAGTTCCGGCCGCTCGGCCCGATAGACCAGGTCGTAGAACGTCGCCGCCCGCTCCGACTCCTCCTCGCGGGCCTTCTTGCTCCGCTCGTAGGTCACGCCCGCGCCCCAGACCTCCTGGCGGTCGATGGGGGCGAGCAGGCGGACCGAGGCGATTTGGTGCCGCGTCTGGGCCGCAGCGGCGAGGGCCCGCACGGCGGAAGCCGGGTCGATGTCATGGAGGATCTCCGAGAGCCGCAGCGGCCCCTCGCCCAGCGGGACGATGGAGTCGCCGTCCAGAAGCCCGACGCGGGGGGAGCCTTCGGGGGCCAGGGTGTACTTGACGAGCCGCATGGAGAGGTCCCTCGGTCAGGCGATCGGCTTGCGGACGACGCCGTCATCATACGATCATCGGGGATGGAAAATCAGCAGGTCGGCCGGCCCGGCGCGGGAGCCGATCGGATCCGAGGGAGCGAGGCGACGATGGCGGAACCGGTCTTCGTGGTGGGGCATGGCGCGATCACCTGCCTGGGCATCGACATGGACGCGACCTGGCGGGGGCTGATCGCCGGCGAGTCCGGCATCCGCCGACACGCGTCGCTCGACCGCGAACAATACCTGCAGGACGTCGCCGGCCTCGTCGAGGGCCTGGAGGCGGCGTCCCGGAACGAGGACCGCGAGTTCGCCCGGCTCTCGGCCCGGTTCCTCTCGCTGGCGATGGTCGCGGCCCGCGCCGCCTGGGCCGACGCCGGGCTGGGAGGCGTCGAGGACCGCATCGATCGTGATCGGGTGGCGGTGGCGGTCGGCTCGGCCTTCGGCGGCATGGACTTCCTGGAAGCCCAGCAGGCCCGGATGCGGAAGCGCAAGGACCTGTCGACCAGCCCGTTCCTGGTCCCAGGCCTGCTCGTCAATCAGGCGGGCGGCCAGATCTCGCAGCAGCTCCGGCTCTACGGGCCGGGCGTCGCCCCCGCGAACGCCTGCGCGTCGGGCGGCCACGCGATCATCATGGGGGCGATGATGCTGAGGGCCGGCGACGCCGACCTCGCCCTCTGCGGCGCGGGCGAGAGCGCCTTCACGCCGGCGATCGTGAACGGCTTCTCGACCATGAAGGCCCTCTTCAACGCCCGGCCCGGCGATCGCTCCGAGGCCGACGCCTCGCAGGCCAGCCGGCCGTTCAGCCGCGATCGATCGGGGTTCGTGATGTCGGAAGGCGCCGGGATGGTCGTGCTGGCGACGGGGAAGGCCGTCGAGCGGCTCGGCCTCACGCCCCAGGCCGAGCTGGCGGGCTACGCGATGAACTCCGACGGCTACCACATGGCCACCCCCAGCCCCGAGCGGATCCGCCGCTGCGTCGAGCTGGCGCTGGAGAAGGCCGGGATGGGCCCCGAGGAGATCGATTACTACAACGCCCACGGCACCAGCACGACGATCAACGACCAGGTCGAGACCGGCGTGGTGAAGCAGGTCTTCGGCGACCGGGCCAAGGCCCCGCCGGTCAGCTCGATCAAGGGGGCGATCGGCCACACGCTGGGCGCGGCGTCGGCCGTCGAGGCCGCCGCCTGCCTGCGGGCGCTGCGCGACCAGGTCGTGCCGCCGACCGTGAACCACGTCCCCGACCCCGAGCTGGACCTGGACTACGTCCCCGACGAGGCCCGCGCCGCGCGGCTCGACGCCGTGATGAGCGCCTCGTTCGGCTTCGGCGGGACGAACAACGTGCTGATCTTCCGGAAGCCCCGCGGCTGACGCCTCGCGCGGATTTTGGCGTTGCCGCTTCCGTCCATGCGTGCCAAACTCCGCCCCGGCCGGCGCCGGCGTCACGGCGACGTCGCGCGACGGCCGCCTGCAGGGAAGATCGAGGTGACGTCGATGGATCGGCGCGGGGTGAAGATCCGTAAGAGATTCCTGCGGGGGACGCTCCCGGTGGTGCGCCTGCTCCCCCTGCCGACGGCCGCCCGGATCGTCTCGGGCATCGGCCGCTTCGAGCATCGCCTGAACCGGGCCCTGCGGCTGCGTTTCGACGAGGCCGTCGCCCGCGGCGGCCGGATCCTGGGCTGCGACTGGGACGTCCCCGCGGTCAGCAACCGCCTCGCCGGCAACCACATCCTCTGGCGGTCGCGCGACCTGCTCGTCGACGTCCCCTCCAACGCCCGCGCCCTGGGCATGTTCGACGTCGAGGGCCGCGAGCACCTCGACGCCGCCCGCGCGCTCGGCAAGGGGTGCATCGTGCTCACCAGCCACTTCGGCGCGCACATGCTGCCGGCGCACTGGCTCTACCGCAACGACTACCCGGTCAAGCTCTACATGGAGAAGCCGCGCAGCCTCTCGAAGTTCATGGCCTCGCGCTTCGACCACGAGGGCCCGCTCAGCCAGGACAAGCTGTTCATCTCCCGCAAGGGCGACGCCTCCGACGCCGCCAGCAGCATCCTGCGGGCCGCCCGCGTGCTCAAGTCGGGGATGCTCCTGTTCCTGGCTGGGGACGTCCGCTGGAGCGGCCAGTTGACGACCACGGCCCGGTTCCTCGACCGCCGCTACACCTTCTCGACGACCTGGATCGCCCTGGCGGCGATGACCCAGGCGCCCGTCGTCCCGGTCTTCTGCCGCGTGGGCGAGGATTCGCGGTACCACATGCAGTTCCATCCCCACTTCGTCCTGCCCCGCGACGCCCAGGACGAGGCCCAGGCCGGCGGCCACGTCCAGGGCTTCCTCGACCAGCTCCAGGACCAGATCCGCCGCTATCCGGCCGACAGCAACGAATACCTCTTCTGGGGCGACGAATACGCCGCGGCCTGACCGCCCGGCCGAACCGGACGCCGACCTCGACTGTCTGAACCGACGGGCCGCGACGCGGATCCGCCCCGCCAGGCGAGCTTGACAGTCCCCGCGCCGTCGCTAGAGTACCCCTGGACCCGTCCCGAAGCCCCTTTTTCCCGAAGCCGGCCTCGACTTACGATGACACTATCCACCCACCTCAGCGCGGCCACGGCCCGCACCAGCGCCCCCTCGATCAGCAGCCTGATGAAGCTCGCGCTGGAGCGTCCGGAGATCGTCTCGCTGGCGGCCGGGTTCGTGGACCAGCAGTCGCTCCCGATCGCCACCACGGCCCACGCCGCCGCGCAGATCCTCGGCGACGAGCCGGCGGGCCGCTCCGCGCTCCAGTACGGCACGACGATCGGCGACGAGGCCCTGCGGGCGATCCTGGTCGAACGCCTCGAGGTGCAGCACGGCGTCCCCCCCGGGACCTACCGCCAGGCGGTCGGCCGCACGGTCCTGACCACGGGCTCGGCCCAGTTGATCTACCTCGTCGGCGAGGCCCTGCTCGACCCCGGCGACATCGTCATCGTGGAATCGCCCACGTACTTCGTCTTCCTCGGCCCGCTCGAAACCCGCGGCGCCCGCGCGATCCGCACGCCGATCGACGAGCACGGCCTGCAGATCGACGCCCTGGAGGCGACGCTCGGCCGGCTCCGCGACGAGGGGCTGCTGGAGAAGGTGAAGCTGATCTACACCATCCCCGAGCACGCCAACCCCACCGGAATCAGCCTGGCCGACGACCGCCGCAAGCCGCTCGTCGACCTGGTCCGGCGCTGGTCGGAGAAGGCGGGGCGCCGGATCTACCTGCTGGAAGACTCGGCGTACCACGGCCTTTCTTACGACCACAAGGAAGGCCGGAGCCTCTGGAGCCTGGACCCCGAGGGCGAGACGGTCATCCTGGCGCGGACGTTCAGCAAGACGTTCAGCCCGGGCATGAAGCTGGGCTACGGCGTGCTGCCGAAGGCCCTCGTCGACCCGATCCTGGCGCTCAAGGGGAATCACGACTTCGGGACCTCGAACTTCGTCCAGAAGCTCGTCCGGCTGGTCCTCGCCGGCGGCGAGTACGATCGCCACGTCGAGCACCTCCGGGCCCTCTACGCCCGCAAGTGCGACGTCTTCGTCGAGGCCCTGGAACGCTACTTCGCGCCCATCCGCGACCGCGTGAGCTGGACCCGGCCCAACGGCGGCCTGTACGTCTGGATGACGCTGCCCGAAGAGGTCGACGCCGGCTTCGACGGGCCGCTCTTCGCCCGGTGTCTGGCCGAGGGCGTGATCTACGTGCCGGGCGAATTCGCCTTCGCCCCCGAGCCGACCGCGGCCCCTCGCCACCACCTGCGGCTCTCGTTCGGGGTCCCCGACGAGGCGACGCTCGCCGAGGGCGCGCGCCGGCTGGCCGAAGCCGTCCGCGCGACGCTCCGGCCGGCCCCCGACGAATAGCCGCGACGGCCCGACGCCGGCCCGGACCCTCGCAGGACGCGACGGCCCGACCGGCGGCCTTTGGAATCACGGACCGAGAACGAGCCCCTTCCCAGGGGGCATGGATGCTGGGCTGGGAGGGCTCGCCTTGGGAATCCTTCAACGCTACGTCTGGGGGGAAGTGTTCCGCGCCTTCGCCATGGCGCTGATCACGATGACGGGCATCTTCGTCCTGTTCATGGTCGCCGCCGAGGCGATGAACAGCAAGATGCTCACGCCCCGCGACATGCTCCACCTGATCCCGTACATCATCCCCAGCACCCTCCCCTACACCACGCCGGTCTCGCTGCTCTTCGCGGTGACGGTGGTGTACGGCCGGATCGCCGGCGACAACGAGATCATCGCCGTCAAGACGGCCGGCCTCAGCGTCATGACCGTCATCTGGCCCACGATCCTGCTGGGCGGCGTGGTCAGCGGCACGCTCTGGCAGCTGAGCCGGACGTGGATCCCCGTCAGCGCCCACGAGGCCAAGCTCGTCCTCTTCCGCGACATGGAAGACGTCGTCTACAAGTTCCTCAAGCGCGACAAGCAGTTCACGCTCCCCGGCAGCCCGATCTCGATCAAGGTGCTCGACGTCGAGGACCGGGTCCTGATCAAGCCGACGTTCAAGAAGAAGGGCCGGCTCCCCGACGGGTCGGAGACGTACACGACGACGATCCAGGCGAAGGCCGCGCGGCTCCACTTCGACCTCGACCGCAAGATGGTCGTCGTCTACCTGGAAGAGGGCGTGGTGCAGAACTACGGCAGCGGCCAGGAGGTCACGCTCCTGCCCGAGAAGGGGCAGACCTTCGAATTCCCGCTGCCGGAGGACAACAAGAAGATCGGCCTCAAGTCGATCCAGGAGCACACCAACGCGGAGCTGGACGCCGAGCTCGCCAAGGCCCGCGAGCACCTGGCCGTCGATCGCAAGCGAGAGGCGATGTCCGCCGGCCTGCTCTTCGCGGCCGGCCGGATCGGCGACGTGAAGTGGGACGACGTCAAGGAGTCGTTCGTCATGAACAGCTTCTACAAGAAGCGGAGCGACGAGTTCGAGACCGAGAAGCAGCTCCGGACGTCGATGGCCTTCGGCTCCATCCTGTTCGTGGTCCTGGGCGCGCCGATCGGCATCCGCTTCGCCAAGCGCGACTTCCTGAGCGCGTTCATGACCTGCTTCCTGCCGATCATCGGCCTGTATTACCCGCTCATGCTGCTGGGCATCAACATGGGCAAGGAGGGGACGATGGCCCCCTACAAGTCGCTCTGGATCAGCAACCTCGTCCTGGCGCTGCTGGCGGGCTGGGTGTACCCTCGGATCATCAAATACTGATCGGTTTACGCCGGGTGGGGGGGGACGCGTCGTGCGAATCCTGGATCGGCAGCGGTTCTGGGCCTTCTTCAAGGCCTACGTCACCTGCTACGTCTCGTTCGTCGGCCTCTGGATCGTGCTCGACGCGTTTTCGAACGTCGACGAGTTCACCAAGCGGACGGTCGGCTTCGGGCAGCTGATGTCGGCGATGGGCCGCTACTACCTGGTCCGCCAGGCCGAGTACTTCGACAAGCTCGGCGGCGTCATCAGCATGATGGCCGCGATCTTCACCGTGACCTGGATGCAGCGGGCCAACGAGCAGCTCGCCATGCTGGCGGCGGGGGTGAGCACGCACCGGATCATCCGGCCCGTGATCATCTCGTCGATCATCGTGAGCTTCTTCTCGATCGCCAACCAGGAGTTCATCATCCCGCGCTACGCCGAGGAGCTGCAGAAGTCGCACGCCGACGACGGCACGAGCGCGGTCATCGTCCAGACCACGCCCTACGACTCGCGGCTCCTGATGTTCTCGGGCCGGAAGGCCGACCGGGCGCATCGGACGATCCTGGAGCGGTTCAACGTCACGGTGCCGATCCAGGTCTTCGGGGCGACCCGCGAGATCGAGGGCGACGAGGCGACCTACATCCCCCAGGACCACCCCACGGCCCCCCTGCGCGGCGGCTGGCTGGTGCGCGGCGCCAAGATCTCGCCGCCGGTCCCGGAGGAGGAGCTGACCCGGCCCGATTCGATCGTCGTGAAGGTCGCCGACCCGAAGGGCTTCCCGCCCCCGGTCGGCGACGCCGCGACGCATAGCGGCGACCTGGTTTTCGTGCACACCTCGCTCTCGTTCGACGTGATGATCCGCAAGTCGAGCTGGTATCAGTACGGGACGATGTACGAGCTGGTGAACGGCCTGGTCGACCCCTCGACCGACCGCCACGACCGGGTCAGCATCGAGGGGACGATCCACGCGCGAGCCCTGCGGCCCTTCCTGGCCCTGACGCTGATGTTCATGAGCCTGCCCCTGGTCCTCGGCGGCTACGGGAGGAACATGTTCATCAACCTGGGCTTCGCGCTGGGGAACTCGGCCGTGTTCTACGGGGCCGGCATCGTCTGCCAGTACCTCGGCGGCGACGGGGTGCTCTCGCCGGCGCTGGCCGCCTGGATGCCGCTCTTCATCTTCGGCATGCTGGCGACGTACCGCTGGGGGCAGATCCGCACCTGACCCGCGATCAGGAATTGCGCGACATGTTCCAGATCAGCCACAGGCTCAGCGCCATGCCGAGCCCGTAGCCGAGCTGGGCCAGGGAACTCGCGCCTCCCCGGAAGATCAGCGAAGAGGCGACCAAAAGCCCGGCGATCACGATCCCCACGGCCAGCGTGTTGCTCGCCCGGGTGAGCTGGCGGACGAGGCGCTCGAAGCCCTGCAGGTCGAACTTCACGTTCAGCTCGCCGCGCTTGATCGACTCCAGCGAGTGGCTGAGGAGGTCGGGCAGGAGCGTGGCGATGCGCTGGACGTCCTTGGCGGTGCTCGCGGCCTGGGTCATCAGGCGACGCGGGCTGTATCGTCGCAGCGCCAGCTTGCGGAGGATCGGTTCGAGCTGGCGGGCGATGTCGAACTTCGGGTCGAGCGCGCGGCCGGTGCTCTCGATCGTCACCAGCGAGCGGATCAGGAGCACCAGGTCGGGCGGGATCAGGAGGCGGTGCCGGCGGATCAGGCCCACCAGCTCGCGGAGCAGGACGCCAAGGTCGATCGTCGCCAGCGTCAGGTCGCAGTAACTCTGGACCAGCTCGCCGACGTCCCGGCGCAGCTCGCGGGCGTCGACGGCCTCGCCGCGGACCTCCAGCTCGTCGAGCGCCTTGAGGACCCCGTCGACGTCCTGCGCCAGCAGGCCGATCAGGAGGTCGGCGATCCGCTCGCGGGTGCGGGGGTCGAGCTGGCCGAACATGCCGTAGTCGAGCGGGGCGACGACGCCGTCGCCGAGCACGCGGAGGTTGCCCGAGTGGGGGTCGGCGTGGAAGAAGCCGAACTGGAAGATCTGCTTGATCAGGATCCGCGCCCCGGCGACGGCGACCTCGCCCGGGTCGAGGCCGAGCCCGCGGATCGCCGCGACGTCGTCGACCCGGACGCCGCCGATGAACTCCATCGCAAGCACGCGGGGCGTCGAGAATTCCTCGACGACGAACGGGATGTGGGCCGTGGCGTCGCCGGCGAACTGGGCCTGGCAGCGCTTGATCGTCCGCAGCTCGATGCTGAAATCCAGCTCGCGCTTGATCGTCCGCTCGAACTCCCGGACCAGCGCGAGCGGCCGGTAGACCGCCAGCGCCGGCAGCCGCCGCTCGGCGAGCTGCGCCAGGTTCTTGAGGATGTCGAGGTCGGCCGCGACGACCTTGTGCAGGTCCGGCCTCCGCACCTTGAGGGCGACGGTCCGGCCGTCGTGCAGGACCGCGCGATGGACCTGCGAGATCGACGCCGAGGCGACCGGCGTGGGGTCGATCGAGGCGAAGCAGGCGGCGAGCGGCCGGCCGTACTCCTCGACGAGGATCGCCTCCGCCTGCTCCGACGGGAACGGCCGGACGTCGTCGCGCAGGGCGGCCAGCTCGTTCGTGTAGCTCTCCGGCAGCAGGTCGGGCCGGGTCGACAGGAGCTGGCCCAGCTTGACGAACGTCGGCCCCAGCTCCTCGCAGATGAGGCGGAGGCGGCGGGGGCGGTCGAGCTGCGCGACCTCCTCGCCGAGCGCGACCCGTTCGAGCGGCCGGACGATGGTCTCCAGGCGCAGCGCCGCGACGACGTCCTGGTATCCGTAACGCGCCAGCGTCGTGAGGATCTGCCGATAGCGCGGCAGGTCGCGGAGGTGTCCGACCGTCTCTCGGATCAAGGGTTCACCCGGGGCCCCACCGGGCCTCCCGCCCGGCGGACGACGTTCGGCGGGGGCGTCCGACGCGCCCGCGGTCCCGTTCACCTTGCGGAATTCTTACAATTTGTTTAAACTCTCACTTATCGGTCGAATCGATGAAGTCGACCTATCCTCTTTGGGGATCCTTCGCATGCCGATCCAAGAACAGGCCGGAATCCACGTCATCGAGTCCCTCGACGACTTCGCCGAGGCGAAGGTGGAGGCCATCGGGTTCATCTTCCACGGTACGCTTCCCGTCGTGAAAGGGAAGGGCCCGGGCTCGGCGGCCACCAACCTGCTCCACTTCGCCCGCTGCCCCCGCCTGGAGAAGATCGGCGACGACGAGACCAAGATCTGGTTCCGCAGCGTCCGCCTGGCCCACAAGCACCTCGACGAGACCGTCGGCGCCAAGCGCTGGAAGTGGTGCAAGTACTGCGAGAAAGAGATCACTCAGCGGGTCCTCGACGAGGTCTGAGCCGATCCTCGCGACGCCGTCCCGCCCCGTATTCACCGGGGCGGCGACGGGCCAGCGATCGGCCCCGGCCCATCGCTCCCACCTCCCCTCCTTCGCCTTCGCCCCGCACTCCAGATCAAATCGACGGGGTCGCGTCCTTCACGAGGCGTTCGAACGCCGAATCGCCGCGGAGGAAGTCGAAGTCGCCCTCTTCGGCGATCATCCGCCGCATCTCGGGCTTGAGCTGCAGGGCCGCGGCCAGCTCTTCGAGCGCCTTGGGGGCGTTGGCGGCGAGGCTCCAGTAGCAGGCCAGGTTGTAATGGATCAGGGCGTTGTCGGGCTCCTGCCGGCGGGCCCGCTCCAGGGCGTCGACGGCCTGGGCCAGGCGGTTCGTCCGCTTGTAGCACCAGCCCTGCGCCAGGGCCACCGCGACGTCGTCGGGCCGCAGCGCGGCGGCGGCCTCAAGGCAGGCCAGGGCCTCGCGATTGCGGTTCAGGCAGCGCAGCGCCTCGCCCTTGAGGAAGTTGGCCTCGAAGGTCATCAGGGGCCAATCGGACCGACTCTCCAGGATCCGAAGCGCGTACCGGGGCATCTCGAGCATGAGGTAGCCCTCGGCCTCGTCGAGCTGCCGCCGGATCCGGACGGGGGTGGTCGTGCTCATCGGTCAGACGCTCCGAGCGGGACGGAGGGATGCGCACGCGCCGCCCGCGGGGGCGGCCCGGTCCCGTCGCGCCGGACGGGAGGGTGCGCGCAAACGTCGCGTACCAGTCTATCCTACTCCGCGCGCCCGCGCCGAAAAAGGGGGCGCGTGCGTGCTTGGGGACCGCCGAGCCCCTGCCGCGACGCGCGAGGCGTCAGATGACCTGGTTGGCCCCGAGGTCGCCCCCCTGGCGGGCGAGGGCGGCGTGACGCGCCAGGTGGGCGGATTCCTGGGCGTTCAGGTCCTGCTCGGTGGCGATCAGGTCGGGGATGACCAGCCCGGCCGCCGAGCCGCGGGCGAGGGCGAGGGCCCGGTTCTCGATCCCCTCGCGGTTCTGGAGCCCTTCGAGCCAGCGGTGGGGGATCTCGTCGACCCCGTAGTGGGCGCCGGCCATGGCGCCGAGGATCGCGCCCGTGGTGTCGGCGTCGCCGCCGAGGTTGACGACCTCGAGGATCGCCTCCTCGAACGAGTCGGTCGTGAGCAGGATGTACAGGCAGGTCGGGATGCAGGCGGGGGGGAATCCCATGGTGGGGCGTTTGCAGTCGGGCTCGGCGCCGTGGCGGTTCGCCTCCTCGGCGAGGGCCGGCAGGGCCCGCTCGCGGCGCGTCTCCAGGAGGGTCTCGGCGTGCGCCAGGGCCTTCGACATCGATCGGGCGTGGTTCTCGAGCGAGAGGACGACCTCGCCGTAGCCTTCGGCGGCGATGCGGCCCTCGTCGCGGGCGACGTCGGACGCCAGCCAGAGCAGCAGGCTCGGGTCGCGGGGCTCGGCTGCGACGAGGCGGCGGACGGCGTGCGCCACGGTCAGCGCGCCGCTGAGGCTGCGGACGTCGCGATGGGTGGTCAGGCTGGCTTCCATGACGGCCGCGAAGATGGAGTCGGCCTCGTCGCAGAAGAGGCCGACGGGGGCGATCCGCATGGCGGCGCCGATCCCGGCCTTGGTCTGGCCGCTCCAGCGCGGCGAGATCCCCCGCCGCAGGTCGATCAGCACCTGGCGGAAGCTGCGGCCGATGCCGCGGTGGACCCCCAGGAACGGCCCCTGGGCCTCGGCCATGGCGACGTAGATCTCGGCCAGTCGGGCCTGGTCGACGCCCCCGCGTTCCAGCAGGACGTCGCAGAGCGCCAGCGACTGCTGGGTGTCGTCCGAATACAGGCCGCGCATCCGCCAGCGGTAGGGCTTGCGCTTCCAGGCCTGGACGCCGTCGACGTAGTTCTTCACCCGGCCGTAGTGCGTCTTGATCTGCTGGGCCGTGAGGCCTTCCAGCGGCGCCCCCAGGGCGTCGCCGACGGCCAGGCCCAGGAGGCACCCGCGGACTCGATCGGTTCGGGACGTGTGCGGCATCGTGGCAATGCTCCTCGGGCGCCGACCCGCTCTCCGTCGGCTCGGCGACGTCCCCCGTCGGGACGAACGCAAGATAACCACCTGGGTCGACCTAGCCAACCGTTTTCTTGCCGCCGAGCCCCCTCGGGCCGGGGATGCGACGACGCCCTGACACTGGCGGAGCGTGCCGCCCGAGTCACTTAGGGTCGATCCGGAGGCCTACTCGGATTTTTTCCGGCTCGCGATTTTCTCGGGGAGCACTCCCCCCCGCGATCGCACGGCGAAGCCTGCAGGAAGAGCATTCGACGATTCCACCGATCCGGGCGGCTCCGAGCGTCCGCCGACCCGCGGTCGCGGAGGACGACGGGAGCCGGGAAGGTTGGGCGTGGGCCGGCCGCGGGGCCGCGTCCGCAACCCTGGTTATCGGATCACGGTCCCTCCCGGAGCAAACTACCGACGGGGGATTCCCGGGGCCGGCCGGACGACTCGGGCGTAACCGGAGCGATCGTCGCGACCCCACGGACCCGCCCCCCCTTCCCCCAACGCGCCGGCGGGGAGGCCCCGGCCGGGCGGCCGGCTCGAAGCCTCCCCGCGTCGCCGCCGGCCGGGGCCGGCGGGGCTCACTTCTTGAGGGCGCCGCTGATGTGGAACTCGGCGATGGACTTCCCCGGCACATTGCTGGGGATCACCTCGGTGTAGATGTTCGCCTTCCGGCCGTCGCTCAGCACGAGGCGGTAGCAGCGGTCGTGGTTCAGGCGCTGCAGCTCGGCGGTGGGCATCTCGAAATAGCCGTAAAGCGTCTTTCGGCCCCCCTTGTGGTCGTGGCTGGCGAGATAGCCGTCGACCTCTTGCAGGACGACGTCTTCGCCGTCGATCAACGAACCGTGAATATGCTCCATCCGTTCCATCGTCGACCTCCCCCGGGACGGTCGAAGCCGCCCCTGTTTCGGGCTTCGGAAGCGGAACTGGACCCGTGAAGCCGCCCAGGCCACTTGGGTCGGCCGTCAGGCCGGGGACCTCGCGAACCGGACGACGACTTGCGAATGCTTCTGGTACGACGACCCTCCGCCACTCCGCGCGATGCGGCCGACGTCGCTCCAGTCTAAGACGCGACGCAGGCGCAGGCAAGAAAGGCATATCGTCATATCAAGAAAGTCAGCGAACGCGCCGGGACAGGCCGCGGCGACGCCATGGATGCTCCCTGACACGGTTGCTATAAAATGCCGGTCAAAACCATGTTTGTCAATCGACGAAGGGGGCCGTTTTCCGAAAACGGGCTCAGCCGGGATCGGTCAGTTCGAAGAGCGACTGGGACCTCAGGATGGCCAGGTCGTCGGGGAAGGAGTGGAAGGTCTGGATCGACAGGCCGCGGGCGAGGCGGTCGACCCGGATGTGGCTGACGGGCCGGGGGGCCATGCGGTTGACGGCGGGGAAGGAGTGGACGAGGCAGCCGTGGCGGGAGGCGATCGTCATCTCGTCGCACAGGTGCCGGAAGACGGCCAGGTCGACCCGCTCGACTTCGAGGCAGGCCTGATAGAGCATGAGGCCTCCCGGGCGGAGGACCGTCGTGCGCTCGCGGCGGACGGGGGAGTTGAGCAGCAGCCCCTCGGGGGGGAGGCAGGTCTCGGGGCCGCCGAGGACCTCGGTCAGGCCGACCTGCTGCGAGCCGAAGACGACGGCGTGGCCCCCCTCGACGATCCGGACGTCGGCCTCCCACGGCCCCAGGGCGAACCGCTCGTGCGCCCGGATCGAGAACCATTCCGGGTGCAGGGCGCGCTGGAAGACCTGGAACGCCCTGTCGGCCACCCGTGCTCCATCGGGACTCACGCCCATTACCACGTCCTCCGTTGCGGGCGATCCCGGATCGCCCCGGCGGATCCGCTGCCGAACTTGCGTCGAACCGAGAAAGGATGCTGAAGCCAAGTATAGGACGGCTCGCCGCCGCCGGCAAACGGCTCTCGCGCGCGATCGGTTTCCGCCCCGCCTTGGCTTGACCCTCCTTTGTACCTCTCGTACATTGCGTCGCGAAACGCGGGGGGAGGCCGACGCGCTCCCCGGGCCGCACCGATCGGGACCAGGGATGGTCGATGCCCATGGATACGACGATCACCGCCGAGCCCCCCCTGCCGCTCCGCGCCTGGCGGGCCTTGCGGACGAGGGGGGCGGGCTACGCCTGGCACAAGGCCCTGCGGCGCACGAGCGGCCGCTGGCCCTCGTGGAAGCGCCGTCTGATCTACGCCGACCCCCGCCGCTACTGGACCCTCCGCGGCGGGGCCGACTACTTCCGCGAGCAGGAAGGGCAGGTCGCCCGGACGCTCCGCGCCGAGTGGATCGCCGGCCGGCTGGCGGCCTATCGCCCGACGTCCGTCCTGGAAGTCGGCTGCGGCTACGGCAAGCTGCTCTTCGCGCTCCGCGAGCGGATCGAGGCGCCCCTGGCGGGCCTGGACTTCAGCCCCACGCAGCTCGGCTGCGCCCGCGGGTTCCTGGACGGCGTCGACGGCGTCGACCTGTTCCTGGGCCGGGGCGACCGGCTGCCGTTCGCCGACGGTTCGTTCGACATGGTGGTGACCTCGGCGGTGATCCTGCACAACCCGCCCGAGGTCGCCGACCGCATCCGCCGCGAGGTCGTCCGCGTCGCGCGCCGGTTCGCCGCGCACAACGAGGAGATGAACCTCAGCTACAACCGCTACGGCTACGACACGGCCGCGTGGTACCGCGCCGAGGGGCGTCGCATCGCCGAGGTCGGCCCGATCCCGGTGGACGCCGACGCCCAGACCTCGCAGTTCTGCGTGGTGCGCCTCGACGGTTGACCCTGACGCAATCCCCCCTCCCCCCATCCTGGTGAACCCGGCATGCTGGACCTCGGCTTCGCCCTGCTGCTGACGCTCCTCGCGACCGGTCTCGGAGCGTGGATCCTCCGGCGATTCGACCTCGCCCCCGCGCACCCGGTCGACCGGTTCGGGCTCGCCTTCCCGCTGGGGGCGGGGCTCGTCGCGCTGGCCGCCCTGCTCCTCGGGCAGTTCCACGCGCTCAACGCGGTGGGGCTCGCGGTGATGCTCGCGGTCGTCGCGGAGATCGGCTTGCTGACCGGGATCCGCCTGGTCGCGGAGCTGGCGGGCGTACCCGGCCGGGGCGGCGAGGCGGCCGCGACGGGCGTCGACCGATTGATGCGGGTTTTCCTGGTCGCCACGATCGCGGCGACGGCGATCTCGTCGCTCGCGCCGGTGATGGACGGCGACGCCCTGTGCTACCATCTGCAGGTGCCGAAAGTCTTCCTGATGCAGGGCTCGGCCGTCTTCGACCCCGACCTGCACGAGACGATCTACCCGTTGACGACCGAGATGCTCTACCTGGTCGCCCTGGCGTTCCGGGGGCCGATCGCCTGCCGATGCCTGCAGTGGATGCTCGGCCTGGCGATGGCCGCGAACGTGACGGCCCTCGCGCGGCCGACGCTGGGCAACCGCGCGTGGTGGGCCGGCGCGGGGGCCCTGCTCGTCCCGGCGGTCACCAACGGCATGGCCGCGCCGCTGAACGACGTCGCGCTGGCGGCGTTCGGCACGGCCGCGCTCGCGGCCTGGATGCGGCTGTACGACGAGCCGAGCCGAAAGGCCGCGTTGCTGGGCGGCGTCCTCGCCGGTCTGGCGGCGGGGGTGAAATATCCCGCGCTGGTGCTCGCCGCGATGCTCGCGGCCGGGGTCCTGCTCAGGCCGCTGTACGCCCGCAAGGGTGCCCTGAAGGCCGGCTGGGCCGACGCGCTGGAGGCCTCAGCCCTGTTCGTCCCGGCCCTGATCGCGGCGGGCGGCGCGTGGTACCTGCGGGCCTACGTCCACACGGGCAACCCGGTGTTCCCGTTCTTCCGGCCCTGGTTCGGCTCGGGGCTCGACGAGGTCCTCGACCCGATCAAGCGGCCCTTGCCGGTGACGGCGTGGAACATGCTGACGTCGCTCGCGCCGCTGACGCTGGAGCCGCACCGGTTCGACAGCTTCGCGCACCAGTTCGGGCCGGTCTTCCTGCTCTTCCTGCCGGCCCTGCTGTTGGAGCGGGCGCCGCGGCGGGTGCTGGGTCTGGTGATGTTCGGCTACGTCTTCTTGATGCTCTGCATGACCCAGCGCCAGAGCATGCGGTTCCTGCTGATCGCGGTCGGCCCGCTGTCGATCGGGGTCGCCTGGCTGGCCTCGACCTGGCGCGACCGGCCGACGATCCCGGCGCGGGCGTTGACGATCGCCCTGGTCGGCGTGCTCGGCCTGGAGACCTGCGTGGCGATGACCCGGGCGGGCCGCGCGGCGGGCTCGGTGCTGGGGGCCGAGACGTCGATGCAGTTCCTCGCCCGCTGCGAGCCGACCTTCCGCGTGGGCCGCTGGATCGGCGAGCACCTGCCGCCCGACGCCCGCGTGATCGGCCAGGACCACCGCGGCTTCTACATCCCCCGCGATTACACGATGGAGCTGGCCCACCGCCGTCGCACCGACCTGGGCGAGCACGGCGAGACCGACCGCGAGGTCGTCGAAACGCTCCGTCGCGAGGGCTACACGCACGTCATGCTCTGCCCGCCCCAGGGCGCGGCCGACGTCGAATTCGACGCCACGCTCGGCGAGCTGCTGGCCCCCTGGCTGGCGTCGCACCGGCCGCTCTACAACGAGGAACTGGCCGAGCCCGACGGCCTCGTCCGCCGTTACTCGATCTACGAGCTGGGCGGCGAGACCACCGGCGCGGCCGGGGCCAAGGGCCTCACGCGATGAGCGCCGACCGCCCCACGCTCGCCCAACTGCGGGCGGTCGTGCAGAAGGGGCGGCATCGCGAGATCGGCAACTGGCTCGCCCGCCGCGTCGCGCGGCCGTCGGCCGTGTACGGCACCTGGGCGGCCGTGCGATGGGGGGCGTCGGCCCATCAGGTGACGTCGGCGGCCCTGCTCGCCGGCCTGGCCGGCGCGGCGGCCGTCGCCACGGGCGATCGCCGGGGCTTCGCCGTCGGGGTCGGATTCCTCTGGCTGGCGTTCTGGCTCGACCACGTCGACGGCCAGGTCGCCCGCTGGCGGGGCTCCGCGAGCCTCGACGGGGTGTATTTCGATTACCTGATGCACCACGTCCAGAACATGGCGGTCGGCTTCGCCCTGGGCTTCGGCCTGGCCGTGCGCACCGGCGAGGTCGCCTGGGCGGCGGCCGGCTTCGCGATCGCGGTCGGCTGGGCCCTGCTGGGCCTGCACAACGACTGTCGCTACAAGGCGTTCGTCCAGCGGCTCAAGAGCACCGCGAGAAGCTATCGCGTCGACGGCGGTTCGGGAGGCCGTCCGGCTCCTCCGCCGGGCTGGCCGCGACGGGGGCTGGGCGTGCTGACTTACCCGGCGTACAAGGCGTGCGAGCCGCACGTCGTCCTGCTCGGGCTGACGGGCGTGGCCGGCCTGGCGGCGGTCGCACCGGCGGCGTGGGACGCGTCCTGGCGCGGGGGCGTCGCGACGATGGCGGTCCTCGCCCCGTTCCTGGCCGCGGCGAGGGTGCATCGCGCCATCGTCCGGGGGGCGACGGAGGCCGAGTTCCGCGCGTGGTTCCGGCCCCTGGATGCGGGCGCGGACGTGGCTTCCGGTCATCGCCCCCTGGACGCGGCCGTCGCCGACGATGTATCAACGGGTGCGGTTCATCGTGCGGTCGAGGCGGCGTGAGGTTCGCGTCGCCGGCCTCCCGACGCGTCCCGGACCTTCGCCATGACCGACGACTTGCTCGACGCGCGGGCCCACCTGCCGGAACTGCCCACGCGTCGCGACTGGGGGATCGGCGTCGTGGGGGCGGGCTTCATCGTCCGCGACTGCCACCTGCCGTCCTATCGCGACGCCGGCTTCCCGGCCTCGGCGATCACGTCGCGAACCGAGTCGACGGCCCGCGAGGTCGCCGCCCTGCGCGGGGCGCCCCGGGTCTATACGACGCTCGAAGCCATGCTCGACGACCCCGCGATCGAGGTCGTCGACGTCGCCGTGCCGCCGGCCGAGCAGCCCGAGGTGATGCGGCGGATCGTCGCCCATCCCCGCAAGGTCAAGGGGATCCTGGCGCAGAAGCCGCTGGCCCTCTCGCTGGCCGAGGCCCGCGAGCTGGTCGAAGCCTGCGACGAGGCGGGGATCGCCCTGCAGGTCAACCAGAACATGCGCTACGACCACTCGGTCCGCGCCCTGCGCCGGCTCCTCGATCGTCGCGCCCTGGGCGACCCGGTGCTGGCCACGATCGAGCTGCGGGCGATCCCGCACTGGATGCCCTGGGCCCGCGACGGCCGGTCGCTCTCGACGTTCATCATGAGCATCCACCACCTCGACACGATGCGCTACTGGCTGGGCGACCCCGAACGGGTCCTCGCCAGCACCCGGCCCGACCCGCGGACGAAATTCCCGCACGTCGACGGCCTCAACCTGGTGATCCTGGAGTACGCCGACGGCGCCCGCGGCTCATGCTGGGACGACGTCTGGGCGGGCCCGGCGCGCGAGGGGTCGGCCGCGGACCTCGGCGTCCGCTGGCGGTTCGAGGGGACCGGGGGCCTGGCCCTGGGGTCGATCGGCTGGCCCTCGTGGCCCCGAAAGCAGCCCAGCACGATCGACTACAGCACGACGGCCGACGGCGGCGCCTGGCGTCGCCCGCGCTGGCCCGAGGCTTGGTTCCCGGACGCCTTCGCCGGCACGATGGCCGGGCTCCTGATCGCGATCGAGACGGGGACGGAGCCCGACGTCTCCGGGCGGGACAACCTCAAGACGATCGCGCTCTGCGAGGCCGTCCTGGCCGCCGCGACCGAGCACCGCGTGGTATCGTTCGCGGGATGGGGCGGATAAGATGTGTTGAGATCGGTCGTGCGAGCCCCGGGCGTCCTTCGCCGGACTTCTGGACGAGTTTTCCTCGAATGGAAACGGTGCTCTCGGTGGAACGACTGGACGGGCCGACCCTGCTGGCGGCCTCCGCCGCGCTGGAGGCCGGCCCCGCGCCGCTGAGCCTGGCGATCGCCGCGGGCCTCGCGGCCCTGGGCGCGATCGCCTACGCCCTCCGCCTGCGGGCCCGGCTCGGGGCCCTGGCCACCAAGACCACCGACGAGGCCGAGCGGCGGACGCAGGCCGAGCGGGCGACCCGCGAGACCGAGGCCGTCTACCACTCGCTCGTCGAGACCCTGCCCCAGTCGTTCCTCCGCAAGGACCTCGACGGCCGATTCACCTTCGCCAACCAGCGCTTCTGCAACGAGCTGGGCTACACGCGCGAGGAGATCCTGGGCAAGACCGACTACGACTTCTTCCCGAAGGCGCTCGCCGAGAAGTATCGCATCGACGACCGCCGGGTGGCCGATTCCGGCCGCGTGCTCGATGTGATCGAGCAGCACGTCACGCCCCGCGGCGAGACGCTGCACGTCCAGGTCATGAAGGCGCCGCTCTACGCGGCCGACGGCGGCCTGATCGGCACACAGGCGATCTTCTGGGACGTGACCGCCCGCATCCGCGCCGAGGAGCAGCTCCGCGAGAAGAACGTCGAGCTGGAGGGCCTGGCCCGCTCGGAGCACCAGGCGCACGAGAAGCTCAAGCAGGCCCAGAGCCTGCTCGTCCAGAACGAGAAGCTCGCCAGCCTCGGCCAGCTCGTGGCCGGCGTCGCCCACGAGATCAACAACCCCCTGGCCTTCGTCAGCAACAACGTCGCGGTCCTGGAACGCGACCTGCGCGACCTCCTGCGGCTGGTCGAGATCTTCCACGAGGACCACGTCGCGGCCGAGCATCGCGACCCCGAGCTCGCCGCCGAGATCGCGCGGATTTCCGAGCGGACCGACCTCGCGTACTGCCTGGAGAACTTCCCCCGGCTGATCGAGCGCACCCGCGAGGGGCTGCGGCGGATCGAGCGGATCGTCAAGGAGCTGCGGCTGTTCGCCCGGGTCGACGAGGGCGAGTGGAACGAGGTCGACCTCAACCCCGGCATCGAGTCGTCGATCAACATGGTGAAGGGCTACGCGCGGAAGAAGGGCGTGCAGATCGTGATGGACCTGGGCGCGCTGCCGGCCGTCCGCTGCCGCGCCGCGCGGATCCACCAGGTGATCCTCAACCTGCTGACGAACGCGATCGACGCCTGCGGCGAGAACGGCCAGGTGACGGTGCGGACCGAGACCGAGGCCGACTCCCTGGGCGTGCGCGTCGACATCGACGACAACGGCTGCGGCATCCGGCCCGAGATCCGCGACCGCATCTTCGACCCGTTCTTCACCACCAAGCCCCTGGGCCAGGGGACCGGCCTCGGGCTCTCGATCAGCTACGGGATCGTGATCGAGCACAACGGCCGGATCGAGGTGCAGTCGACGGTCGGCTACGGCTCGTGCTTCTCCATCCACATGCCCATCGAGCCCTCGCGCTCGCCCTACAGCAACCTGGCGACGTCCGCGGGCGGCCCGCCCGGCGACGGCGCGCGGCCCGTGGTCGAGGAGCGCGTCCCCCCGGCCCCGACGCCCGCGGCCGCGCACGCGACCGGTCGCGACGGCCCGTCGTTCCGGAAGTCGCCGCCCGGAGGTTCGTCGTCATGAGGCTCGGCCTGATCAATTCGGCGTGGGTGCAGGCGGGCCGGGGCACGGCCTTCGGCATCCGCAAGACCCGCGAGATCGGCTTCGACTGCATCGACGTCTTCGCCGACCCGCTCGACCTCGACGCCCGCGAGCGGCGGCTGATCCGCACCGAGTGCGCCCGGGCCGGGCTGCCCATCGTGAGCCTGCCGTGCGTGGCCGTCGGCCTCGTCGACTTCAACCCCAGCGTCCAGCGCTTCCACGCGGACCGCGTCCGGGCCTACCTCGACTTCGCGTACGAGCTTGAGGCGAAGAACGTCCTGCTGGTGATCGGCGAGTACATCTGGCAGAAGGAGGTCATCCCGCCCGCCGAGCAGTGGGCGATCGGCGTCCGCCGCCTGCAGGAGCTGGGCGACCACGCGGCCGGGCTCGGCCTGGAGATCGCCCTGGAGCTGGAGCCGTTCGCGATGTCGCTGCTCAACGACGTGCCGAGCATGGCCCGGTTCCTGGCCGACGTGGATCGGCCGGCGGTGAAGGCGAACGTCGACATCTCGCACCTCGTCCTGTCGAACCAACCCCCGTCGTCGATCGAGGCCCTGCGGGGACGCGTGGCCCACGTGCACATCTCCGACTGCGACGGCAAGGTCCACGGCGACCTGCCCCCCGGACGGGGAGTCGTCGACTTCCCGCCCTATCTCGACGCGATCAAGGCGCTGGGGATCGACGACGTGGTCGTGTCGATCGAGCTGGAATACTCGCCCGACCCCGAGCGGATCGTCGAGTGGGTCGAGGAAGCGTATGACGGGACGGCCGCCCTGATGCGCGACGCCGGCCTGCGGCCGTGAGGGATCGGCCGGGGCGGCTCGCGGGCGTGCTGGTCCTCGCCGGGCTCGCCCTGCTCGTCTTCTGGCCGCTGGCGGCGACGATCCTCGAAGCGGCGCGGCCGACGACGGGCGACGGCGCCCCCGGGACTTCGCTCGACCCCGCGGCGACGGCGGCCGTCGCGGCCGAGACCGGCGGGCTCGCCCGGCCGGCCCGGCTGGCGCTGGAGACGCTGATCGTGGTCGCGGGGACGGAGGCCCTGGCGCTGCCGATGGGCGTGGCGCTGGCCTTGCTGCTCTTTCGCACGGACGTCTGGGGCCGTGGCCCCCTGCTGGCCGCGCTCGGTCTGGCCTTGTTCGTCCCCCTGCCGCTGCACGCGACGGCCTGGCTGGGCGCGTTCGGCGACGCCGGCCGGATGCAGGCGTTCGGCGTGCGGCCGTTCCTGATCGGCCGGCCGGGCGTGATCGTGGTCTCGGCCCTGGCCGCCCTGCCCTGGGTCGTCCTGCTGTCGGGCGTGGGCCTGCGCCTGGTCGAGCCCGAGCTTGAGGAATCGGCCCTGCTGGACATGCCGGCCCGGCGGGTGATCTGGACCGTCACCCTCCGGCGCAGCCTGGGCGCGATCGCCGCCGCCGCGATCGCCGTGGCCGTGCTCGCCGCCGGAGACATGACGGTGACGGACCTCTTGCAAGTCCGCACCTACGCCGAGGAGGCGTACGTCCAGTTCTCCCTCGGCCGCGGACCGGCCGGCGCTGCGTCGACGGCGCTGCCGCCGCTCCTGATCCTGGGCGTCGCCATCTTCCTCGTCGCCCGCCTGCTGGCGCGCGACGCCCCCGCGAAGCTGGCCACGGCCTTCGGACGGTCGAAGACCTGGCGCCTGGGCCGATGGCGGATCCCCCTGGGCGTGGTCGTGGTCGCGGCGCTCGGCGACCTGATGGCCTTGCCGCTCTACAGCCTCGTCTGGCGCGCCGGCCGCGTCGGCGGCCGCGCTCGGCTCGGCTCGCCCCCTTCCTGGTCGCTCGCGGGATTCCTGGGCACGCTGCGATCGGCGGCCGAGGAATGCCGCGAGCCGCTCGTCACGAGCGCGATCCTGGCGGCGGCCGCGGCGACGTTCGTGGTCGCGCTGGCCTGGGGCCTCTGCTGGATGGGTCGGACCTCGCGGACCTGGCGGGCCATCGCGCTCATGACCGTCGCCCTGACGCTCGCCGCGCCGGGGCCGGTGGCGGGGATGGCCCTGATGCTGGCTTATCGGTCGATCGACCGGATCTACGACGCGCCGGCGATCCTCGTGCTGGGGATGGCCGCGCGGACGCTCCCCTACGCGGTCCTGATCCTCTGGCCCGCTCTGCGGGGCCTGCCCGACGAGGCGCTCGACGCCGCGGCCGTCGACGGCTGGGGGCCGGCCTCGCGGGTGCTGCGCGTGGCGCTGCCGCTCACGCGGCGGGCGTCGCCGGCCGCGTGGGCGACGGCGTTCGTGCTCGGCCTGGGCGAGCTGCCGGCGACGAACCTGCTGACGCCGCCGGGCGTGTCGACGATCAGCCAGCTCATCTGGAGCCTGCTCCACACGGGCGTCGAGAGCCACCTGGCGGGCGTCGCCCTGACGACCCTGGCGGCGATCGCGGCGGCCGGGGCCCTCGCGGCCGGGCTCTTGCGGAAAGCGGTGTCGCCGGACCCGTGACGAGTGTAGGATGAACGGCCGTCGACGGAGTCCGACCGTTTCGCGAGGAGTCGATCGATCATGGCGATGCAGGACGCGCTCGGCCCGGTCTTCGCGTACGAGTGGATTCGAACTTCGCGGCGATGGCAGCTCTACGCCCTCCGCGCGGCCTTCGTGGCGACGATCCTGGGCGGCCTCGTCGTCGTCTGGATGAGCCAGCGATGGAACCTCGACGCCCTCGACCTCCGGCGGATCGCCGAGTTCGGCCAGACCGTGTATAACGCGATCGTCACGGTCGAACTGGCTCTGATCCTCCTCGCCGCGCCCGCGGCGACGGCGGGGGCCGTCTGCCTCGACAAGGCGCGGGGGACGCTGCTCCACGTCATGGCGACCGACCTGACGGACGCCGAGATCGTCCTCGGCAAGCTCGGGGCCGCGCTCATCCCGGTGGTCGGCCTGGTCTTCTGCGTGCTGCCGGTGCTCATGCTGACCACGCTGCTCGGCGGCGTCGATCCGGTGACGCTGCTCGGCTCGGTCGCCGTCTCGCTGGGCACGGCGGTCCTGGGCTGCACTCTGGCGTTCACGCTGTCGGTCTGGGGCCGGAAGACCCACGAGGTCCTCAGCGCGACGTATCTCTTCCTGATCTTCTGGGTGACCGTCACGCCCTTCCTGGCCACGGGCCTTAGGATTGCCGGCTTCTCGCCGAGCGGCTGGTTCGACTCCTTCCTGCACTTCTTCGCCTGGACGAATCCCTTCAACCTGATCGCCCCGTCGTACAACGAGCCGGCCTCGACGCACCTGCTGTCGGTCTCGGTGTTCCTCGTGATCTGCCTCGCGATCTCCGCCCTGATGACCATCGCGACGATCCGCCGCATCCGGTCGCTGACGCTGAACCAGCGGGCCGAGGCCGCACCTTCGAAAAGCCGAAGAGGGCGGCCGGGGTTGCGGCTGCCGACAGTCCTGCCGACGCCCTCACTCGACGCCAACCCGGTGCTTTGGCGCGAATGGACTCGCATGCGCCCCTCGCGCTGGGCCGCCTGGACCTGGCTCGCCTATTCGGCGTTCGCCCTCGTGCTGACCTGGCTGGCCCTCGTCGACGTGATGAACGGGGGCCGGGTCGGCGAGTTGGCGGTTTTCGCGAACATGTACCTCGTCGGAATCGGCCTGCTGCTGCTGAGCGTCCGCGCCGCGACGTCGCTCTCGGAGGAACGGGTGCGGGGGAGCCTCGACGTCCTGCTCGCCACGCCGATGAGCACTCCGTCGATCCTGGCGGGCAAGTGGTGGGGGACGTTCCGGCTCGTCCCCTGCCTGGCCGTGCTGCCCGGCCTCATCGGCGCGGTCGCCTGCCTCCAGAGCGGGAAATGGGGGTGCCTCGTGGGCATGATCGGCCTGATCGTGGCCTACGGGGCGGCCGTGACGAGCGTGGGGCTGGCGATCTCGGTCTGGGTGGTCCGCCAGGGCCGCGTGCTCGCCCTGAGCGTGGGGCTCTACGTCGCCGCCTGCGTCGGCTGGGTCGTCGTGGCAGTGTTGTCGGAACACGGGTCGAGCAAGTTCGTCCCGCTGATCGTCATGGGCTCGCCCCTCTACGGCCCGGTCTTCGCGATGTTCGGGGTCCTCGGCGAGACCGCCCCGGGACCGGCCGAGATGATCACGATGGTCCCGATCGGGATCGTCGTCTGGAACGTGGCCTACTGGATCCTGGCGATCGT
This sequence comes from Paludisphaera mucosa, assembly GCF_029589435.1. Lineage (NCBI taxonomy): Bacteria > Pseudomonadati > Planctomycetota > Planctomycetia > Isosphaerales > Isosphaeraceae > Paludisphaera > Paludisphaera mucosa. The sequence goes on along the minus strand of NZ_JARRAG010000001.1, from coordinate 769,843 downwards.
CCTCTTCCACATGGCCTGCGAGACCTTCGACCGATGCCTGGGTCGGGTCCCTGGTTGGGGCGCCTACGATCCGGCTGAGGACGGCCTTGGGGCCCTGTTCCCGAGATTCCGCCGCGAGTCGCGCGACAAGGCCCCCGCGATCCCCCCGGCGACGGAGCCGGCCTGAGACGAGGGGGGATGGGGCGGGACGAGGGGGATCGAACGACCATGGCGATGCGGTGGGGCCCGGGGCCGGTGTTCGTGTACGAATGGCTGCGGATCGCGCGGCGGTGGCAGCTCTACGCCTGCCGATCGGCCTTCGTCGCCATCCTCCTGCTCGGCCTGTTCCTGACCTGGGGGGCGTGGTCGGACCGGCCCGAGGGGTATGAGCGGAACGAGCTGGCGTACCTCGGCCAGGCGACCTACGCCATGATCGTCAACATCGAGATGACGCTCGTCCTGCTCGCCGCGCCGGCGGCGACGGCCGGGGCCGTCTGCCTCGACAAGGCCCGCGGCTCGCTGATCCAGGTCATGGCGACCGACCTCTCCGATTCGGAGATCGTCCTGGGGAAGCTGGGCGCGGCGCTCGTGCCGGTCGTCGGCCTGGTCTTCTGCGTCCTGCCCATGATGATGCTGGCCTCGCTGCTGGGCGGCATCGACCCCGCGCTCCTGTTCGGGTCGTTCCTCGTCACGCTGGGCACCTCCGTGCTCGTCTGCACCCTGGCGTTCACCCTCTCGGTCTGGGGGCGGAAGACCCACGAGGTTTTGGGCGCGACCTACCTGATCGTCGTCGGCTGGGTCGCGTTCGCGCCGCTGTTCGTCGTCATCGTCGACAGCTCCGGCTACGTCCCTTACCTGGAAGCCCCGCTGACGGCCGCCGTCGCCGCGACCAACCCTTACGCCCTGATGCATCCGGCGTACGACGAGCCCACCGAGGCCCACCTGGCGCAGGCTCTGATCTACCTCGCGGCCTGCTTGGTCGTCTCGGCGGCGATGATCGCGGCCTGCATCGCGACGATCCGTCGCGTCGCCGTGGGGCAGCGGACGCAGAGGGAAGCGTCCTCGCGGGCTCGCCGACGATGGCGGGTCGGCCTGCTGCCGACGCCCTCGCTCGACGCCAACCCGGTCCTCTGGCGGGAGTGGAGCCGGTCGAGGCCGACGCGGTGGGGGCGCGTCGTCGGGATCCTCCACGGCCTCTTCGCGCTGTCTCTGACCGCCATGGCGATCTACCACATCGACCAGGGCGGGCCGATCTCCGAGACGGCGATCCTCGCGAACCTCTACATCGTCGGCGTGGGCCTGCTGCTGCTGAGCGTGAGGGCGTCCACCTCGCTCTCGGAAGAACGGATGCGCGGGAGCCTGGACGTCCTGCTGTCGACGCCGATGTCGACGCCGTCGATCCTCGCCGGCAAGTGGTGGGGGACGTTCCGGCTCGCCCCCTCGATCCTGCTGCTCCCGGCCGCGATCGGCGGCCTGATGTGCCGGCGCTCCGGGAACTGGCCGAGCCTGGCGGCCTACCTCCTGCTGCTCGCCTCCTATGCGGCGCTCGCCGCCAGCTTCGGCCTGGCGATCTCCGTCTGGATCGCGCAGCAGGGCCGGGCGGCGGGCGTCTGCGTCGGGTCGTACGTGGCCGCCTGCGTCGGCTGGCCGTTCTTCTCCTTGATGAGCGGCGGCGGCTCCTCACCGGCGATCATGTTCGTGCTCGGGTCGCCCATCGCCGGGGCCGTCGTCGGGACGCTCCGGCTGCGCGACGACGGTCTCGACATCGAGAGCCTGACCTGGCTCCTCTACATGACCCTCTGGGCCGTCATCCAGGGCGTGGCCTCGGTCTTCCTCTTCCGGGCGGCCTGCGAGACGTTCGACGAGGGCCTCGGCCGCATCGCCGATCGCAGCGAGCGACGCGCGCGCTGGCGACATCTCAGGGCCCTGATCCCGCGGTTCGGTCGCGAGCGCGACGACGCGGCCGAAACACCGATCTCTCCCGCGTGAGCGGGATGGGAGGATGCGGTCGCCATGGCGTTTCGGCTCGTTCCCGGCCCCGTGTTCGCCTACGAGTGGCTCCGCGTCTCGCGACGGCGGCGGATCTACGCCCTGCGATCGGCCTTCGTGGCGGTCCTGCTGGCGGGGATGGCTTCCGTCTGGCAGTCCTGGGACGCGGGGGCCGACGGCCTGGATCGGCGGCGGCTGGCCTGGTTCGGCTCCTCGCTGTACGCGACCCTCGCCAACCTGGAGCTGACGCTCGTCCTGCTCCTCGCGCCCGCGGCCACCGCCGGGTCCGTCTGTCGCGACAAGACGAGCGGGTCGCTGCTGCTGGAGATGGCGACCGGCCTGGCCGATTCGGAGATCGTCCTGGGACGGCTCGCCGCGGGCCTGCTCCCCGTCGTGGGCCTGGTCCTCGCGGCGCAGCCGGTGCTGATGCTGACGACGCTTCTCGGGGGCGTCGATCCGATCCAGCCGCTGCGAGCCTTCGTGGTGACCCTGGCCACGGCCGTCCTGGCCGGCTCGCTGGGATTCACGCTCTCGATCCGGGGCGCGAAGCCGCACGCCGTGCTCGGCCTGTCCTACGCGATCCTCGTGGCCTGGCTCATCTTTCCGAGCGTCATCGGGGGGATTCTGGGGCTCGCCTTCCCGGGCACCGTCCTCGTCGGCCTGGCCATCCCGCTCTTCGCGATGCAGCCTTACATCGTGATCGCGGACTGGTCGGACTTCTTTCCGACGAATCCGCTCGCCGCGACGACGCTCTCCCTCGCGTGGTCCGTCCTCGGGACGACCGCCTTGATCCGATACTCGATCCGGACCGTCCGGCCGGCGGCCCTCGACCATCGCGCGGAGGTGAGGACGCCGACCCCGGCCGAGGTGAACCGGGCGGCGCGACGGCGTCGCCGCGGCCCGTTGCGGCTGCTCCGCGAGCCGTCGCTCGACGCCGATCCCGTCCTCTGGCGCGAGTGGAGGCGACTCCATGCGTCGAGCTGGGACCACGCCCTCTGGAGGGCGTACAACGCGATCACCCTCTTCCTCTTCGGGGTGACGGTCGTCTGGGTGATCGGGGCCCTGGGCCTGCCGGCCGGCGACTTCAGCCCGTTCGCCGCCTTCGTCACGAGCGTCCTGGGGCTGCTGCTGTTGAACGTCCGGGCCGCGGCGTCGCTGTCGGAGGAAGCCGCGCAAGGCAACCTCGACGTGCTGCTGGCGACGCCGCTGTCGACGGCCGAGATCCTCGGCGGCAAGTGGTGGGCGACCTACCGCCTGACGGTGTTCGTGGCGGCCGGCCCCGCGGCGATCGGCGCGGTGGCCTGCCTGCATACGGGGCTCTGGCTGCAGCTGGGGGCGTACGCGGCCCTGATCGCGGCCTATGCGGCGTCGGCCACGAGCCTGGGGCTGGCGACGGCCGTTTGGGCCGGCGGGACGAGTCGCGCCCCGGCCTGGAGCGCAGGGGCCTTCCTGGCCGCATCGGTGGGGTGGCTCTTCGTCTCGTTCGGCCTGTTCGGCCGACTGGGCAACCTCGAATCCGGGACGGACCTGGGCTCGCCGGTCTACGGCCCCCTCCTCGGCATGGCCTTGCTCTCGGGGCACGCGCCGACGGCCTACTTCGTGGAGATGTCGTGCGGCCTCGTCGCGTGGACGCCGATCCATCTCCTGGCCTCGCGGATGCTCTTCCGAGCCGCGTGCCGCTCGGTCCCGCGACGCCTGGGGCGAATGGCCGCTCGCGATTGAGCGGCGATCAGGCGGCGGCGATGGAGCCGGCGGCGGCGAGGCGGGCGACGACGGCGTCGGCGGTGGCCTCGGCGGCGCGGATGCAGTCGGGGATGCCGACGCCGTCGTAGGCGACGCCGGTGAGGAACAGGTTCGAGTGCATCGCGGCCTTGCGGCGGATCGACTCGACGGCCTCCAGGTGGCCCAGGACGTACTGGGGCATCGTCCGCGCGTGGCGGGCGATCTCCAGGAGCAGCGGCGGGCCCGTCGCGCCGATCAGCTCGCCCAGCTCGGCCGCGACGACCTGCCGCACGGCGTCGTCGTCGAGGTCGAACAGCTCGGGCTGCGAGGCCCCGCCGACGAAGACGCGGATCAGGGCCGTCCCCTCGGGGGCCCGGCGGGGGAACTTCACGTTGAGGAACGAGGCCGCGAAGATCCGCCGGTTCTCGACGGCCGGCACGACGAAGCCGTAGCCGTCGAGCGTATGCTTGACCCGGTCGCAGCGGTAGGCGACGTTGACGATGATCGACGACGCATAGGGGATAGCCCGCAGCTGCAGCGCCAGCGACGCGTCGTGGCCGTCGATCATGCGGGCGGCGGCGTGGGCCTCGGTCGTCGCCACGACGGCGTCGGCCTCGAGCGCCGGGCCGTTGAGCAGCTCGACGACCCAGCCCGAGCCGGTGCTCGACCGGCTGATCCGGCGCACCGGCGAATTGGTCTTCACCGTCCCGGCGTCCAGCGAGGCCGCGAGCGCCTGGGGGAGCGCGCCCATGCCTTCGGCCAGCGAGACGAACATGCCGTAGCGCGCGCCCGACGACTCGGTCTCGATCCGCGCGTCGGACTCCTTGCGGCGCCGCCAGGCGGCCCGGATCAGGCCGCCGTGCTCGTTCTCCATGGCCAGGAACTGCGGGAGCGTGGCGCGGAGGCTGAGGTTGTTGGGGTCGCCGGTGTAGATGCCGCCCACGAGCGGCTGGACCAGGCGGTCGAACGCCTCGCGACCCAGGCGGCGGCGGGCGAAGGCGGCCAGGCTCTCCTCGCCGGGGCCCTCGCGACGGGGGATCAGGGCCTCGGCCAGCAGGCGGAGCTTGCCCCGCAGCGAGAGGATCGGCGACGAGAGGACCGGCGCCAGCCGGTGGGGGGCCATCAGGACGAAGCCCTCGGGGACCGCCGCGAGCTTCCCCTTGCGGACCACGAACGAGCGGCGGTAGGTGGGGTCGGCCTCGATGAGCTGGTCGTCGAGGTTCAGCCGGCGGCAGAGGTCCATCGCCCAGGGCTTGTTGGTGATGAACGAGTCGGGGCCCCGCTCCAGCATGAAGCCGTCGCGGTGATCGGTCGCGATCACGCCGCCGACGCGGTCCTTCGACTCCAGCACCACCACCTCGACCGGCCGACGCAAGGCCTGCCCGGACTGCTGGATGCGGCTGGCGACGGCCAGGCCCGACAGGCCCCCGCCGATCACCACCACCCGGTCCGAGCCTTTCGAGCCCGACGCCCGCTCGATCATCGTCTTCATCGAATCGATTCCCTTCCCCAACTCCCGAGGATCCCTCTTCTCAGATCGCCATCTTCGCCAATCCTTCTCGATTTCGCCAGGGGTTCATCGCGCGGAGAACTCATGAACCATCTGCACCAATGCTCGCACGTGGTCGACCGGCGTGTGCGGCAGGATCCCGTGGCCCAGGTTGAAGATATGGCCGGGCCGACCGCCCGCCTGCCCCAGGATGCGGCGTGTCTGGAGGGCGATCTCCGAGAGCGGGGCGAACAGGACGACGGGGTCGAGGTTGCCCTGCACGGCGACCTCGGGGCCGAGCCGCTCCCAGCAGCGGTCGAGTTCCACCCGCCAGTCCAGGCCGATCACCGTCCCCCCCGCGTCGCGCTGAAGCTCCAGCAGCGAGCCGGTGTCGGCCCCGAAGTGGATGGCGGGCACGCCGGGGTCGATCTGGTCGAACAGCCGACGCATGTGGGGCAGGACGAATCGCCGGTAGTCGTCGGGCCCGAGCGAGCCGACCCAGCTGTCGAAGACCTGCACCGCCTGGACCCCGGCCTTCACCTGGGCGTTCAAATAACGCGCCGTGGAGTCGGTCAGCACGGTCATCAGGGCGTTCCAGGCGCCGGGGTCGCCGTACATGAAGGCCTTGGCCCGCTCGTAGTTCTTGGAGCCACCCCCCTCGATCGCGTAGCAGGCCAGGGTGAACGGCGCCCCCGCGAAGCCGATCAGCGGCAGGCCGGCGGGCAGGCCGGCCCGGATCAGGCGGATGGCGTCGAAGACGTACGAGAGCGCCGAGAGGTCCTCCAGCGGCATCATCCCGGCGACGTGGGCCGCCTCGCGGATCGGGTCGTGGATGACCGGCCCTTCGCCCTTGGAGAACTCCAGGCCGAAGCCGAGCGGCTCCAGGATCAGGAGGATGTCGGCGAACAGGATGGCCGCGTCGACGCCCAGGGTCTCGGCGGCGAAGATCGTGGTCTCGGCCGCCAGCTCGGGGTTCTTGCAGAGTTCCAGGAACGAGACCTTGGCCCGCAGCGAGCGGTACTCGGTCATGTACCGCCCCGCCTGCCGCATCAGCCAGACGGGCGTGGCGTCGACGGGCTCGCGGCGGCACGCTTTAAGGAACCGGCTGTTCCAGAGGGCGTCCGGGATCGTCGGGTCCTGGGTGGAGGGCTCGCTCGTCATGAATCAGGTCGTCCCGCGGGGCGTCGGCGAGGGGGGAGAAGTCCGGACTCCCCATCGTAGCCGCCGATCGCCCGTCGGGCGAGGGTCCGCAGGACGTCGCCGCGTCGCGACCCGGATCGTTTCGGTCTCCCTCCTCTCCCGTTCGCGGATCCCTCACGTCAACGGCGACGGCGGCGGCGGACGATGACCAAGCCCAAGGCCCCGAATCCCATCAGCACGAGCGAGGGCGGCTCGGGCGTCGAGATCGCGGTGGAGAGCGACGACGTCGGCACCAGCCCCAGGGTGCCGGCCGGGGCGTGCGAGCCGGGGCTCCCGGGTATCCCGGCGTAGAACTCGACGCCGGTGGATCCCTGGTTTTCGTAGTAGACGAGGTCGACCGCGTAGAGTCCCGCGACCTGGAAGCTCGCGAGCGCCCCCGATGCGGCGAAGGATCGTACCCCGTCGTACCGGATGACCTCGACCCCGCCGATGGAGAGGCGGAAGCCGTCGTCGGACGCGACGGCGAAGTTCACGTCGATGCTCGAGTTGCCGGCGACCTGGTCGAGGTCGCCCGTAATCTTGAGGTAGCCGGTGAAGTGGAAGACCGAGGTGCTGAGCAGGCTCGCCCCGCCCCCGGAAAGGCTCGCGGCGTCGGGGCCGAGGAACTCGCCCAGCGTCGTCGCGTCCGTGACCGACGTCGTCGCCCCGCGGGGATAGTCGACCGACGTGGAGAGGAATGTGGCCGTCGGACGGCCCGCGGCGATGATCGCATCGGCCATGGCGAGCGAGGTCAGGTACGTCGACCCGCCGCCGTTGTAGAACGCGCCGTCGAGGCCCGTCCCGGCCTCGGTCCCAGCAGGTCCGACCGAGGCGCTCGAAGGGATCAGGACTCCCGCCTCGGCCCGACAGAATCCGAGGCCGCAAAGGACGAGGAACGCCGCGATCCCGAGAATCCGCCTGTTCATTACGATGCTTTCTTCATAGCAACTGCCTTTTATCCCATGGAATTTCACACCCTTATTGAAAGCCTATGTCGCGGAAACGAGCCTGACCCGGGCGCCCCGAGCCGAGGACGGCGTGGGGCGAAAATGCGACGCGGGCTCTGCAATGCCCGATCATGTCCCATGATCAGGATGGGGGGGCGGTGCGCCCGGACCTCGGCCGCGACCCGGGGATGGAGACAGGCCGAGGTCCCGTTTACAAGTTTTTTTTCGCCAACAAAGCCAATTCAAAACAGGCGTAAGATGATACTACAAAAGGATTAGGGGCCGATCAGCCGCCGAGCGGAGCTGACGAAGGGAGCCGATCCGAAGCCGATCACCGCCGAGGCCTCAGCGCGAGGGCCGGCGGACCTTGTACGGGTTGAAGGCGCGGAGGTAGATGAGGCCCCCGGCCAGCAGGACCGCGCCCCACCAGAGGTCGGCGTGGAGCCAGGCGAGCTTCACGGCCGGCGGATGCGCCAGGCCGTAGAGGCCCGCCCCCAGGATCATGACGCCGTAGATCGTGAGCATCAGGCCCACGAAGAACCAGATCGAGAGTCGGCCGCCTTCGATCACGAGAGTTCTCCCTTCGCCGCCGTCACCAGAAGAGGACGTTCAGGATCACGAAGACAACCCCGACGGCCGCCGCCCAGAAGGCCGGGCGCTCGTGCCACGGGGCGTCGCCCTCGTCGGGCAGCTCGGTGCAGCCGTAGACCAGGCCGACCAGCTCGGAGTCGGGCTTGGGCTTCGTGGCGTAGCTGACCGCCACGGTCACGACGACGCAGACGATCCACGACCAGAGCGCCCGGTACATGTTCTCGGCCATCGCCTGGGCGTGGCTCGACAGGGCGACGATCGCCAGGGCGCCCGGGTCGAGCCGGACCCAGATCCACATGCCGATCGACGACAGGGTGCCCGCCAGCAGGCCGTAGAAGCCGCCCGCGGGGGAGGCCCGCTTCCAGAGCATCCCCAGCAGGACCGTGCCGAACAGGGGGGCGATGAAGAAGCTGAAGAGCGCCTGGACGTAGTCCATGATGCTGGCGAAATGCATGACCAGGTAAGCCGCGCCGATGCTCACGACCACGCCCACGATGGTGCAGAGCCGGCCGTGGTTCAGGTAGTGGGCGTCGGTCGCGTCCTTGTTGATGTAGGCCCGGTAGACGTCGTAGGTCCAGACGGTCGCGAAGGCGCTCACGTTGCCGGCCATGCCCGCCATGAAGCCGGCGATCAGGGCCGTGATCCCCAGCCCCAGCAGCCCCGGGCCGCAGTACCGCGCGAGCATCAGGGGGAGCACCTCGTTGTAGCTGTGGCCCCCGGTTTTGAGGGCCTCGGCCTCGGGCATCAGCTTGACGTCGAGCAGGGCCAGGCCGAGCAGGCCGGGCAGGATCACGATGAACGGCACGGCCATCTTGAACGCCGCGCCGATGACCGGGGCCGCCTTGGCCGCCCTCAGGTCCTTCGCCGCCAGCACCCGCTGGACGACCAGGAAGTCGGTCGTCCAGTAGCCGAACGAGATCACCCAGCCCAGGCCCAGCACGATGCCCGTCCAGTGGATGCCCATCGGGTTGTCCTGGAACGAGCCCAGCGTGCTCCACAGGTGGACGTAGTCGCCGCGCCCCAGGTTCTGCGCGATCCGCTCCTTCAGCCCGCCCCAGCCGCCGACCTCGTACAGCCCCAGGATCGGCACCAGCAGGGCACCCGCCCAGATCAACACGAACTGCAGGACCTCGTTGAAGATCGCCGACTTGAGGCCGCCGAGGGCCACGTAGGCCGCCACGGTGAGCGACGAGACCCAGATGCTGAAGTGGATGTCCCAGCCCAGGACGACCTTCATCACCAGGGCCATCGAGTACATGTTGATCCCGCTCATCAGGATCGTCATGAACGCGAACGAGATCGCCGCGAAGCCCCGGCTGGCCTCGCCGAACCGCAGCTTCAGGTAGCCCGGGACGGAGTGGGTCTTGGAAATGTAGTAGAAGGGCATCATGATCAGGCCCAGGAACAGCATGGCCGGGATCGCGCCGATCCAGTACCAGTGCGTCCCCAGGATGCCGTACTGATAGGCCGCCGCGGCCCAGCCCATCAGCTCCAGCGAGCCCAGGTTGGCCGACAGGAAGCTGAGGCCGGCGATCCAGGCGGTCATCTCGCGGCCGGCGAGGAAGAAGTCCTCGCCCGTGGTGGTCTGCTGCTTGAGGTACCAGCCGATCCCCAGGACCATCACGAAGTAGACGACGATGATCGCCAGGTCGAGGACCCCCAGCGAGATCAACGGGGCCTCGACGGCGGCCTGCTGGGCGAGGAGCCAGGGGGCGGTTGCTAGTCCGTTCATCGTTCGCGTCCAGGGTCGATGGGGAGAGGGGGGGATCGGAACGCGGGCCTCGTCAGCCCTGGTACTCGGCGCCGGCGCCGTGGCGGGCGACGACCTCGGCGATCTCGCGCCGGGCCCGGCTCGCCAGCTCGGGGACGGCCGCGACGACCTCCCAGCGAGCCAGGCCGTCCTCGCTCTGCGAGACCCGCTGGCAGACCTGGAGCCAGTCGGCCGGCAGCCGCGTGTGCTGGTCGACGTCGAACGGCAGCCCCCGGCGCAGGAGGGTGGCCTCCAGGTCCATGCCGTTCTTCATCCGGCTCATCGTCGCCGCCCCGCGGGCCTCGAAATGCTCGCGGACGGCGTCGAGCGCCTCCTGGCGGCGGGCGTCGGTCGGGAATTTGTAGCCCCATTCCCGCTCGCGGGCCGTCGTCTTCTGGATCTCGAACAGACGGTCGAACCGCTCGGGATCCTCCGACCAGACGCGGGCGACCAGCAGGGCCAGGTAGAGCGTGTTCTCGGTGCAGTATCGGCCGCCGCCGGGGGGCGAGAAGGCCTCGTAGAAGTGGGCCGATTCCTCGACGGCGCCGAGCCGACTCGGGTCGTCGATCAGGCTCTGTTTGATCTGGGAATGACCGTTGCGGATCACGTCGACGGTCAGGCCGCAGCGGGCCATCTCGACGATCGCCAGCGGATTGCACTTGAGGTCGGCGAAGACGCCCAGGCCCTCGCCCGGGAACCGCTTGCGGATCTCGGGGAGGATCGCCGCGTAGACGAAGCTCGACGAGAGGTACGCGCCGTCGCCCCGGTAGACGTCGAGCCGGTCGCCGTCGCCGTCGAAGAACATGCCGGCCAGGAACCCGCCGGCCGTCATCGCCTCCAGCCCCTCGCGGATCACCGCCGGCTTCACCGGGTTGGGGTCGCCCAGCGGGAACGCGCCGTCGGCGGCGAAGTGCATCGGATGGAGCGCCGCGCCCGCGCGGGTGAAGGCCAGCCCCATCTCGCGGCCGGCGGCGCCGAACAGGTAGTCCTGGAACAGCCTCACGCCCCGCAGCGAGCCCGGCTCGACGCCGGCGAGGTCCATGCTGAAGCGGACGAATTCGTCGGTCGGGTCGTCGGCCGTGATGCGGCCCGGCGCGGACGCGGCGGACGAAAGCCCGAACTCGTAGAAACGCTGGATCTCGTCGAGCCCTCCGCTCGGGCCGATCGCGCGGGCGATGGGCGCGACTCCGGGGCCGAGGATCTTCCGTCCCGTATCCCCGGCGGGGTTGTGCGAGGCCCCGACCATGACCGCCGCCAGCTCGGGCCGCCGCATCGCCGCGAAGTAGAAGGCCGACGTCGAGGCGACGCCGGGGAGCCAGACGACGTCCAGGCCCGCCTTGCGATAGACCTCGGCGGCGATCGTCAGGTACTTCGGGCCGGTGGAGCGGGCGTCGTGGGCGAGGACCACGCCGGGGGCCTTGAGGACGTCTCGGAAGTAGAGGGCCTCGGCGTGCGACAGCCGCTCGGCCAGCTCGGGCGTCAGGTCGGCCGAGGGCGTGCGGATGTCGTAGGCGCGGAACATCGAGAGGTTCAAGGCGTCGGGCACGTTCGCTCCTCCCGGCTGATCGTGTGCAGTCGCGTCCCGAACTGGCAGGCGCCGGGAGACGACCCCTCGAAGACGTGGGCCGCACGGCCGGTCTCGCGGCCGTAGCGGCGGGCCAGTTCGGCGACGGCCGCGCCGGCGTCGGCCTTTCCCAGGATCGCGACCGTGCCGCCGCTGCCGCCGCCGGTGATCTTGGCCCCATACAGGCCGGCGGCCGGGCCCGCCTCGCGGACCAGCTCGACGAGCCGGTCGGTGCCGCCCGAGCCCAGGCCGCAGGCCGAATAGCTGGCGTGCGAGCCGGCCATCAGCTCGCCCATCGCCCGCAGCGAAGCCTCGTCATGGGCCGATCCCAGCAGCGCGGCGAACCGGCGCACGCGGTCGTTCTCGTAAACGGGGTGGGCCGTCGGCTGCCGGACGGCGTACGTCCGGGCCGGGTCGACGCGGGTGACGGGGTCGGTCAGCCCCTGGTGGCGTTCGAGGAACTCCGCGCCGGAGATCGTCTCGGGCAGGCGGTCGCGGAACCGGCGCTCGAATTCCTCGGGCGTCACGTTCGCCAGGAACCCGCGCCAGGCCGGGTCGTCGATGGTCAGGACGCCGGCCTCGTCGCGGCCCGAGGGCCGCAGGCCCGCCAGGTCTGCGAGGATCCGGTAGCCCATGAACGCCCCCGTGCGGACGGCCCCGTAGTCGCTGCCGCCGACCGCGTGGCGGATCCCCGAGTCGACCCCCCAGAAGCCGATCGACGCCGGGATCGGCACGAAGCCTCGCACCTCGGCCGGCTGGCAGAGCAACGCGAGCAGCTCGCCCTCCCGGCCCAGGGCCGAGGCCGTCTGGTCCATGATCCCGCACGGCGCGCCGACGACGTAGTTCTCGACCCGCTGGCAGAGCGACGCCAGCCGACTCCCTTCCAGCTCCAGGCCGGTCGCCGCCGCGACGGCCCGCATCGTCGCGACCTCCACCGCCGCGGAGGAGCTGACCCCCTTGCCCTCGGGGACCTCCGACCGCACCAGGATCCGCAGGCCGCGGCCGAACCGCCCCCCTTCCTCGCGGGCCAGAACCACCAGCACCCCGGCGACGTACCCGGCCCAGGAGGCGTCCGGGACGCGGCCCAGGAGTTCCCGGGCCCGCTCGTAGGAGGCGTCCAGCAGAATGTCCAGCGCGTCGCGGTCGAGGGCGAACGATCGCGAGGGGCCGCCGGCCTCGACGGCCTCGCTGACGATCCGCAGTCCCTCCCCTTCCCCGACCTCCTGCACGGCGACGAGGGCCGCCTCGCGGATCGGCATCTGGAGCACCAGCGAGCCCGAGTAGTCGGCGATCCCGCCCATGACGTCGAGCCGCCCCGGCGCGCGGGCGACCGCGATCGGCAGGCCGGCCTCGAAGAGGGCGCCGGAGCCCGCCGCCGCGAGCGAACGGAGGAACGCCTCGACGTCATCCACGGTCGGCCTCCTTCGCCGGATCGCGGTGCTTGTAGTGGACCGTCGAGACGGCGAGCAGCTCGGCCGCCTTCTCCTCGGGGCAGGTGTCGCTCAGGAAGCTCCCCCCGCCGACCTCGGGGCCGGCCAGGTACTTGAGAAGGCCGGGCTTTCGCAGGGGCGGGTGGAACTCGATGTGGAAATGGAACCCTTCGTGCCGCCGGCCGTCGGTCGGGGCCTGGTGCAGGGCCATGACGTACGGGAAGGACATCTCCCACAGGTTGTCGAAGCGGATCAGCACGGCTTCGAGCACGCCGGCCAGGTCGTCGATCTCGGCCGCCGACAGCTCGGCGAGGTTCTGGTGCGGCTCCTTGGGGGCGACGAACGTCTCGTAGGCGTAGCGGGCGAAATAGGGGATGAAGCCGATCGCCGAGCCGTTCTCGGCCAGGATCCGGCGGCCGTCGGCCTGCTCGGCGGCGATCACGTCCTGCATCAAGGTCCGGCGCTCCCGCGACCAGTACCGGCCGCCGATCTCGGCCTCGTTGGCGATCGTCTTGAAGACGAAGTTGGTCGCGTAGATCTGGCAATGGGGATGCGGGTTCGAGACCCCGACGACCTCCCCCTTGTTCTCGAACATCAGGACGTGCGCGACCTCGGGCCGGCCCGCCAGGTCGCGGAACTGGTCCTGCCAGGCCGTCAGCAGGTCGACCGCGCCGGCGCGGCCCAGCTCCGCCAACGTCAGGTCGTGGCGCGGCGTGTAGCAGACGACGCGGGCCACGCCCGAGGCCCGCTCGACCCGGTACGGCGGCGGCGGCTCGGGCAGGTCCGCGGGCGCGTCCGGGCCGACGCAGGGCAGGTCGTTGTCGAAGACGAAGACGCCCCGGTAGTCGGGGTTCCGCACGCCGCCGACGCGGGCGTTGCCCGGGCAGAGGTAGCACGTCGGGTCATACCGCGGCACGAGCCTGGCGGGCCCGCCGACGCTCCCGCCCGTCCAGGGACGGTTGTTCCGGTGGGCGGCCAGGACCACCCACTCCTCGCGCAACGGGTGCCAGCGCTGTTCCCAATTCATCGACGACCCTGGCCCTGAAGGCCGATAGGCGAGCCTCCGCACAGGCGATCGATCCCCCGCGGCGGGGCCGATCGGCTCGCACGCCCACCACCGTATCCGACCGGTCGCCGCTCCGCCAGCCGACAGCGGCCCCGCGGGGCCCCCCGCCGCGACCCGTTTCCCGGCGGCCCCGGCGCGTATAATGCGAATAGACGAGAAAGCACGACGGCGCGACCCGCCTCTCCCACGCTACGAGGAAAGCAGACGGTTTCATGGATCACGATCAAGACGCCCCCGAGTCGTCCTGCGGGGGGCTGGCGAATGGACGCCAGGGCGATGGGGCGGACGGCCGGAAAACCCGAATCATCCAGAGGCCCCCGGGGGCCCGGCGCGGCCTGAACCCGCGGATGAAGGCCGCCGAGCCCACCGAGGACGAGCAGCTCCTGAATCGTGCGACGACGAGCGAAAAGCGGCCCCCCTCGCCCCGCATGCCCGAGCTGGGCGCGTTCACCCACGAGGAGCCCTGGCGGGTCCTGCGGATCCAGGGCGAGTTCGTCCACGGCATCAACGCCCTCGCCGAGGTCGGCGCGGCGGTGAGCGTCTTCGGCTCGGCCCGGCTGGGCGAGGCCGACCCGCTCTACGCCGACGCGCGGAAGCTCGGCCGGCTGCTCTCCGAGGCCGGCTTCGCCGTCATCACCGGCGGCGGCCCGGGGATCATGGAGGCGGCGAACCGCGGCGCGCAGGAGGCCGGCGGCTACTCGATCGGCTGCAACATCGAGCTGCCCTTCGAGCAGGCGACCAACCCGTACACCGACCTCTCGATCAACTTCCGCTACTTCTTCGTCCGCAAGACGATGTTCGTCAAGTTCTCGGACGGCTTCGTCATCTTCCCCGGCGGCTTCGGCACGCTCGACGAGCTGTTCGAGGCCCTCACGCTGGTCCAGACGCGGAAGATCAAGCGGTTCCCGATCCTGCTCTATGGCAAGGCCTACTGGCAGGGCCTGATCGACTGGGTCGTGTCGACCCTGCTGGAACGCAAGACGATCTCGCCCGAGGACATGAATCTCCTAATCGCCACGGATTCGCTCGAAGAGATCCGCGACGTTCTCGTAGAATGCTACCAGACCCGGTGCTGGGAGGCCTGGAAGCACTCCGTCGGCGCCAGCCTCGACGCCGACCCGCCCGGCGCCCCCGCGACGGCCGTCGACCCGACCAAGGCCGACGCCCAGTAAGGCCGAACGACCCGACCCGAAGGGGACCGACGATGAAAGACCCCAAGACGCCGGAGCCGAGCCCGGCCGCCACCGCCGTCGCCGAGCCCGGCTTCCCCGACCTCGACGCCCGGCTCGACGGCGGCGGCCCCGCGGAGGCCATCGACCGCCTCGTCGCCGACCTGGAGCGCGACGGCAACTACCGCCTGCTGCTCGACGCGCTCCTGCTGAAGGCCCGACACGAGCTGGGCCTCCCCCTGATCCAGGTCGGCCGCTACGCCGACCTGCCCGAGGCCGATCGGCTGCGGTTCGAAGAGCGCTACGTCGAGGCCCTGCGCCACGTCGGCTCGCGGTTCCTGGCGGCCGGCGAGATCCCGACCGCCTGGGCCTACTTCCAGGCGATCGGCGAGCCCGGCCCGGTGGCCGAGGCTCTCGCCGCCCTGCCGACCCCCGACGACCCGGACCGGATCGGCCCGCTCATCGACGTCGCCTTCCACCAGGGGGCGAACCCGACGCGTGGCTTCGAGTGGATCCTGCGGAGCTACGGGCCTTGCCCGGCGATCACGGCCCTGGAGCAGTCGGGCCCCGCCGACCCGGCCGTCCGGACGGCCTGCGTCGAGCGGCTGATCCGCCACCTCCACGAGTCGCTCGTCGACAACATCCGCGCCGACGTCACCCGCCGCGGCCAGCCCCAGGCCGCGGCGGGGGCCGGGATCGCCGAGCTGATCGCGGGCCGCGACTGGCTCTTCTCGGACGACGCCTACCACACCGACGTCTCGCACCTGACCACGGTCGTCCGCTGGTCGGCGACGGCGGCCGACCCCGAGGCCCTCCGCCTGGCGCTCGACCTGACCGAGTACGGCCGCCGGCTCTCGCCGCGGCTCCAGTACGACTCGGCGCCGCCGTTCGAGCGGACCTTCGAGGACCACAACGTCTACCTGAAGGCGCTCACGGGCCGCGACGTCGACGCCGCCGTCGCCCATTTCCGGGCCAAGCTGGACGAGCGCGACCCGTCCGAGGACGGGGACGTCCAGAGCACCATCCCCGCCCAGGTCCTCGTCAACCTGCTGATGCGGGTGGGCCGGCAGGACGAGGCGGTCGAGGTCGCGACGGAGCATCTCCTGGACGTGCCCGACGGCCTGCTCGCCTGCCCCTCGATCGCCGAGCTGTGCCAGCGCTCGGGCCGGCTGGACCGGCTGGCCGCGGCGGCGGTCCGGATGAAGAACCCGGTCCATTACCTGGCCGCCCGGATCCAGGCCGGGGAGGCGGAGCCCTCTTAACCCCGGCCGAATTTCGCAGAAGCCGACCCGGATCCACCCATCGGCTTCGGGATAGGGCATAATCAGTGTGGATGCGGGCGCGTCGCCCATCGACCCCCGCGTCCAGACGCGTCCCAACGCCGGGCCGCCCCGAGATCCGGCTCCCGAATCCTGCACCGCGAGGCTTCCACGATGAGACGTCTGCTGGGGGCGATCCCGACCGTCCTGCTGTCGACGGTGCTCCTGCTCGGATTCGACGAGCCCCCCCCGGCGGCCCCCCTCTTCGACGGCAAGTCGCTGGAAGGGTGGGTCGCCGAGCACGGCGACGGATTCGTCGTCCGCGACGAGGTCCTGACGAGCAAGCCCGGCAGCGGCTGGCTGCGGACCGCCAAGGCGTACAAGAACTTCCAGCTCGACCTGGAGTTCCGGATCTTGAAGGAAGGCTCCGAGGGGGGGCTCTTCTTCCGCACCAACCCCGAATCCGCGCCGGCCGAGCCGTTCTGGCCCGCACGCGGCTACCAGATCCCGCTGGCCGACGGCGAGGGCAGGCTCATGCTCTTCGGCCACGGCACCAATCCGCCCCGGTTCGAGCGCAAGGCCGACGCCCTCAAGACGGCCGCGAAGGAGCCGGGCGCCTGGCAGAAGCTGTCGCTCAAGGCGATCGGCCCCCACGTGGAAGTCAGCCTCAACGACGTGCTCGTCACCGTGGCCGACGACGTCGATCCCGCGGGCGGGCACCTCGGGCTGTACGACAAGACCGGGCCCTACGAGTGGAAGAACCTGACGATCCGGGTTCAGCCCGACTGATGTCCCGCCTCGTCGCGGGTCCCGTCGTCCCAGCGCAGGCCGAGGGCCGCCAGCTCGGCGGCGGGGACGTCCTCGAAGCGGCTGAGCAGGAAGTCCCGCCCCCAGTCCTCGTTCTCGATCGCGTCGAGCGGCGGCAGCCCCTCGCCCTCCGGCCGCGCCGCGAGAAT
The DNA here is from genome assembly GCF_029589435.1 of Paludisphaera mucosa. Lineage (NCBI taxonomy): Bacteria > Pseudomonadati > Planctomycetota > Planctomycetia > Isosphaerales > Isosphaeraceae > Paludisphaera > Paludisphaera mucosa. Next base: position 752,753 of record NZ_JARRAG010000001.1, on the reverse strand, counting down.
CGCGTAGGCTTCCGCGACCCCCAGTTCGACCACCGGCTTCAAGCTCATCGCACGCCGCCCCACGAGGAGGCCCGCGACGCGGCCGAGGCGGGCGCCAGCCGCCAGACGCCCTGATCGGTCTGGACCCAGCGGTAGCCCGCCGGCGCGCTCCAATCGACGCCCTCGACGGAGCCCCCCCGACGCCGCTCCTCGGCCAGAACGCCCGCCTCTTCGGCCCCCCCCGCCATGTAGATGAAGGCGGCGAGCGCGACCGGGAGAAGGTCGAGGTTCAGCAGGCTGTAGACCCCGAAGCCGACCGCCAGCGCCCGGCCCACGCTCGCCGCGAACGTCGTGGCCCGCGCCCGGCCGAGCCAGCCGCTGAGCATGGCCCGCAGCACGCGGCCGCCGTCCATCGGGAACGCCGGGATCATGTTGAACGCGGCCAGCACCAGGTTCACCACCAGCAGCTCGGCGAAGAACTCGCCCATCCCGGCGGTCGAAAAGACGCCGAGCGAAAGATAGAGACCGGCCGCGATCGCCAGGTTCACGGCGGGCCCCGCCAGCGCGATCGCCAGCTCCACGCCCGGGGCGCGGGGCATTCGCGTCAGGCGGGCGACGCCGCCGATCGGGTAGAGGGTGATGTCGGCCGTCTCGATGCCGAAACGCCGGGCCGCCAGGGCGTGGCCGAACTCGTGCAGCAGCACGCAGCCGAACATCGCCAGGAGCAGCGGCAGGCGCGTGCGGGCTTCCTCGAAAAGGAAGATCAGGAAGAAGGTCGGGTGCAGGAATACGTCGATCCCCGCGATCCGGCCGAGTTTCCAGGAGAGTCTCATCGGGGCTGCGCTTCCTTCTATGGTGAACGACGGGGGATCGACGACCTCCTCATCGGTACACCTATCATTCGACGTCGCCCCCTCGAAAGTTCGCCGGAAAAGCGTCCGGCCGTCGACGCGACGAGGCCCGGGCGCGATCGAGGGGATCGCGTCCGGGCCGTCGCGGGCCTCGTCGGTTCCGGCCGCCGGCCGGGCCTCGCTCAGATGGTGAAGTGGAAGGTCTTGGTGAGGAGCCGCCAGAGCCACCAGCCGAAGGTGTGGGTGCCGGCGTCGAGCTTGGCGAACCCGCGCTGGCCGGGATGGAATTCCAGGTTGGGGTTCTCGATCGGGATCACGACCTCGTAGACGGCCGACTGGGGCTTGACCTGGCCGGTCTTGGGGTCGGGCTTGGCGGCGATCTCGCCGCCGGCCGTGTTCGACAGCTCGGGGGGGATCTCCTCGCGGTTGCGCTTGGCGATCTGCGCGACCTCGCTCTTGAGCGTCAGCTCGGACCGGCCGTAGACCTTGACCCACGCCGGGACCTTGCGGTCGAGCCGGATCAGGTCGATGTCCGACTGGTCGACGATCAGGTGAGCCTCCAGGTGGTGGGGGTCGGCCACCTCGCAGAGGGCCTTGCCGGGCTTGATCCACTGCCCCAGGGTCTCGGGGAGCGGGACGCCCAGCACCTGGCCGTCGCGGGGGGCGGTGATGACCAGCTTGCCGAGCTGCTCGCTGATCTTCGCCAGCGCCGGCTCCAGCTCCTCGGCCATCCGGACGCACTGGCGGGCCGTCGCGCGGCCCTCGTTCTCGGGGCTGCGGCTGTAGTGGAGGGCCTTGAACCAGTACGTGTCGTGCTCCGACTGGCGCTGGATCAGCTCCTTCTGCTTGTCGCGGTTGACGAGCTTGGCGAGGACCGCGCCCTCCTTGACCCAGTCGCCGTCGCGGACGTTGAGCTCGACCAGCTGGCCCTCGACCTCGGTGTAGAGTTCGGTGGGCTTGGCGGGCGACAGGACGAACGTGCCCTGGACGCGCAGCGGGGTGGGGATCAGCAGGATCCCGGCCACGGCGGCTGCGAACGCCGCGGCGAACGCGGCCGCGCGAGCTTTCTTCACTTTGCGCATCCTCCCGGGCGTGCGTAGGAACTTACCGATCTGGTAGATGGGCATGGCCAGCAGAGGCACGAGCGAGCCCAGGGCCAGCATGTAGCTGACCGCCTGCAGCTTGTACGGCTTGAGGACCTGCGACAGGAAGAACAGGATGCTGAACGTGACCACCCAGCGGTACAGGTAGCTTGCCACCGCGTAGGTCACGAAGAGCGACCGCCGCGACCGCGGCATGTAGCTCTGGACGGGGACTTCCAGGCCGAGCACCTTCTCCTGGATCAGGTAGGTGAAGAACTGGGTGCTCTTGATCCGCAGGTTGGGGATCTCCAGCCAGTCCGACATCACGTAGTAGCCGTCGTACCGCAGCAGCGGGTTGGCGTTGAACAGCACCGTGTTCACCGAGCAGATGAACATGACGGCCATCGACAGGCTGTTCAGCAGCCCCTGCTCGGTGTTGAACCAGACGAAGGTCGCGATGCTGGCCAGGAACAGCTCGACGTAGATGCCGGCGGCCGAGATCCAGATCCGGTGCCACTTGTTGGGCAGCAGCCAGCTGTCGGTCACGTCGCAGTAGAGGGCCGGCGTCAGGACGAGGAAGAGCATCCCCATCTCGTGGACCTCGCCGCCGTAATGCTTGGCGGTGAGCCCGTGGCCGAACTCGTGGATGATCTTCACGACGGCCAGGCTGATCCAGAACGTGAAGATCGTCCACCAGTTGAAGAAGCTCTGGAACTCGGGGAGCTTGGCGTAGAACTGGCTCCACTCGCTGACGACCAAGGTCAAGGCGGCGAGCATCAGGGCGACGCTCCCGACGACGAACCAGCGGGTGAAGATCCAGCGGAAGGCCGGGTACATCCAGGTCAGCAGCCGCTCGGGGTCGAGGACCGGGATCTTGATGAACAGGATGTTGGCGAGGAACCCCCAGACCTTCCGCCACTTGTTCTTGCGGCGGCGGCGGATCAGGGCGGCGGCCTGCTCCGGGCTGTCGATCTGGACGACGCCCGCCTCGTGGAGCTGGGCGACGAACCGCGTCAGGTCGTCGATCGAGATCGTCTGGGGCCGGTACTTGCGCTCGAAGGCCCGCTTGACGTCCTGGAGGTTGTTCTTGCCGTCGAACTGCTGCAGCAGGAAGTACTCCTCGATCTTGAATCGGAAGTACTTCAGCGCCAGCGGGTCCTTGATGACGTAGTGGGTCATCCCCTCGTAGAACTGGGGCTGGACCACGAGATCCGGGCGGAGCTTCACCCGGAGGTGCTCGGCGGCCTGTCCGTAGGGGGCCGGGGTGGTGGAGGGGGCGGCGCTCATCGATCGGCGTTCCTCGGCGGTTCCGTGCGGAAGGTCCTCGTCCCGGCCCGGTTCGACGCGACGAAATTCAGCGGGCCGTCGGCGACGGCCGGGCGGCGACGTCGTCGCTCAGGAAGATGGTCAGGGCCGCCTTCACGCCGGGCCGCAGCTCGAGGTTCGGGTTCTCGAACTCGGCGCGGACGCGGACGGCGCTCTCGGCGATGGCCTGGACCTGGGGGTCGACGAATTTGATGACGCCCCGGAAGACCTTGCGTTCGATCGGCTGGTCGCCGCGGCTCCCCTCGAGGCGGGCCTGCAGCTCGACGACCTGGCCGACCTTGACGCGGAAGGCGTAGTCGATGGGCACGAACGCGGTGGCCGAGAGCCGGGCCAGGTTGCCGATCTGGACGACGGCCTCGTTCGCCCGCACGCTCTCGCCGGGCTCCTTGTAGCGCTTGATGACGATGCCGGGGAACGGCGCGGCGATCGTGTGCTCCTTGAGCATCTGGACGGCCAGGGCCAGCTCGGCCTCGTTGATCGCGTCCTGCTCCTGGGCCTCCTTGAGCTGGGCCATGGCGACCTTGAACTCGCCCTCGGACTTGGTCATCTCCTCCTGGGAGACCATGTCGGCCTTGCGGGCGACCAGCCGGCGGTTGCGGGCGACGACCGAGGCGGCGACCTCCTTGGCGGCGTCGGCCTTCAGGATCGGGCCCTCGTTCTCGGCCGTGAGCTTGCTCTTGGCGACGGTCAGCTCGGCGATCTCCTTGTGGAGCGTGCCGATGACCGCGCCCTCCTGGACGGCGTCGCCCAGGCGCAGCTCCATCTTCTCGATGACGCCCTCGCGGAGGGCGGCGACGTCGGACTTCTCGATCCAGTCGATGGTGGCGAGCTGGTCGTGGGAGTCGAGGACGAGGGTGGCGGCGGCGGGAGACTGGGCGGGCCCGCTCTGGCCGACGGCGGCCATGGACAGGGTCGCCAGGGCGCTCAGGCCCACGAATGCGGCGGTCTTCCAGGTGGTCATTTCGGGGCGATCCTCCACTCGAGACGTTCGGAAGCGGTGTAAGGGGGGCCCGGTGGGACGCGCCGGGCTCGCGAGGTTCGGGATCCGGGGGGCCGAGGCTCAGCGGAGGAACGGCCACCGGAAGAGGACCGACTCGTGCCACACCTGGACGACCTTGCGGAACAGGACGTAGGCCAGGCGGGCGTCGCCGCAGTCGATCCGGGCGCGGACCTCGGCGCCGGGGCGGAACTCCTGGTTGCGGGCCAGGAACTCGTTGCGGACCGCGTCGTTGAAGCCGACGACGACCTTCACCGTGTGCCGCTGCTCGGCGCTCTCGGTCTTGGTCTCCGCCTTCGACGCGATCCGCCGGATGTAGCCCTGGTACCGGTGCTCGGGCTCGGTCATCACCACGAAGTAGGCCGAGAGGGCCGAGCCGGCCGGCTTGGCCCCGGCGGCGACCTCGGCGTCGAGCTTCGACTGGGCGGCGAGGATGGGCCCCATGTCGTCGTCGGGGACCTCGACCTCCAGCACCCACTCGCCGTCGGTCTCGGCGAGCTGGAGCAGCTCGGTGCCGATGTCGACCGGCCGGCCCAGCAGGTTCTGCTTGACCTGCCAGGTGGTGATGATGCCGTCGTGGGGGGCGACCACCGACATCGCCTGGATCTGCTCCTTGGTGATGTCGATCTGCTCCTTGGTGCTGCGGGCGGTGATCTGGGCCTCGGTGAGCTGGGCCTCCAGCTGCAGCGCCTCCTGCTTGTTCTGCTCGCGCTGGTTGGCCGCCTGCTCCTGCTGGCGGAGGATCAGGCCCTGCGAGTTGGCCTTGTTGTACTCGGCCTGGAGCTTCTTCAGCTCCTTCTCCAGCTCGCGGCTGTCGAGGCGGGCGATCACCTCGCCCTGCTTGACGTGGCCGCCGTGCTCGACGGGGACGTCGACGATGATGCCGGGGTTGGGGGCGTAGACGATGCTCCGCTTCTCGGGGAGCAGCGAGCCGCGGCCCTCGATCCGCAGGTTCCAGGGGACGAAGGTCAGGGCCGCGATGATCGCCACGACCAGGGCCAGCACGGCCAGGATCTTGGCGAGGGTCCGGCCCCGCAGCAGCCGCCAGGGCGAGCCCATCGCCTTGAGCACCGGCCGGAGGAAGATCCGGTGGTGCTCCTGGGCGTTCCAGAGGGCCGTCGAGGCGTGCCGCGAGACCACCTCGGTCCGGGCGTGCATGTCGGTCGGGGCGACCTCGTCGCCGATCTGCTCGGCGATCAGGCAGCCGTAGGCCACCTTCTCCTTGCGCTCGGTCCCCTCTTCCTTCTCGGGCTTGTAGAGCAGGACCACGGCGACGGCCTTCGAGCCCGACTCGTCGACGTACAGCTCCAGGGCGTCGCGGATGTCGGGGGCGAAGCCCTCGGTGTGGCCGGTGTAGACCAGGTCCTCGCCCGACCGCAGGACGGCCTTGCAGAGCTTGGTCAGCTCGCGGACCTGGTTCGACCGCTGCTCGACGACCTCCTGGCCGCTGATCGCCTCGACCAGGGTCCGCCCCGAGAGCTTCAGGGCGACGCTCAGGCGGTCGCAGCCGACGAGCCGCTTGCCGTCGTTGACGACCGCGTAGCACGTCTCCTTGAAGTCGAGCGTGTGGTGGATCTGGTGGGTGAAGGTCTCGAGCTGGTTCCACATCCGCTGCTGCGAGACCATCTGCCGCATCTGGCGGTTCTTCAGATAGTTCGCGGCCAGGTCGGTGAGGTCGCCGACGAACCGCAGCGTGCTCTTCTGCTGGGCCGCCCGCCGCGAGGGATCCATCAGGATCTCGAGCAGGCCGACGACCTGCTTGTCGACGATCAGCGGGGCCAGGATCACCGTCAGGTGGGTCGGGTTGAACGCCTGGGGCATGCCCTCGATCACCGCGCCGGGGGGGATGACCTGGGGCTGAGTGGCCTGGATCATGCAGCCGAGCAGCGCGTCGTGCGGGGCCGTCTTGACGCGGCCGTCCATCAGGCCCGTCTGGGCGAAGTCGAGCTGGTACTGGAGCCTCAGCCCGCCGCGGCCGTCCAGCAGCCAGAAGGCGCCCCCGGACGCGGCGGTGGCCGCCACGGCCCGGTTGAGGAACTCCCCGTAGAACTCGGCCGGCTGGACGTCCGACTCGGCCAGGTCGGCGATCTCGGCCACCAGCTTGCGGATCTGATTCTTCGTCTGCTCGAGCAGACCGGCGTCGATGGTTTCTTCCGGCATGGTGGTACCAGTTCTTGAAGGGGCCGGGCCGTCTGGATACACCCCGGCGGGTTCCTCGTCCACTCGGCTGCCGCCGCGACGCACCCCGCCGCCCACGAGCGAATCGGCGCGCGATGCAGCCTGACGCAGACAACGGGACGGCGTCGATCGCCACTTTCCTGACGTCGCCGTCGAAAATCCTCGAGAGGCCCTCCGCCCGCGCCCCTCGCCCGCCCGAACCCACGGATCCGCCCGGACATCGAACGCGTGCCGGATTCCGCGGGGGCCCATCCCGTCGGATCCGACTTTGACGGTCGGGCGATCAAGCCGGGCGCGCCGTCGGCCGATACTCTCCGAGGACGGATCCGCGTCGAAAAATCCCGGGAGGGGTGCGGCCGTCCCGGACCATGGGGGTCCAGAGAGGCTGGAGCGACGGGGGGGGGGAACGGCGGAATCGATGCGGTCCAGGTTGTTCGTCATGCTGGCGTCGTGCTTCTTGCCCGCCGGGGCGTTTGCGGCCGACGAGCCGACGACGCCCTCCCGCGCGGCCGCCGACGCCGGCGCGCTCGACGCCCGCTTCCGCGACCTGGAGGCCATGAACCGGGCGATTCTCGAACGGCTCGACCGCTCCGAACGCGAGCGAAAGGCGGCGGACGAACGCTACCGGTCCCTGGAGGACCGGTACGACGAGCTGCGTCGTCAGCTCGACGGCGAGGACGAAGGCCCTCGCGGACCGAAGGCCGAACCCGAGGGCGAGGCCGCGACCGGGCTCGACCCCCTGCCCCGCTCGGAAGCTTTCAAGGACTCGCCCTCGGATCGCGACGAATCGACGGGCGACCAGGCGGACGAGTCGGCCGGCCCTCGGCCGTGGGACGAGCTTCCGCTGCGGGCCCTGCTCAACGACGAGGGCTTCGGCCTGCGGTCGTGGGACGACGAGTACCAGCTCCGCTTCCGGGTCCTGGACCAGACCGACTTCAAGGTCTTCTCGCCGGGGAACCAGGTCCCCGCGGCCAGCGGCCTGTACATCCCCCGCGTGCGCGTCTACTTCGAGGGCCGGCTCACCAAGCTGTTCGACTACGAGGTCTCGATCCAGCGCAGCGTCGAAGGCGTCTGGGACCTGCTCGACGGCAACGTCGACGTCAACTTCAGCCCGCGCTTCCGCCTCAAGTTCGGCCGGACCCTGGTGCCGTACAGCTACGACTGGTACGACCACCTGGAGCAGTACTTCATCACCCCCGAGCGGTCGCTCTTCCCGCTCAACTTCGGCCTTTCGCGGTCGGCCGGCCTCATGGCCCATGGGCTCCTGTTCGACGAACGCCTGCAGTACGCCGTCGGCGGCTTCGACGGCCATCTCAGCGGAGTCGCCGACGAGAACACGACGCGCGACGTCGTCTCGTACCTCAACTTCAAGCCGTTCCTGAAGTCCGAGGGGATGAGCCTGCTGCGCGACCTCAACGTCGGCGTCTCGGGCTACATCGGCAACCAGGTCCTGCCCCAGCAGCCGCTGCCGATGCGGACCTCGCTCCAGTCGTCGGAGAACGACGAGGCCGCCCAGCGCGCGACCTCGGTCTTCATGGTGTTCAACGAGGACGCCTACATCAGCGGCGAGCACTCCGCCCTGGCGGCCCACCTCGCCTGGTACGCCGGCGGGATGTCGTTCGAGGCCGAATGGCAGGGGAGCCGCGACCATTACACTCGCAGCGGCATCCCTTTCCGGTTGTTCTCGGTGCCGGTGAGCGGCAACCACTTCACGCTCGCCTACTTCCTCACCGGAGAGAAGGTCCGCGACCGCAGCCGGGTCGATCCCCTCCGCCCCTTCGACCCCGGGCGGAATTCGTGGGGCCCCGGCGCCATCGAGCCGTTCGCCCGCTACAGCGAGCTGAGCCTGGGCGACGAGGTCTTCCGCGCCGGCCTGGCCGACCGCAACCTCTGGACCAACGGCATGGGCATGACCGACGTCGGCTTCAACTGGTACCTGACGAGCTACCTGAAGCTCTACTTCGACTGGCAACGCTCGTACTATGACAGCCCGGTGCAGCTCAACTCCGAGCTGCGCAGCCTGACCAACGACCTCTTCTGGATCCGCGGGCAGCTCTACTACTGACCCCGACGCCGCCGACGCCTCGGTCGCCCTTGAGGTTTCGGCGGCGATGCCGATAATCGTCCCGGGGGCGAAACCTGAGGCGAAGCAGGGGGTCGACGAGACGTGAAGTCGGGTCGCGAAGGATCGAGGTCGACCGCATGAGCCAGTCCAACGCCCCTCGTCGGGCCCTCGTCACCGGCGCGACCGGGCTGCTGGGGAGCCATCTCGTCGAACGCCTGCGGGCGCGGGGCGACGGCGTCCGGGCGCTCGTCCGGGCGTCCAGCGACACGACGTTCCTCGACGAGCTGGGCGTCGAGTCCTCTCCGGGGGACCTGCTCGATGTGGCCTCGGTCGAGCGGGCCCTGGACGGCGTGGACGTCGTCTACCACTGCGCGGCGAAGGTCGGCGACTGGGGACCCTGGCGCGAGTTCCAGGTCGGCGGCATCGACGCCACCCGCAATCTCGCCGAGGCGTCGGCCCGCGCCGGCGTCGCGCGGTTCGTCCACGTCAGCTCCACGAGCGCCTACGGCCATCCCCGCGACCGCGAGGAGCCGATCGTCGAGTCGCATCCGCTGGGCGAGAACATCTGGGTCCTCGACTACTACACCCGGAGCAAGGTCGAGTGCGAGCGGATCCTGTGGCGGATGGCCGAGGAGGGCCGGTTGCCGCTGACCGTCATCCGCCCGAGCTGGATCTTCGGCGAACGCGATCGGACCACGATCCCCCGGCTGATCCGCGAGTTCCGCTGGGGCCGGGTCTCGATCGTGGGGAAGGGCGACAACCCCCTGAGCGCCGTGTACGCCGGCGTGGTGGCCGACGCCGCGATCCTGGCGGCCGACGACCCGGGCTCGAAGGGCGAGGCGTACAACATCACCAGCCACTCGCCGATCACCCAGCGCGAGTTCCTGGACATGCTCGCCGACGCGATCGGCGTCCCCCGAGTGACCTGGCGGTATCCCTCCTGGTACGCGTTCTACGGCGGGTTCGCGCTCGAGCTTCGGGAACGCCTGCTGCGCAACCCGAAGCCCCCCCGCGTCACGCGGTACGGGGCCTGGCTGCTGGGCCGCCGCCTCAGCTACAGCACCGAGAAGGCCCGCCGCAAGCTGGGCTGGACTCCCGCCCTGACCTACCGCGAGAGCCTCGACCGCACGGTGCGCTGGTTCCTGGAAGACGAGGCCGCGCGGGTGCCGCACCGCCGGACGCCGGCGATGGTCGCCGTCCGCCGCGCCCTGGGCGGGTTCAGAACGGCTCGACCGGCTGGGCCGCCTTCGTCGCCGGATTCGACGCCGGCCGCGTCGGAGCGGGAGCCGTAGCCGGGGCGGGGGCGGGGGCGGCGATCGTCTCGGTCCGGGCCGCCGACCGCTCGACCTGCAGGGCGCAGCGGAAGCCGACGTAGTTGAGCCGCTTCTCGGGGCCGATCGGCTCGCGACTCGAAGCCGCGCCGAGCTTGCCCCCCTTCACGACCACGTCGTACTTGCCCGCCCTGGCCCCCGGGCCGACCGGGTCGTCGACCACCTGGCCGGCCAGGGTGCGGTAATAGCCGCGGTCGAAGACGTCGGCCGTCCATTCCAGGACGTTGCCGGCGAGGTCGAAGACCTCATACGGCGACTTGTCCTCCGGGAACGACATGACCGCGTCGACCTGGCGGGGCGCCCGCTTCTTGGCGTATTGCGCGGGCTCGTCCCCCCAGGGGTAGATGCGGCCGTCGGTGGTTCGCGCGGCGGCCTCCCACTGGGCCTCGCTCGGCAGCGCCTTGCCGGCCCACTCGGCGAAGGCCGCGGCGTCGGCCAGGTTGACCATCACCATCGGCTTCGCCTCCGCCTCGACCTTGTCCTTGTCGTCGCTCAGGGGCCAGGTCATGGCGGGACGTCCCCGGTAGCGGGTCTCGAGCAGGAAGCGTCGGAACTGGCCGACGGTCACCTCGTGCTGGTCGATGTAATACGCCGACAGCCGGACCTTGTGCTCGGGCGAGGCGAATTGCTGGTCGCGTTCCTCGCCCATCAGGAAGACGCCGCCCGGGACGAAGACCATCGGCGCGCCGTCGCGGTCGCCGAGGATGACGAGGGGCCAGCCGGAGGGGTCCGAGCCGGCCCCGGGCTTGGCCGCGAAGCCGGCGGGGAGCCGACGATCGGGCAGCTCGCCGGGCGATTCGGGCTGGACCGTCGCCGCGACGCCGCCGGGGGCCGCGATCGTCTCGGGCGGATTGACCGGCGGGACGAGGCTGGCGTTGCCGCGGACCTCGACGGTCGGCGGGCGAGCGTCGACCACGGCCGGCGGGGGCGCGGGCTGCGTCGGAGGCTGGGGCGCGGGGGCCGCGGCGGCGACGGTCGGGCCTTCCAGGAAGAGCGGCATGTTCTGCGACGGCCGCTTGAGGGCCTCCTGCGCCTCGGCGGCCGTCTTGGTGTTCTTGTAGCCCTTGGCGAGCTGTTCCAGCAGGGCGACGGCCTCGTCGGTGCGGCCGTTCTTGGCCGACTCCCGCGCCCGCGCGAGCATGGCGCGGGCCTCGGACTCCAGGTCCGGCTTGGTGACCGCGGGGGCGGTCTCGACCACGTAGCCGTCCTCGGGCGGCAGGGCGCCCATCGGGAACGGGTCGTAGAGGAAGAAGCTGTAGACGAGGTAGCACGCCAGGCCGACCACGAAGAGGATCAGCCCGCCCGAGGCCACGCGGATCCGCTGGCGGGTCTCGTACGTGTCGAGGACCGGGGTGTCCTCGATCAGGACCTTCTTCTCGCCCTTGTCGTTCAGCTCGGCCTTGGCCTTGATCCCGGTCTTCCGCCCGACCCCGCTGTCGTCGGAAGACGAGCGTCGGCGTTGGGGGGGCGGCTCGGGAGCCTTCGCCTTGGATTTCGAGGGCGTCGCGGGCGGGAGCGGCTCGTCGTCCGGGTCCGCCTTCCACATCCGCGGCAAGGGCTGTCCCGGCGCGCGGGGCGGGGTCGGCTTGACGGGCGGCGGATCGGCCTCGGGCTGATCCGACTCCGGGAGGTCGGCCAGGTTGTATTCGTCCGGAGCGTCACCGTTCATGGGCCGGCGTCCCCTGAGATTCGCGCGGGGGAGGGAAGAGTGGCGGACCCTTCCAGCGTACTCCGCGAGGGCCCGGTCGGACAGGCGGATCCCGTCTCTCCGACATTCTTCGGGCTGCCAGGGCGGCTTTCAACGGGCCGGAAGGATACCCAGCCTCACGCCGGGCACGTCGCCCTGGGGATAGCAGCCCATCTCCCGAGCCGGGCCGTCGGCAGGCGTGCGGAAGTCGCGCGCGAGGAGGTCCGCGACGCGGAATTCGCCGGCCCGGCCTTCGCGCTCGAAGCCCAGCGCGGATCGCACGTCTTCCAGGCTCGCGAACGCGATGTGGCGTTTCCAGTCGACGCCCCAGACGAAGAGGGGCTGCCAGGGTCGCGCGTCGTAGAAATTGCCCTCGAAGGCGATCTTGAGCGTCTCCAGGCTCGGACCCGACGGGCCGCCCTTCGCCTTCTCGCCGGGCTGCTGCAGCGCGGCGGGCCAGTGCCGGCCGTCGTCCTGGTCGAACCAGCCTCGGACCTGGGCGTCGCGATTGAGCGCCAGGACGTTACGACGGATCCGCTCGTCGTGGTTCCACACCGGGCGTTCGGCGGGATCGTCGATGGTCGGCGTCGTGCGGCCCTGCTCGCGGAAGCTGAAGCCCTCGCGGTTGCCGACGATCAGGTTGCGCTCGATGAGGCAGCCCGGCGACGACGAGAGCGCGATCCCCGCGCCCGCGCCCCAGGCGCCCGGGGTGTCGCGGAAGCCGTTGCCGACGATCACGTTGTCGTGCGCGTGCAGGCCGTAGGAGATCTCGTAGAAGACGCCGGCGTCCTCGTTGTCGGCGATCAGGCAGTTGCGGACGACGCTTTGCTCGTTGCCGATGTCGAACCAGACGCCGCAGCCCCGATTGGCCACAAACCGCGACTTCTCCAGCACCGCGCCGCGGCAAAGCGTGAGCTTGTCGCCGCCGGCCTCCCAGCCCCGGTTGAATCCCTTGACGTTGTTGCCGCTCACCTCGCACTCGGTGAACAGCAGGTTGTGCGCGCCGGCGGCCCCGAATCCGAGCTGCCCGTTGCCCCGGAACGCACAGCGGCGGACCGTCAGGTTGGGGGCCGCGAAGGTCGCGCCGCTGGAGTTCATCGCTTCGAAGATACAGTCCTCGACGAGGCCTTGATCGCCCTCGAAGATCGCCGCTCCATGCTGGGCCATGTTGGCCGCGTAGCGGAACCGGACACCGCGGAGATGGGTGTAAGCCCCCTTGCTCCGCCACAGCTCTTGCCGGCTCGACGCCTCGACCAGCGGCGGCGATTTGGTCAGGTCCGTATCGTCGCGCGGGCAGACGTAGAGCCGTTTGGCTTCCGGGTCGACGTAGAACGTCCCCCGTCCGAGTCCCTCGCGGCCGAGCGTTTGCAGGTGCGGGTAGCCCCCGATGAAGACCTGCTCGCAGCGGCCGATCATCCTGTGGTAGTCGTCGCCCGGATGCGTCCCCGACGGGTCCCACGCGATGAAGCGGTGCGGCCACGGGGCGCTGAAGACGTCCCGGCCGCCTGGCTCCCTTGTCCACTCGCGGATCACGTCGGCGCCGCTGACGACGACGGCCTCGCCGGGAGCGGCCTCGAACCGGATGGGCCGCTCGACCGTGCCGCTCGCCTCCACGGTGACGGACTCGCGATAGACCCCGCCGTGGATCACGACCCGATCGCCCGGCTCGACCTTCGCGGCGGCCTCCGAGATCGTACGGAGCTGGACGTCCGGCGGCAGCCCGCGCAACGGCTCGGGGGCGACGTGCCACGTCCGGGTGGACGTCGGCGCCGCCGCGAGGGAGAGCGTCGCCGAGGTGATCGCCACGGCCGCCAAAAGGGTCCGGAAGGATGTCCTCATCGTCGTCCCTTTCGAAGTCGATCGCCCCGGGCCGGTTCGCCGGGGCCCAGGGTTCATCTTGGACCGTCCCGCGTCGGCCCTCAACGGTGCACCGGCCGCCTCCCCGTCGCCTGCGGTCGCGGGCGGGTTTAGAATGGGGCCTCGATTCGATCCGCGGGCGGGAGGCGAGGACGATGCAAGAGCGCGTGTTCGGACGGCTGGGCTGGGACGTCGGCGAGATCGGCTACGGCATGTGGGGGCTGGCCGGCTGGACCGGCAACGACGACGACGAGACCGCCGCCGCCCTGGAGCGGGCCGTCGCGCTCGGCTGCAACTTCTTCGACACCGCCTGGGGCTACGGCGAGGGCCGCAGCGAGCGCATCCTCGGCGCACTCCTCAAGAAGCACGCCGACAAGCGGCTGTACGTCGCCACCAAGATCCCGCCCAGGAACTTCCAGTGGCCCTCGCGCCGCGGCTCCACGCTCGACGAATGCTTCCCGCCCGACCACATCCGCGAGTATACCGAGAAGTCGCTGGCGAACCTCGGCGTCCAAACGATCGACCTCCAGCAATTCCACGTCTGGGAAGACGCCTGGGCGCGGGACGATCGCTGGCTGCGCACCGTCGAGGACCTCAGGCGCGAGGGCCTCGTCCGGGGCTTCGGCGTGAGCGTTAACCGCTGGGAGCCCACCAACGTCGTCGAGACCCTCAAAACCGGCGCGATCGACGCCGTCCAGGTCATCTACAACATCTTCGACCAGGCTCCGGAGGACGAGCTGTTCCCGCTCTGCCGCGAGCGGAACATCGCCGTCATCGCCCGCGTCCCGTTCGACGAGGGGACGCTCACCGGCACCCTGACGAAGGATGCGAAGTGGCCCGAAGGGGACTGGCGGAATACCTACTTCGTGCCCGAGAACCTGTCGCGCAGCGTCGACCGCGCCGAGGCCCTGCGGCCCTTGATCCCGGCCGTCATGACGATGCCCGAACTGGCCCTCCGCTTCATCCTCCAGGAACGGACCGTCTCGACGATCATTCCGGGCATGCGGAAGATCCGCAACGTCGAGGCCAACCTCGCCGCCAGCGACGGCCGCCCGCTCCCCGCCGGCCTCATGGCCGAACTCCGCAAGCACCGCTGGGACCGCACGCCGACCGCCTGGTCGCAGTGAAGAGGTCGTTCTCGCCTTGACCGAACTCGGGGCCTCGCGCACCATCGCGACTGCGCGGAGGGTCCGCGCCGATCGGAATTCGCCCGTCGCGCAAGGAGGCGCCCGCATGCCGTGCCTGAACGCCCTGCTCATGGTCGCCGGAATCGCCGTCGGGCAAGCCCCCGCGCCGACCAAGCTGGCCGAGGCCGCCGTGAAGGACGTCTCGTCGGCGACGGCGACGCCCGCGACGGCCGTCCCGCACGTGGCGTTCGAGATCCACGACGTCACCACGACCAGCCCCGACTGGCGCGGGCGGACCCTCCCCAAGCTCCAGCCGGTCGCCCGCCAGGAGAGCGTCGCCGCCTGGGCCCTCGATCAGGAGGGGGTCGTCGCCCTGCTCGCCGCCTGCCAGGCCGACCCCAAGGCGAAGGTCTTGCAGGCCCCCCGCATGGTGGCCCGGCTGGGCGACCCGGTCCGGATGACGAACGAGGATACCTCGAAATACGTCGCCCACATGAGGCGGATCTCGGACTCCCCGCCCAACCGGGGGACGAGCGTCGCCTTCGAGCCGATCGTCGACGAGGTGCACGACGGCATCCGCGTCGAGCTGACCCAGACCCGCCTGAAGGGCCCGGTCCTGCTCGCCCACGTGGTCATCCAGCACAACAAGCTGCTCGGCTTCACGACGACGAACTACACGGAGTCGGTGGTGAACGCCGAGAGCGACCCGGGCGTGGTGAAGACGTCGCTCCTCTCCAAGCTCCGCCCCGAAGGCTCCGACAAGCTCTCGATCAACGCCACCCTCCAGGTCCCCGAGGTCTCCTCGCGGCGGATCGAGGGCGACTGGATGATCCCCTCCGACGGGGCGATGCTGATCAGCATGGGGCCGCATTCCCTCGGCGCCAACGCCGGGCGCCACCATTACGAGGAGCGGCTGATCCTCGTCACCGCCCGGATCGAGCAGGTCCCGGCCGTCGTCGAGAAGCCTAAAGCCGCGCCGGCGACGCCCCCCGCGAAGCCCTGATCGCAGGGGCTTGCTCGGACGGTGTATAATCGAGGATTGCCGATCACGATCGCCGATCGCCGGAAGCCGCCCATGCGCCAGTATCTCGACCTGCTGAAAGACGTCCGCGAGAACGGCCTGCGCAAGCCGACGCGGGCCGTCCTGCGCTCGACGGGCGCCAAGATCGACGCCCTCAGCGTCTTCGGCCGGCAGATCCGGTTCGACCTGGCCGACGGCTTCCCGCTGGTCACCACCAAGAAGACGGCGTTCAACGCGATCGCCCACGAGCTGATCTGGTTCCTGCGGGGCTCGACGAACATCGCCTATCTCCGCGAGCACGACGTCTCCATCTGGGACGAGTGGGCCGACGCGGACGGCGAGCTTGGGCCGGTGTACGGCAAGCAGTGGCGGTCGTGGCAGGCCCCCGACGGCCGCGTCATCGACCAGATCGCCGACGTCGTCGCCGGCATCCGCGCCGTGGTCGCCGACCCGACCGCGTCCGTCGGCCGTCGCCTGATCGTCTCGGCCTGGAACCCCGCGGAGGTCGGCGAGATGGCCCTCCCCCCCTGCCACACGCTCTTCCAGTTCAGCGTGGCCGCCGGCCGGCTCTCCTGCCAGCTCTACCAGCGCTCGGCCGACCTGTTCCTGGGGGTCCCGTTCAACATCGCCAGCTACGCCTTGCTCACCCACCTGACGGGGCAGGTGGCCGGCCTGCAGGCCGGCGAGTTCATCCACACGTTCGGCGACGCCCATATCTACACGAACCACCTGGACCAGGTGGACGAGCAGCTCGGTCGCGAGCCCCTCCCCTTGCCCCGGCTGGAGATCGACCCGGCGGTGGTCGACCTGGCGAGCGTCGAGCGGGCCCAATTCACGCTGGTTGGATACAGATCACTCCCCGCACTGCGTGGCGAGGTAGCGGTGTGAGCGACTCAAGGAGGAGTCGGCGAATGGATGTTTCATTAGTGGTCGCGACGACTCGAGACCGTGTGATCGGCTACGAAGGGCATCTTCCGTGGCGACTCCCTCGGGATTTGAAGCTATTCCGACGGCTTACAATGGGTAAGCCAATTATCATGGGTCGTAAGACCTACGAATCGCTCGGCCGCGCCCTGCCGGGGCGGACGAACATCGTCCTCTCGCGCGGGTCGCTCCCGCACCCGCCCGAGGTGCAGGTCGCGCGCTCGGTCGAGGAAGCCCTGGAACTGGCCCGGCTCACCGGTAGCGACGAGGCCGCGGTCATCGGCGGCGGCCAGGTTTACGAGGCGTTCCTGCCGCTCTGTTCGACGATCCACCTCACGCTGGTCGAGGGGGCCTTCGAAGGCGACACCTACTTCCCGTTCGACCTGACGGGATCGTCGGGATGGCGGCTCGAACACGAGGAGCGATGGGAGGCCGACGCGTCGAATCCGTTCGACGCGTCGTATCGGATCTACGAGCGAGTGGCGGCCCCGGCGGAGGCCGCATCGGGCTAGAAATCGGCGTCCTGCCGGGCGATCGAGACGACGTCGCCGGTGTTGACGACGTAGACGACGCGCTTGCTGGCCGTCTTGCCCTTGTCGTTGGTGAGGGTCAGCGAGACGGGCCATTGCACGCCCGCGCCGAGCGCCTGGCCCTCGCCCTCGATCTGGTAGGCGGAGACCTTCGCCCCCTTCTCCCAGTCGCGGTCGAGGACGTGCAGCGGCGGCGACTGCTTGGCGAGGTCGGCCTGCGCGCCGCCGGCCTTCCAGGCGTCGAGGGCCGCCGAGAGGTGTTGCTTCGCGGCCGCCGCGTCGGTGGCCGGCGGGGCCGAATCGCCGCACCCCGCCGCGCACCAGGCGGCGAGGAAGGCGACGGTCCATAAAGGTCGGACGCATGGTCGAGCGGACATGTCAAAGGCTCCGGTCACAGGGCGTCGCTGCTGATGATCTCGCCCAGGTTGCGAGAGCCCATCGCCCGCCACGTCTGGATGCTGATCGAGTCCTTGACGAACTTGACCGATCCGTCGCCCAGCAGCACGTTCACGCCGCCGGGGTGCCGGCTGTTGGCGGTGGTCGAGATCCGCAAGGGCGGGAACATGCACGAGCGGGTCGACGGCGGGGCGACGTGGTAATACGCGGTCGTCGAGTGATATCCGTACAGCCAGGGAGCGCCGACGTCCGAGAAGCCCTGCTTGGTGATGTCGCGCCAGTTCACGTCGCGGCAGATCTGGACGACCTCGTCCTGGGTCGTCGGGTAGACGCCGGGCTGGAAGGTGTCGGCGTTCTCGGTGGCGAGGGCCTGGCTGAAGTCGCCCTTCACGTGCTCGCTGAACATCGCGGTGTTGGACGTGCCGTCGGTGGCCTCGGCGATCCCCTTCGCCTCGTTCGCGAAGAAGAGGCCGTCCGGGGCCCTCATCGAGGCGTTCACGCCGCCGGGGTCGGACTTGCCGGAGCCGAACAGGAAGTTCGAGCCCTCGCTGGCCCGGTAGTTGGTGCCCGCGTAACCCTGGGGCACGGAACTCTGGGCGTCGGACGGGCAGAGGAAGCCCGAGACGACCGTGGCCCTCGCGGTCTGGTTGCCGTCGTAGCCGCCGTTGTTCGGGTCGGGGTTCCAGGTCAGGTTGAAGTTGATCGCCTGGTAGATCGCGGACTGCTCCAGGAAGGGGAGGATCTGCGAGTGGGGCGAGTAGGCGCGCGTGATGCTCACGGCCCCGCCCGCGCCGACCTCGACCACGCGTCCCAGGGGGAACCTCTGGTGGCTGTCGTGGTAGTTGTGCACCGCCAGGCCGATCTGCTTCAGGTTGTTGACGCACTGGGCGCGGCGCGCGGCCTCGCGCGCCGCCTGCACCGCCGGCAAGAGCAGCGCGATGAGGACGGCGATGATCGCGATCACCACCAGCAGTTCGATCAGCGTGAACCCGCGACGGCGGGCCTCTCCAGGCATGGTCATGGCTCGGTTCTCCGAATGAAGGATTCGATGAAGGGGACGAGACGGGAACGGCGGGATCAGGATTCCAGGGGAATGCCGGCGGCCTCGGTCACGCGGTCGAAGAAGGCCGCGACGGTGACGAAGTAGACGACCTCGGCGGTCTCGCGATCGGAGAAATGCTTGCGGACGGCCGCGACGTCGGCGTCGGTGACGAGCGCCGGGTCGGCGGTCAGCTTCTTCGCCAGGTGGAACACGGCCTTCTGGCCCGCGGAGAAGCGGTCGTCCGGCGCGTCGATCGCGAAGATCGCATCGTCCGACTGGCCGAGGTCGTGCAGCCGCTTCCTGGCCTGTCCCAGGGCGTACCAGGCGCGGTCCTGGCGGGCGGCGATCCAGGCGATCTGGGCGCGGAGCGTGGGGTCGAGGACGCCCTTGTCGGCCGCGGCGCCGGCCGTGATGCTCAGGATGCGGGCCTTGCCGGCCTCGGGGAAGTTGGCGAGCAGCCGGACCCAGTTCGACAGCGGCGCTGCGGACCAGTCGTCGGGGAGTATCTTGCGGGCCTTCTCCTCGTCGACCAGCGTCAGCCGCGGCTTCCGCTCGCGGGCCGCGGCCAGGGCGGCCTCCACGTCCGGTCGCGACTCCAACGCCGGCCGGTTCGCGGCGGCGGGCTTGCAGACGACCTGCGACCCGCCCCTTTCCGGATCCAGCGGCGCGACCAGGCTGGGGAGTTGTCGATAGGCCGCGGCCGTCGGGGTCAGGTAGTCGCGGTGATCCTCCTGGGGGATGGCCAGGCCGCCGGTCCAGCGGGTCATCGCGCAGTAGTTGCCCGTCGAGAAGATCATGTCGAGGATCGCCAGGTCGTCGTGATGGCGACGGAGCGCCTCGACGTCGGCGGTCGCGATCTCCTGGGGCGTCCGCGCCAGCTTCTTCACGAAGGCGAACGCCGCGGCGTCGGCCGGCTTGAACGAGGACCAGTCGGTGTCGAGCGCGGCGAGTTGGTCGTCGCTGACGCCGGCCGCCTTGAGCTTCACCTCCTGGTGGCCCAGGCAGTAGTAGCAGTTGTTGGCCCGGGCGACGAGCCAGAAGAACATGATGCGCACCGTGGGGTCGAGCGGCATCGCCGGATCGCCGGCGCCCCAGCGCAGGATCGTCTTGGGGTCGGTCTTCCCCGCATCCGACGGCCGCACGTAGAACTCGCTGCGGAATTCGGGCGCGAGGTAGAAATTTCGCATCCGGCCGTTGTTGACGATGCCGGCGAAGACGCCCCCGTTCGGGTTCGCCGCCGCCTTCTCGGCGCGAGCCTTCTCTTCCGGGGTGAGCGGGGGGAGCGGCAGCCGGGGCTGGCTCTTTTTCGACCCTTCGAGCACCTCCTTGAGGCCCGGCCGGGTGACCGCGACCGGCGAGGGCGCGCCCTCGTCGCCGGCCTTGACGGCGGGTGCAAGAAGGGCGGACGCGAGCGTGAACGAGGCCGCGAGTCGTCTCGTGATCATGAGAAGACCTTTCGAACGAACAAGATGGGGGATGAGATCGAACGATCGCGCCGGGCGCGTCGATGCGCGGAGCGGAGCCGGGTCGCGAAGGAAATTTCGACGTCGACGGCGTCGGACCTTGCACGCGGGAGGGGGCGCAGGCGACGGACTCATGGCGAGCCGGACGACGGCGTCACGCGTCACAAGGAGGGCGCGCGACGCAATCCGGGCGCGAAGGGGGCCGTGGGACGGCGGCGATCAGCGGGGCGGGTGGAAGATGAAATCCCGGCGCAGGATGGGAGCGAGGTCGTCGCCGCCCTGGATCGGCCGCGAACGGCCGGGGCCCCGGAGGACGGCCGGGTCGAGGGAGTCGGCCCAAAGTTCCACGCGCAGGTCGACGCCGCCGCTGAAGTCCATGCCGGGGAGGTCGACGGGCTTCGAGCAGAAGGCCCCGGTGCAACCCCCGGGCTTCAACGGCGTATCGCCCGAGGAGTCGGGGCTTCCGGCGTCCGCGATCAGCTCGGCCGAAAGTCCCAGGGGGCCGGTGCGGTGGTCGTCGCCCGACCGGTGAGCCAGTCCCGTGCAGCCCGCGAGCGCGTTCGAGGGCGAGGCGAGGGCCAAAACCCACGCCGCCAGGAACGCCCCCAGGCGGAGCGCGAACAGGGATGTCTCGGCGCGTCTAGGCGTCATGGACTGGGTGGTCGTCGCTCGCTCGATGGGCCCCGTCATGGATGTGAGACGAGCGGGGCCGGACTGGTTCGAACCGCACGGAGGTTTAAGTTATCGTCCGACGGGCCGCGGATTCAAGCCCTCGCGCCCGTCCCCGAATCCTTTTTCACCCTGAAAGAATTCAGAGCGATCCCGAGCGTTCGCGGCCCTTGGCGGGCGACGCCAGGCCGATCGAGACGAGCTGTGCGGGCTCCGTCCCGCCGGCGGACGAGCATTTGCCGCACGACGACCCGCAGCCGGCCGACTTCTCGCCGGCGAGGCCCCGCCAGACGAGGCTGCCCAGGTAGGAGGCGGCCCCCAGGACCGCGGCGATCGCGACGACGTCTTGCCAGCCCATCGGTCACCTCGGCTTCAGGAGACGAGCCACGTCCCTACCTGGTAAGTCGCGAAGGCCCCGACGTAGGCCAGGAGGGTCATATATGCGAACGACAGGGCCGGCCAGGTCCAGCTGCCCGTCTCGCGCCAGATCACGGCCAGCGTCGACACGCACTGGGCGCAGAGGGCGAAGAAGACCATGATCGAGAGCGCGACCGGCATCGTGAAGAGCGGCCGGCCCGATTCCGGCCAGGTCGCCGACTGGAGCGCCTGCGTGAGGCGCTGTTCGCCCTCGCCCTCCTCGACGTCCTCGCCCACGTCGAAGATCACGCCGAGCGTGGCGACGACGACCTCGCGGGCCGGGAACGACGCGATCGCCGCGGCCCCGATCCGCCAGTCCCACCCCAGGGGCCGGACGACGGGCTCGATGAACCGGCCCATCCGGCCCAGCAGGCTCTGCCGCTCCTGGGCCCCGGCGATGTGATTCTCGGCCTCGCGGACCGAGGCTTCGAGGGCCTCGGCCCCGGCCGCGTCGTTCGCCGCGCGGGCCGTCTCCAGCTCGCGCTCGACCTGCGCCTTGCCCGCGAGCATCGGGGCCAGGTCCGCTTCCGAGAGCCGAGGGTAGTACAGCAGCCCCCACATGACGATCGAGACGGCGAAGATGATCGTGCCGGCGTTGTAGAGGAAGTCCCAGCCCCGTTCGAGCATCCGCCGGGCCACGACGATCGGCGAGGGCCACTGGTAGGCCGGCATCTCCATGAGGAAGACGGGCGTGGCGCTGCGGAGGAACGTGCGCTTCAAAAGCAGGGCGACCAGCGCGGCCACGACGACGCCGACGAGGTACATCGCCAGCATCGTCAGGCCCTGGAGCTGGAGCCAGCCTCCCAGGTACGCCCGTTTGGGGATGAACGCCCCGATCATCAGCGTGTAGACCGGCAGCCGGGCGCTGCAGCTCATCAGGGGGGCGATCAGGATCGTCGTCAGGCGGTCGCGGCGGTTCTCGATCACCCGCGTCGCCATCACGCCCGGGATCGCGCAGGCGAACGAAGAAAGCAGCGGGATGAACGACTTGCCGCTCAGCCCCACGCGGACCATGATCCGGTCCATCAGGTAGGCCGCGCGCGACAGGTAGCCGCATTCCTCCAGGGCCGTCAAAATGCCGAAGAGGATGAGGATCTGCGGCAGGAAGATGACGACCGCGCCCAGGCCCTTGACGATCCCGCCGACCAGCAGGCTGCGGATCGCCCCCTCGGGCAGGGCCCCCTCGATCGCCGAGCCCAGGGCCTCGAAGCCGGCGTCGACGAGGTCCATCGGGACCGTCGCCCACGAGAAGACGGCGCTGAAGGTCAGGAGCAACACGGCGATCAGGACCAACGAGCCCCAGAGGCGATGCGTCAGGATGGAGTCGAGCCGATCGGCGAAGCGCGGGCCGGCCCCACCGGAGTCCTGGACGACCCCCTCGGTCGATCGAGCGACCCAGGCGTAGCGCGACGTCGTCTCCACGTCGGGCACGCGGCAGCCCGCCTCGGCCAGCCGCTCGCGGGCCTCCTCGACACGGTCGCGAAGGTCGCGTCGCCCGGCGTCGGTCAGGTCGAGCCGGGCCTCGATGTACGAGCCGGCGTCCAGGACCAGCCGCTCGACCAGGTAGCGCGGCGAGTGGGTCGTCCCGACGCCGCCGAGCTTGCCGTCCAGCTCGTCGGCCAGCCGGTCGACCTCGCGGCGGAACGGTTCTGGGAAGATCTCGACGGGGGCGGGGGGATCGCCCGCCCCGGCCCGCTCGACCGCGGCTTTAAGGACGTCGAGGCCCTCGCCGCGACGGGCCTGGATGGGGACCACCGGCACGCCCAGCCGGCGCGCGAGCAGGGCGGCGTCGACCGAGACCCCCTCGGCCTCGGCCAGGTCGTTCATGGTCAAGGCCACGACCACCGGCCGACCCAGCTCCATGACCTGGCTGAGCAGGTACAGGTTGCGATTGAGGTTGCCGGCCGCGACGACGCAGACCACGACGTCCGGCGGCGGGAGGTCGGCCTGGCGGCCCAGCAGGACGTCGACCGTCACCATCTCGTCGGGCGAGCGCGGGGCCAGGCTGTAGGTGCCCGGGAGGTCGATCAAGACCCAGCGGCGGCCGTCGTGGACGACCTCGCCCAGCTTCTTCTCGACGGTCACGCCGGGATAGTTGCCGACGCGCTGGGCGACGCCCGAGAGGGCCCCGAAAAGCGTCGACTTGCCGGTGTTGGGATTGCCCACGAGGGCGATCGACCAGGTTGTCTTTTCCGAGGCGACCGCCATGGCGAGTTGGGAGGATCCTCAGGGAGGATGGGCGGGGCGACGGCGGCTCCGTCCGTCGGGAACGAACCCGGGAGCCTGGCTCAGGAGGCCATGGCCGGGACGCGGACCAGCACCCGCGCCAGGTCGTCGCCGCGGAAGCCCAGGCGTTGGCCTTCCAGGCCGATGATGCAGGGGCTCCCCGGCCGGATCATGCGGACCGTCGCGCCGTGGTACAGGCCCATCTCGCGAAGCCGATGCACCAGCTCCAGGTTGCCCACGACCTCGCCGACGCTCCCGGACTGCCCGGCCCGGAGCAAGCCCAGCGGAACCATCTCACCCGTCTCCTCGCCCTGCCCCGCCAGCGCCTGTGCCTGCATGCTGGACCCCGATTCCTGGGAACTCGAATCCGCTCCGCCCGCCGAGACCTCGCGGGAATGAGACCGAATCTCAATGGCAAGTATAGCGGCAAGAGAATTGGATGACAATCGATTTCAACCAACCGCCGAATTTCGTCGCCGCACCTCCGCGACGTCCGTCTCGTTCAGGCGACCTCCGGCGCGTTATCCGACCTCGGGACGAACGTCGGCGCCCGCGGGAACGCCCCCCGGCGACCGTCGCGGTAGAGTTCGACGTACTCGAGGACGACCAGGACGATCATGCCGAGGCGGACGGCCCAGCGGTAGGCGTGCCAGCCGGCCGCCGGGCTGCCGACGACGCCGTCCATGTAGGCGATGGAGAGCGCCGCGAAGAGGAGGACGCCGCCCCTCGCCAGCGGCCTCGATGTGGCGTCGTTGGACCAGCCCATGCGTCGCAGGAGCATCGGCAAGAGCAGTACGGCGTCGTAAGTCCCGTGATAGGTCCAGAATACGGCCGTCACGCCCGCCAGCGAGAAGAGCCGGGCGCGGGGGGCGTCGCGGTGGAGATACAACGTCGCCGCGCAGAACGCGAGCAGCAAGAGCGGCACCAGCGGGACGACCCAGGGGAGCCGCGTGCTCAGGGGCAGCACCCATTCCTGGACCGTGTACATCCCCGCCGACAGGAAATAGCGCGAGACCGCCAGCCAGTCGCGGAAGATCGAGACCGGCTCTCGGCCGATCTTGGCCGCCACGTAGAGCGTCGAGCCCAGTTGCACCAGGGCGGCCGTGGCCAGCACCCGCCACTCCCGGCGGATCAGGGGCAGGAGGAAGAGGGGCATGCAGACGCTCGGCTTGAGCAGGGCGAGCCCCAGTGCCACCCCCCGCACGGGCCAGGCGAACTTCGGGTCGTCGACGATGAGCATCAGCGCGAGGACGAGCAGCGAGAACTGCGCGCGGTCGAGCGTCGCGTAGACCGGCGTGAACAGGATCGCGACCAGCAGGATCCACCAGAAGTCGCCGTCGGGCCCCGGGGGGATCGGGGGCGTCGTCCAGAGGCGAGCGAGCAGGGCCGCGACCGCCAGCGTCAGGAGGACGTCGAGGACGAACCAGCCCCCCAGGACGGTGGCCGGGTCGTCGATCGCGCCCAGGCCCAGGGCCAGGAAGCCGATCGCCCCCGGCGGGTAGGTGGCCTCGGGCGGGCCGTACTCGGGGATCACGTCGGCTCGCCGAGCCTCGGGGACGGCGCTCGGAATCTTCGAGACCCAGGCCCCCTTCGGATTGGCGACGCCGTACTCGGCGATCAGGATGTCCCGCGAGAGCGAATAGGGGTCGCGGCCGGCGACGACGTACTTGCCGACCACCCAGTTGCGGACCAGGTCGCGCTCCTCGAAGTGGCCCTTGCGGCGGACGTCGTACGCCGTCAGCCCGACCCACGCGGCGAAGGCCGCCGCGATGGCGATCCGCCATCCCCTGTTCATGATCGCTTGGCCCCTTCCCGACGCGTCCCGACGGGGCCGGCGATGCGTCGACTTCCGTGTCTGCCTGTCGATTCCTCGGTGCGGTCCCGAAGGTAACGGCCGCCACCCCCCGGCGGCAAGCCCGCGCCGGCCGGCGGTGGCGACGGCCGATCGGGCGCGCGAGAATCGCCCTTCTCCCCAAGCCCGGTCCCTCCGGGGGATCTCTTCCGCGAAAGGTGCAGCCATGACTCGCCGATCCTGGAATCGTCGCGACTTCTCCCGCATGGCGCTCGGCCTCGGCGCCTGGTCCGCCGCCGCTGCGCCGACGTGGGCCGCAAAGGCCGCCGGCCGCGACTACCGCTTCGAACGGACGATCTCCCGCGAGGTGCTGGAACACTACCTGGCGAGGGCGATCACCGTGCAGGACCTGTTCGCCGGCCAGGGCGACCTCGCCGACAACCTGCGGATGCTCAGGGACCTCGGGGCCAAGTTCCTGGGCCGAAGCCTCTGCTTCTGGGGCCAGGAGTCGCGCCTGATCGCCAGGCTGGAGCAGGCCCGGCGGACGATCCCGAAGGCGCACCAGGTCGACCCCGACATGGTCGTCCAGGCCTGCATCTTCGAGATCGTCACCCGCCAGGTCGACCAGGTCCCGATCCCGGCCTGGGCGTTCGAGGCGCTCGGACTGCCGGCCGAGGCCCGCAACTTCCGGTTCGCCGACATGGCCTTCGCCGACGGCAAGTTTCGCGACCAGTGGGGCCGGGGGACGACGGTCCCGGACGTCAGCCGGCCCGAGACGCAGCTCTGGTTCCATTTCCTGGCGGCGTCGTACATCGACATCGGCGTCGAGGCCCTCCATTACGGCCAGGTCGAGCTGATGAACCGCAACGACCGCGACCTGACCCACTACGCCAAGGTCTTCGAACGCGCCCGCGCCCATGCGGCCGAGAAGGCGCGCCGGGGGATGGTCCTCTGCGACGCCCACGTCCCCGGCGGCGGCCTGGTGCGCGAAGGCAAGCTGTTGCTGGACTTCCATTCCTTCCCCCTGCGGATCAAGGAGGTACCCGAGCGCAGGATGGAGGGGATCCTGGAAATCGGCTTCAGCGACGGCCTCTACGGCCGCAGCCGGGGCGGGACGACCCACAGCGGCTGGTCGTGCGACCACCTGCCCTATCTCGTCGAGCTGGACAACTGGGGAGGCAGCAAGAAGCCCGGCGAGCCCGGCCAGGGGGGCGTGTGGGTCTGGGGTTACGACGAGATCGGCTGGTTCGCCCACCAGCCCGACGACCAGCGGGGCGACTGGCTCCGCTACGCCTGGAGGTGGGTCCGCGAGCACGACCCCGCCGCTTTCCTCCAGATGCCCGGCTCGCGCGTCCTCCACACCCCCGTCGGCGACAAGCACTGGTATTACGCCAACACCCCGAGCGCCGCCGTCCCCGACGGCTTCGGCGAGGAGGCGGCGATCAAGGCCATCTGGGCGGCGGACGCGGCCGGGTGAGAGCCTTGCCGCCACCCGGCGAGCGGGTTAGCCTTCAGCCTCCTCTCGAACCGCTCCGGGCCGCCGCTTCGTTCGGGGACCGCCCATGCCGCAGATCGCCGCCGCGTTGATCACCCTCGCCTCGCTCGCGTGCCAGGCTCCGGACGGCGGAGGCGTCTCGGCCGCGAAGCCGGAGGTGACGGTGCGGATCGTCGAGGGCCGGGTCGTCGACGCAGGGGAAAACCGGTCGGCGCGGGCAAGATCCTCTTCGCCCCGCAGTCGGCCCGGGCCTCCTTCACCAGGGACGCGACGACCTCCATCGACGCCGAGGGGCGATATCGGATCGAGCTGAAGGGCTTCGCTTCCGGTCCCGACCGTCAGGCGGCGACGGGCCCGCTCCGGTTCCTCGCCCTCGCCGCCGGACACCGTCCGGGGCTCGGCCAGATCGAGCCCGGTCCCGGGCCGACGGACGTCCAAATCCGGCTCACGCCGGAACCGTGGCGAGAGACCGTCTTCCGATTCGTCGACCGTCGGGGCGGCCCTGTCGGCGACGTCGACGTGGACGTCCTGATCGGCCGCAAGCTCGTCTGGGAGACCCTCAAGAGCGGTCGCGACGGCCGCTGTCGCGTCGCGATGGCGGCGGGATCCGGCTACTCGATCGAGGCCCGTTCTAAAGACCATTTGCCGACGTCCGTCGGGTTTCGGGGCGTCGCGGACGACCCGATGGAGGTCGCGATCCCCCTCTCCGACCCGATCCGCGGCCGCGTGGTCGACCCCGAGGGCCGGCCCCAGCCCGGAATCCAGGTCGGTCGGCTGATCGCCCCGAATTACAACGCGGACGCTCCCGGCGATCAGTTGCCGCTCGTCCTCTATGAGATGCAGGGCTCGGACGAGCCCGCGAAGCTCGACGCCGAGGGCCGGTTCGACCTGCGGCCCGCCATCCACCTCGACAGCCGATCGCTGGACGCGTCGGGCTCGTTCCGGACGTGGCTTCAGCCCCTCTGCTTCGCCGACGAGGCCCTGCGCCGCGTCGCGTTCCTGGGGTTCGACCCGAGCGACGTGAAACCCGCTTACGAGGTCGTCGTGAAGCCGGCCCGGCGAGTCCTCATCCCGCTGGAGCACGAGGTCGCCTCGCCGTCCGGCAAGATCGAAGTCTGGTGGGAGATTTCCGCCCTCCTCGGAGCGGGCGGGCCGCGGGAGTCGATTTTCGTGATGAGCGGTGTGGTGGACCCGCAGCCCGCGGAGGGGGAGCGGTTGGAGGCTTATTGGCCCGAGGGCCGGTATCGGCTGACCGTCCACTCGGCCGACCCCGTGGCCGAGAAGGGGTTGGAGGAGACGACCATCGAAATCGTGGTCCCCCCCGGCGATGGGCCGCTTACGCTTCCGACGTTGCGACTGACGTCCCTGCCGCAGCGGAAGCTGATGGGCCAGCCCGCGCCCGAGATCGAAGCCCGAGACCTGGATACGGGCGAGCCGGTCAAACTGGCCGATTTCCGCGGCAAGGTCGTGGTCCTGGACTTCTGGGGCTACTGGTGCGGACCCTGCATCGGCTCGATGCCCAGGCTCATGGAAGTCCATGACCGATTCAAGGACCGCCAGGTCGTGGTCCTGGCCGTGCACGACCAGTCGGTCCGGACGCGGGACGAATACGACCGGAAGCTCGCCGGCGTGAAGCACAACGTCTGGGGGGACCGCGAACTGCCCTTCCGCGTCGCCCTCGACGGCCCCGACCCCGCCGTCGGCGAAGGGGATTCGACGATCGGTCGAGGAGTGAGCTGCGATCGCTACAAGGTCGTCTATTTCCCGACCACTTATGTCATCGGCGCCGACGGAAAGGTCCTCGGGCCCGCGGACGCGCGGGAGCCCGGCCGACTGGAGGCGATGCTCGAAGAGCAGCTCGGGAAGACGTCCCCCCGCTGACGAGTCCGCCGCGTCGGACCCGCCGAGGGCGAGTGGACGCGGCCGGCTGAACAGGCGTGACGGTGGGTCGAGGGGTCTGATAGAATCGGGGGATTCGCCGGTCTCGACGTCTCGGGCCACCCCCCGCCCGCCCCCGCGGCCAGGACGCCATGCGCAAGATCACGCTGAAGCACACGCCGCCTCCGGGGCTGGCCCGGCAACTGGCGGACGACCTCAACCCGTCCCAGCGCGAGGCGGCGACGGCGGCGGACGGGTACAACCTGATCCTCGCCGGGCCGGGGTCGGGGAAGACCCGGGTCATCACGTATCGCGTCGCCTGGCTGATCGGCCGCCGCGTCCCGTCCGAGTCGATCCTGCTCGCCACGTTCACCCGCCGCGCGGCGCGGGAGATGGTCGGGCGGCTCGGGGGGCTCGTCGGCAACGAGGCCGGCCGGGTCTGGGCGGGGACGTTCCACCACGTCGGCAACCGCCTGCTGCGCCGCGCGGCCCGCGAGCTGGGTTTCCAGGCCAATTTCACGATCCTCGACGGCGAGGACCAGACCGACCTGATCCGCCTGGCGATGGACGACGGCGGGCTGGCTTCCAAGAACAAGCTGGCCCCCAAGCCGTCGCAAGTCCAGCACCTCATCAGCTTCGCGGTCAACACCCGCAAGACGCTGGAAGACGTCGTCGCCGAGACGGCCGGGGACATGATCGAGTGGACCGACGAGATCCGCCGCGTCGCCGACGCCTATGCCGCGCGGAAGCTGGCCAGCAACTGCATGGACTACGACGACCTGCTCGTCCTCTGGCTCAAGCTCCTCGACGAGCACCCCGCACGCCTGGCCGAGCAGGGGAAGATGTTCCGCCACATCCTGGTCGACGAGATGCAGGACACGAACGCGCTCCAGATCGAGGTCGTCGAGAAGATCGCCGCCGCCGGCGAGGGCAACCTGACGGCGGTCGGCGACGACGCCCAGTCGATCTACCGGTTCCGCGGGGCCGACTACGACAACATCCTCAAATTCCCCGAGCGCCACGCGGGGTCGCGGATCTTCCGCCTGGACGTCAACTACCGCTCGACGCCCCAGATCGTCGCGCTCACGCAGGCGTCCATAGCGCGCAACCAGTCGGGCTTCCCGAAAGAACTCGTCTCGGCCCGCCCCGACGGCCTCAAGCCGGTGGTCGTGGCCGTCGCCGACGTCTACGAGGAGGCGGCGCTCGTCTGCCAGCAGATCCTGGAGACTCGCGACCGCGGCATCCCCCTGGCCGAGATGGCCGTGCTCTATCGCAACCATTACGACAGCGTGGTGCTCCAGGGCGAGCTGCTGGCGCGGAACATCCCCTACAACGTCCGCAGCGGGATCCGGTTCTTCGAACAGGCGCACGTGAAGGACGTGCTGGCGTTCCTCCGCGTGGTGCTCAACCCTCGCGACGAGGCCTCGTGGCGGCGGCTGCTGCTCCTCCTGCCCGGCATCGGCCCGGCCAAGGCGGGTGCCGTCTACCAGCGGCTCGCGGCCGGCGGCGACCCGTTCTCGGCCGTGGCCGCCGCCGAGACGATGGCGACCGTCCCGCCCAAGAGCCGGGGCCTGTTCGCCGCGTTCGTCAACGACCTGAACCTGATCCGCGCGACCGACCCCGAGAACCGCCCGGCCGCCGCGATCCAGGCCGTGCTCGCCGGCGGCTACCCGGCGACGGTCCGCCAGCGCTACGACAAGCCCGACAACCGCATCAAGGACGTCGAGCAGTTCGCCGTGCTGGCCGCGAAGTACGAGAGCCTCGAACGCCTGGTCGCCGACCTCATGCTCGCCGGCGACCTCTACGGCGTCGAGTCGAGCGGCGGCGAGGAGCCCCAGGACCTGCTCGTCCTCAGCTCGGTCCACCAGGCCAAGGGCCTGGAATGGTCGCACGTCTTCGTCATCCGCCTGGTCGACGACGGCTTCCCCAACCGCCGGGCCGTCGACGAGCCCGGCGGCGAGGAGGAAGAGCGGCGCATCTTCTACGTCGCCGTCAGCCGGGCCAAGAACGAGCTGATGCTCTCGTACCCCTCGACCGTCAGCCGCGGCGGCTACGGCCCGACCACATTCTCGACCCCCAGCCGCTTCATCACCGAGGTCGACCCCGAACTCTACGAACGCGCCGAGCTGGAGCACGAATTCGACGTCCTCGACGTCGAGCGCGAACTCCGGAAGAGCCTCGAAGGCCAGGCGGACGGAAAGAAGGCGACATGACGACTTCCTGGATTCGCGCGGGGGCGGCCTGGCTGGCGATCCTGGCGGCCGCGTCGGCCCCGGCCGAGGAATCCGCCTCGCCATCGAAGCCATTCAGGATCGTGGTCGTCGACGAGCAGACCGGCCGGGGCGTTCCGCTGGTCGAGCTGCGGACGGTCAACCAGATCCTGTACGTCACCGACTCCAACGGCGTCGTCGCGTTCGACGAGCCGGGCTTGATCGGCCGCCGGGTCTTCTTCGCGATCAAGAGCCACGGCTACGAGTCCCCCAAGGACGGCTTCGGAATCGTCGGGGCGGCGCTCGACACCAGCCCGGGCGGCGAGGCCCGTTTGAAAATCAAGCGGCTGAACGTCGCCGAGCGGCTTTACCGCGTCACCGGCGCGGGGATCTATCGCGACAGCCTGCTGACCGGCGTCCCGGCCCCGACCCGCGAGCCCTTGCTCGACGGCCTGGTGCTGGGACAGGACAGCGTGCTGAGCGCCGTCTATCGAGGCAAGATCCACTGGTTCTGGGGCGACACCAACCAGCCCGCGTATCCCCTGGGCAACTTCCACACGCCGGGGGCCGTCTCGGACCTGCCCGGGAAGGGCGGGCTCGACCCGTCGCGGGGCGTCGACCTGATCTATTTCGTGGACGAGAAGGGCTTCGCGAAGCCGACCTCGAAAATGCCCGGCGAGGGGCCGACCTGGATCACCGGGCTCGCCGTCCTGACCGACGACCAGGGCCGTGAGCGGATGTTCGCCAACTACGCCAAGATCAAGCCCCCGATGACGACCTACGAGCTGGGGGCCGTCGAATGGGACCCGGCGAAGAACGAGTTCGTCAAACGCGCGGTTTATTCGGGCCCGCCCGAGACCAGCACCGGCGAGACGCTCAGCGGCCACACGTTCCAGCATCGCGACGGGGACCGAGACTACGTCTACTATTGCAATCCCTTCCCCCTGACCCGGGTCCCGGCCGATCCTGCCAGCATCATCGACGAGAAGGCCGTCGAGGTCTTCACCTGTCTGGAAGCGGGGACTCGGATCGACCAGGAGAAGCTCGACCGCGACGACGAGGGCCGGCTCCGGTACAGCTGGAAGAAGGCGACGCAACGACTCGACCAGCGGGGGCAGGATCGCCTGGTAAAGGCCGGGAAGTTGAAGGCCGAGGAGGCGCTGCTGCAACTCCGCGACGCGACCACCGGGAAGCGGGTGCTGGCGCACGGCGGCTCAGCGGCGTGGAACGCGTATCGTCGCCGCTGGGTCCTGCTTTTCGTCGAGATCGGCGGGACCTCGATGCTCGGCGAGATGTGGTTCAGCGAGGCCGACACGCCGCTGGGGCCGTGGGTCCACGCCCGGAAGATCGCCACTCACGACACGTACTCGTTCTACAACCCGAAGCAGCATGCCATGTTCGACCAGGACGGCGGGCGCGTGGTCTACTTCGAGGGGACGTACACGGCGAGCTTCTCGGGCGCGAAGGAGCAGACCCCGCGCTACGAGTACAACCAGATGATGTACCGGCTCGACCTGTCCGACGCCCGCTTGAGCCTGCCCGCGGCCGTTTACGAGGTCGACCCGATGCTCGCGACGGGGGGCCTGGCGACGGGACCGGCCCTGGCCCACGGGGCGCGAGGGAAGGCGATCGCGTTCTTCGCGCCGGATCGTCCCGGGACGGCCGAGATCGGCGTCGTCGAGGTCGCCGACGATCGGGGCGGCAAGACGCTGGCGCTGGCCGACCCCGCCGTCGCCGGGCCCGCGCTCCGATTCTGCATCCTCCGCCCCGAATCCCGGCTTGCGGAAACGACGCCGATCTACGAATACTCCAGGGAAGGAAGCACGCAACGGACGTTCTCCATCGACCCGGATCGCGCGATCGAGGGCTGGCGGCGCTCGCCGCAGCCCGTCGGACGCGTCTGGAAGAACCCGGGGCCCACGCAGGTCTGGTGACGAATGGATTCCACCGCCCGTCGGACCGAGCGCGTCGACCCGGCCCCGCCCGTGGACGACCTCGAAGAGCCCTCCTCCATCATCGCCGACCTCCTCGACGGGCTCGAGCACGACCCCGAGGAGTCGTGGAACGCCTTCCAGGGCCTGGAGTCGCTCGACCCGGAGATCCGGTCGCACATCGTCCGGGAACTGCTCGCCGCCCCGCCGAGCGAGGGCCTGTTCCGGCTCCTGCACATGATGGGGGCGAGCCGCGACGACGCCGTCCGCGAGACGGTCCGCGAGGCCCTCGGGACGAGCCGGCGATCGCAGACGACGCCGATCGAGGAGGCCCCGGCTCCGCCGCTTCCTCCCGCGTCGACGCTCCCGGCCGTCGTCGACCGCGATCCGCCGCGGCTCGTCCGGTCGATGGCCACGGCCGTCGACGGCGAGGGCGTCGCCGCGGTGGTCGTCGTCAGCGTCCAGGGGGGGCGGACCTCCACGGCCGCGTTCCTCTGCGACGTCCGGGGCGGGCTCCGCGACGTCATGGGGGCGTCCGACGACGATCCCGACGCCGCCGTCGACCCGTTCGAGCGATTCCCGGAGCTGGCCCTGCGACCTCTCGTCGAGGACGTCCCCGCGCTGGCGACGGGGCTGCTCGCCGGCAGCCTGTTGCTCTCGGGCCGCGACACGCCCCCGGCCGTCCGCGAGTGGCTCGACGTGACGCTCGGGCGCGGATTCCACGCCGGGGCCTTCCTCTCGGCCCGGCCCGAATGGGGCTCGGCGTCCGTCGAGACGGCGACCATGGCGGAACGCTCCTGGCGCGTGCTGGAGGCCTGCCCGAGCTGGGTCGACCGCTCGTCTCTCACGTTCGACCTGGCCGAGGAGATCAGCGTCCGCGAGCGCAGGGCCGCCGCCGACCCCTACCGCGACGCCGGCGCCTATCGGTTCCTCTTCGAGCGGCGGATCCTCCACCGCCTGGAGCTGTACCGCCGGATGCTCCTGTGGATGGCCTTCTTCTGGGAGGCGGCCGACGAGGCCGAGCTCTCGCTCGCGGCGGGCGTCCTGGCCGGCCAGCTCGCCGACCCCCAGTACGCCGTCCCTTCCCACCCCTTCACCGTGGCCCTCTCCACCCGCAGCCTGCACGAGGCGCAGCGGCGGCTCGGGACCGCGTCCGACCCCCGCCGAGGCTGACCGGAGCCGACGACCCGCGGCTTCGAAACGACAAGGCCGGCGACGCCCGACCGGGTGGTCGAGCGGCGGCCGGCCTTCATGAGGATCCGCGTCCGTGACGCGCGAGGGTGACTTACTTCTTGGGCGCCTTGGCCTCGGTCTTGGCCGGGGGGGCGGGGGCCGCCTTGCCCGACTTCTTCGACTTCTCGTCGGCCTTCTTCTTCTTGGCGGTGTCGCGAGCGTCGCCCATCGGTTGGCACTCCTTCGGGATTGTGGACCGGACGGTCTGGCGGAAAGGGTTCGATCGCCGTCGAAGGAGGCGGCGACGTCCTTGAAGATGACCGGCCCACAGGCCGAGTTCAAGACGAAGAAGCCGAAAATCCCGGCGGTTTCGCCCGAAAATCCCGCGTTCCCGGCCCACGGATCGGACGCGATTCCGGGCTTCCCGGATCCGGATGTTCCTGTTAGCCTCTTCGCCGGTCGGCGGGGAAGCCGTCGACGCATCTTGAACGTCCCCGGAACCAAGGAAGGCGGGCCACACCATGATCAACCCCAGGAACTCCCACTCCCCCCTCCCCGACGACCGCCGCCGCCGCTGCCCGGTCTGTCGCCAGTCGGTCTACTCGAAGGCCGGCGTCCATCCCCAGTGCGCGATCAAGCAGGCCGACCCCCTGCAGGGCGAGGGCGAGCTCGATCCCGAGGCCGAAGGCGCCGTCGACGCGTTCGCCGGATCGCCCGTGGTCGCCATGAAGGCCTTGCCGAAGATCAAGCCCCTCGGCTGAGCGGGGACGGAGCGCCGCGGCCCGCGCGATCGCTCGCCCTCAGGGCTCGATCGGCAGGTCCAGGCGCTCGCCCCACTCGTTCCACGAGCCGTCGTAGTTCGCCAGGTCCGTGTAGCCGAGTCGGGCCAGGTTGAACAGGACGACCGTCGCCGCCACGCCGCCGTTGCAGTAGGCGACGACCGGCCGGCCGGCGTCGATCCTCTCGCGGTCGACGAGCGTCCGCAGCTCCTCGATCGGCAGGAAGCCGCCCCCTTCCGCGAAGAACCGCTCGCGAGGGACGTTCACCGCGCCGGGGATGTGGCCGCCGCGCGGGCCTCGGCGCCGGGCCGCCGTGTACTGGCCGGGGTCCCGGGCGTCGATGAGCTGGAGGCCGGGCTCGCCCAGCCTGGCGGCCAGCTGCGCGGCCGTCAGCCGGAGCGCCGGCCGCTCGCGAGGCGTGAACGTCGCGAGGGGCGGGGCCGCGACCTCGGTCGTCGTGGGCCGTTCCTCCTCGACCCAGCGGTTCCAGCCCCCTTGCAAGACGCTGACGCGATCGTGGCCGTAGTAGGCGAGGGCCCACCAGAGGCGGGTGGCGTACTGGCCTCCCACGTGGTCGACGGCGACGACGTGGGTCGCGTCGCCGATCCCCCGCGCGGCCATCGCCCGGGCGAACGCCTCGGGACGGGCGATCTGGGCCTTCACCGGGTCGTCGAGGTCGACGATGTCGCGGGTCCAGTCGACGTAGACCGAGCCCGGGATGTGGCCCGCCCGGAACTCCTCGGGCGCCCCCTTGTAGTCGGCCTCCTCGACCCCCGGGGCGACCGGCCTGGCGACGACGTAGCCGCGGACGTCGACGACGCGGACGTCGGGGTCGTCGAGGTGGAGTTCGAGCCATTCGGGCGTGACGAGCGGGTCGCGGGGGTCGGGCATGGGGGAGTCCCTGTGGGTTTTCTCGTTCCTCGACCTTAAGATAACCAGGACTCGACCGTTCCCCAAGAGATCCGCGCCGAGCCGGAAAGAAACGAATCGACATGAAAGCCGCCGTCTTCTTATCGTTCGGGGATCCCTCCGAAGTTCTGAAGGTCCAGGACGTCCCCACGCCCGAGCCGGGCCCCGGAGAGGTCCGCGTCCGGATGATCGCCAGCCCCGTCAACCCGTCCGACACGATGGTCGTCGAGGGCCGCTACGGCGTGCTGCCGAAGCTCCCCGCCACGCCCGGCTTCGAGGGCGTCGGCGTGGTCGACAAGGCGGGTCCGGGCCTCATGGGGCGATTCCTGGTCGGCAAGCGGGTCGTCGCCATCAACCAGAGGGGCGGCAACTGGGCCGAGTACGCCGTGATCCCCTGGAAGCAAGCCCGGCCGCTCCCGGACGACATCGCCGACGACCAGGCCGCGACCTTCTTCGTCAACCCGGTCACGGCGCTGGCGATGGTGCGGCACGTTTTGGCGGTCCCGAAGGGGGAATGGCTGCTGCTCTCGGCGGCCGGGTCGACGCTGGGCAAGATGATAGTCAAGCTGGGCCGGCGCGACGGCTTCAAGACCCTCTGCGTCGTCCGCCGGAGCGAGGCCAAGCGCGAGCTGATCGACCTGGGCGCCGACGCGGTCGTCAGTTCGTCGGAAGGCCCGGTCCCGGAGCAGGTCCGGAAGATCACCGGCGACGACGGCCCGCGTTACGCCATCGACCCGATCGGCGGCGAGGCCGGCACGGCGATCTACCGGTCGCTGGGCAAAGGGGGGCGGCTGGTCGTCTACGGCTCGCTCACCGACGAGCCGATCCAGGTCGACCCCCGGTCGCTGATCTCCTCGCGGACGTCCGTCGAGGGCTTCTGGCTGGGCTACTGGATGTCCGAACGCAGCATCCCCGGCGCCCTGCTCCTGTTTCGCGAGGTCGCCGCCCTGATCCGCGAGGGGGTGCTCGACGCCGACGTGGGCAAGACCTACCCCCTCGACCAGGTCGGCGAGGCCGTCCGCGAGGCCGCCGCCGTGGGCCGCGGGGGTAAGGTGCTGCTCCGGATGTCGGCCGCCGGACGCTCCGCCGTCAGCTGATCTCCGGGTCCGACGGGGAACGCGGTCGGCGCGTGGGATTTCAACGACCCGGGGGGCCGCGGGCCTTGCGAGTTTTTGAGATTTCATTCGCCGATGTCGGGGGGGGACGCTACAATTTCTTGGAGTAGAGTCCCTCGACGTGAGCGAAAACGGGGAGCCACCGGACCGATCCTGCGATCGTGCCATGGTTTGCCGCCGCTTCGACGTTGAACGCCCGCCATCTCCGGCCTCGCCCCGCTCCCCCATCGTGCTGGCATCATGAGGATTCGGTCAAACGCCGGTTCTTCGTGTTTTCCCGTCGCGCGGGGTTCGGAGCGTCGGCCCGACGCGGCCCGGCGGCCTTTTGGACGAATGACTTGCATGACGACACCCGACCGTATTTCGGCGGGTCGTACAGACCAAGTCCCGACGCGACGTCGAGTCGACGAACGAAGCGCAGGATGCGAGGGCCCGATCGCGTTGGGCGGGGAATAATCCAGATGAGTAGCGGAACGAGTGGTGCTCAAGACTGGCGGGCGATCGCTTGCCTCGCGCCGACCGGCGAACGTCTCCTCTGCGTGGGCGAAAGCTCCTCGCAGGTCCGCGCCGCCTACGCCGGGGCCTGGGGCGAAGTGATCCGGGACGAGGATCGTCCCACGGTTCGCGCCATCTCCCTCCAGCGGTGGACCGGCCAGTTCTGGTCGGGCCAGTGGGAGCACCAGACCTACCTCGCCGTCCCGGCGACCCGAACCGGGAAGGCCCCCGGCGGCGACGCCGAAGGCGACGTCGACGGTGAAATCGAGATGGACGGCGAGCTCGAAAACGGCCTGGCCGTCGCGGTCGAGACCGAGGTCGAGGAGGTCGAAGACGAAGAAGACGATCTGCTGGAGACCGGCGGATCCAAGTCCAAGAGCAAGTGACCGGCCCCCGCCCCGTGGCTTGAGTGACGGACGGCCGCCTTCCCTTCTCCCCCCGGAGTCCTCCGGGGGGTTTTCTTTTCCCCTCTCCGATCCGCCTGCGAGGGTCAGGGCCGGGGCGGCTCGGCGACGATCGCCAGCGGATCCGACTCGTCGCGGCTCGGCCAGACGTGCAGGTCCGGGAAGGCCCGCGCGATCCGCTCGGCGAGGTCCTCCACGCCCGGCCGCTCGGTCGCGTAATGGCCGGCGACGACGAGACCCACCCCGATCGATCGGGCCTCCAAAACTCGATGGAATCGGGCCTCGCCGGTCAACAAGACCTGCGCGCCCAGCCGCGCGGCGTCGACCAGGAAGTCGTCCCCCGCGCCGCAGGCGACGGCCACGCGCTCGACCGGCATCCCCAGGTCGCCGGCCACATGCAGCGTCGCCCCTCCCAGGGCTTCTGAGGCCGCGCGGGCGAACTCGCCGAGCGGGCGCGGACCTTCCAGGCCGCCGATACGCCCCGCCCCCAGCGACGACGGCGGGGATTCGAGCGGATAGACGTCGATCGCCGGCTCCTCGTACGAATGGCGGGCGCGGATCGCGGCCAGCACCGAAGCCAGCCGGGCGGCCGGGCAGACCATCTCGATCCGCAGCTCCTCGACCGTCTCCCGCCGTCCCTTGACTCCGACGGTCGGGTCGGTCGACTCGCCGCCGAGGAACGTCCCCCGGCCCGGGATCGCGAACGAGCATTCGGAATAATCGCCGATCCGCCCCGCGCCGGCCCCGAAGGCCCCGGCGAGCACGGCGTCGCGGTCCGACTCGGGAGTGAAGACGACGACCTTGTACGCGGAGGCCCCGGCGATCGGCCTCAACGGCTCGACGTCCACCAGCCCGAGACGGCGGCAGAGCCCGGCGTTGACGCCGTCCGTCGCGCTATCGAACGCGGTGTGCGGGCTGGCGACCGCGACGCCCGCGCGGGCGAGCTTCCAGAGCGGGGCCGTCGCGGGCAGGTCCGCCCGGATCCGCTTGGTCTCGCGGAAGAGGATCGGATGATGGCTCACGATCAACCCCACGCCCTCGCGCACGGCCTCGTCCGCCGACTCGGCGGTGACGGTCAGGCAGGTCATCACGCGCTCGACGGGCGCGTCGGGATCGCCCCACAGCAACCCGACGTTGTCCCACGACTCGGCCAGGCGCGAGGGGGCGAACCCCTCCAGCCACGCGGCCACCTCGGTGACGGTCCTCACGGTGAGCCTCCCGCTTCCAGCCAGTGCAACACGGCCTCGCGAACCCGCGCCGTCGTCGGGCCCGGCGCCGGGAAATGGGCCTCGCCCCAGCGGCCGACCGGGATCACGCCCCGCACGGCATTGGTGAGGAAGACCTCCTCCGGATCGAGGCGACGGTCGAGCAGGCCGAGCGGCGCCTCCCCAACGTCGAGCCCCGATGCGCGGGCCCGTTCGACGACCAGGCCCCGCATGATCCCCGGGACGATGCGGCCGTCGCAAGGCGGCGTCGTCAGGCCGCCGCGGATGACGAAGAAGACGTTGGTGCGGCTCCCTTCCAGGACGCAGCCGGCCTTGTCGATCAGCAGGCCCTCGTCGCAGCCCTCGGCCCGCGCCTGCTCTTGCAGCAGACGATACGACCAGTAGTTCAGGGATTTGTGGCCGGCGAGCGGATCCTGCCGTGCCGGGCCGATGGTCCCCAGCCGGATCCCGCCGACGGCCGTTGGCGGCAAGGGCGACGACCGCATCCAGAGCGTCGAGCCCTCGCTCGCCGAGAGCCCTCCCGTCAGGGTGATCCGCAGCATCGCGTCGCCGTCGCGGCGGTCGGCCGCCAGGAGGCTTCGCGCATCGTCCGCCGTGGGCAACGCACCGAGGTCGAGCGGAATCCCCAGCGCCTCGGCCGACCGTCGCAGCCGGTCCAGGTGGCGGGGGAGCAGCGTGGGACGGCCGTTCCAGGTCCGGAGCGTCTCGAACAGGCCCAGGCCGTGCTCGAAGGCCCGATCGCGGGCGGAGATCACCAGGGCGTCGTCGGCCAGGATCGCGCCGCGGGTCCAGATCATCGCAGGTCCTCCCCAGTCAGCACGCGGCGGAGGCCCCGGCCCTTGTGCAGCGTTTCTTCGAATTCGGCCTCGGGGTCGGAGTCGGCGACGATCCCGCCGCCCACCTGGTAGCTGACGCGCCGGCCCTCGACGAGGGCGGTGCGGATGGCGATGTTGAACCCGCTCGTCCCGCCCCGGCTCAGGTAGCCGATCGCGCCCGTGTAGAGGCTGCGGCGAGTCGGCTCCAGCTCATCGATGATCTCCATGGCCCGGATCTTGGGCGCGCCGGTGATCGAGCCGCCGGGAAAGACGGCGCGGACGACGTCGATCGGGCCGACCCCGGCGCGGAGCCTTCCCTCGACGGTCGCGACCAGGTGATGGACCTGCGCGTAGCTCTCCAGGGTCAAGGGATCGACGACCTCGACCGAGCCGTAGCGGCACACGCGGCCCAGGTCGTTGCGCTCCAGGTCGACGATCATGATCAGCTCGGCGCGATCCTTCGCTGAGGCGGTCAGCTCGGCGGCGAGCGCGGCGTCGGCCTCGGGCGTCGAGCCTCGGGGCCGAGTCCCCTTGATGGGCCGGGTCGCGATCCGATCGCCTCGGGTCTGGTAGAACCACTCGGGGCTCGCCGAGACGACGGCCAGGTCGCGCCAGCGGAGGAACGATGCGAACGGCGCGGGGCTCTCGGCCTGCAGCCGCAGGAAGAGGCCCAGGGGGTCGACGGCACCCAGGGCCGCGAACCGCTGGGAGAGGTTGATCTGGAAGACGTCGCCGGCGTGGATGTAGTCGAGCGCCCGCCGGACGGCGGCGAGATATTCATCGCGCGTGAAGTTGCTTTCGAGCGGGCCGAGCGACGTCGCGGCGGGGGGCCGCGGCGAGGCGACGGCGTCCCGTAAGGCCCGCCGCCAGAACCGCGCCCGGCGTTCGACGGCCTCGCGGCCCTCGCCCGTCAGGTCCCAGGCGTGGATCGCGGCCGTGCCGTTTTTCTGATCGAGGAGGACGGCCGTGTCGTGCAGGGCCATGCGGATGTCGGGCAGGCGGGAATCTCGCTCCGCGCGGCGCGGGAGACGTTCGAGGGTCGGCGCGAGGTCGTAGCCGAAATAGCCGATCAGGCCGCCCTGGAATGGGCAGGCGGCGGGGTCGAGTCCGGGGTCGTCGGCGGGTTCGGCGAGCCGGAATCCGCGGGCGAGGGCTTCCAGGCGCGCGAGCGGATGATCGCCCGCCTCGACCGCGCCGGCGTCGGTGCGGATCGACCAGCGGTGGCCGACGGCCTCGAAGACGAGTCGGGGGTAGGCGGCCAGGATGCTCCAGCGCCCGGCCTCGCCGAAACCCGGCCCGCTGGCCAGGATCGCGGGCTCGGGCCACGCGCCCACGGCCGCGACGAGCCGGTCGGCCGGCAGGTCGAGGGGGATCCGCACGGTCGTCGGCTCTTGCGGCTCTCCCACGGAGGATTGACCTCACCAAACCGGTCGGCGTCGCGTAGTCTAAGGGGGAAGTATAGGAGAGTCGATGATCGTCCAAAAGCCCCGCCGGCTTCAACCCAGGCTCCGCCGACCCGCACGATGATACGAAACCCTCTCGGCCTCAGGCTCGACCCCAACGGACCGATCCGCGACCAGATCCGCCAGGCCGCGCGCCTGGGCGCGCGGGGGGTCGTGCTGGAGGCGTCCGGCGACCTCGCGCCCCACCGGCTGGGCGAGACCGGCCGCCGCGACCTCAAGAATCAGCTCCGCTCGGTCGAGGTCGCGCTGATCGCCCTGGCCCTCCCCACGCGCCGCGCGTTCGACACGACCGATCAGCTCGACGACCGCATCCGCCGCGCCGACGCCGTGTTCGCCCTGGCGTTCGACCTGGGGAGTCGGCTCGTCCTGTCGCAGGTCGGCCCCGTCCCGGCCGAGGACGACCTGCCCCGTCGCGAGGTCTTCACTCACGCCCTCGCCTCGCTCGGGGCCAGGGGCGACCACCGGGGCGTCCGCTTGACCATCGAGACCGGGGCCGACCCCGCCGAGACGCTCCGCGCGTTCCTCGACGGTTTGGCTCAACCCTCGCTCGCCGTCAGCATCGACCCTCCCAACCTGCTCCGCGCCGGGATCGACCCGGTGGCGTCGGCCCGCACGCTGCACGCCTGGGTCGCCCACGCCTACGCCGGCGACCCGACCGGCGCGAAGGCGAGCGCCCGCAATCCCCGAGGCGTCGGCTTCCCGCCCGGCGCGCTCGACTGGGAGGAGTACGTCGGGGCCCTCGAAGAGATCGCCTACCACGGCTTCCTGACCGTCTGGCCCGAGCCCCCGGCCGACCCGGCGCGGCAGTTCAAGGCGGTCGTGGAACGGGTCGCGCAGATCTCCTGAGGCTTGTTCGGCCCGCGCAGGCCCGGCTACCATGGGCCCGGCGGGGGGCGAGCCCCGCGCCTCGACACGAGGATGGGACCGATCATGAGCGAGAACGAATCGACGGCCGCCCCGGCGGCCTCCTGGACGCCGCTCACCGCGCCCGAGCGGCGCGTGCTGGGCGTGCTGGCCGAGAAGGCCAAGACGACGCCCGAGTACTACCCCATGACGATCGCCGCCATCGTCACGGGCTGCAACCAGAAGAGCAACCGCGACCCCGTGGTCGACTACGACGCCGACGACGTCGAGGACGTCCTGCACGCCCTCCGCAAGAAGGGGGCAGCGATCCTCGTCGAGGCCGGCGGCCGCGTCGCGCGCTGGAAGCACACCCTCTACGACTGGCTGAAGGTGAGCAAGGTGGAGCTGGCCGTCGTCACCGAACTGCTCCTCCGCGGCCCCCAGACCGAAGGCGACCTGCGGGCGCGGGCCAGCCGGATGGAGCCGCTCGCCGACCTGGCCGCCCTGCAGACCCACCTGGAAGCCCTGGCGGATCGGAACCTGGTCGTCTACCTCTCGCCCCGCGGCCAGAAGCGGGGGGTGGTGGTGACGCACGGGATCTACCCCCCGGCGGAGCTGGAGAAGGTCCGCCAGGCCTTCGCCCACGCCGCCGTCGCCGAAGATGACGAGGCCCCCGCGCGGTCGTCCGCGCCGCGGGGCGAATCCGCCCCGGGCTGGCGCGACGAGGCGGCCGGCCTGCGTACGGAGGTCGAGGAGCTGCGCGGCCGCGTCGAAACGCTGGCCGCCGAGCTTCGCGAACTCCGGACCGCCCTCGGAGCCTGAACCGAATGACCACGCCCGACGCCGAGCCCAACGAGCCCTCCCCCGCCCCCGCTCCCGAGCCGCCCGCCGGGATCCTCGACCCCTACACCGAGCCCCCCGCGCCGACCCCGGCTCCGGAAGCGGCCGACGCCCCGCCCCGGACCGGCTGGACCTTGACCGCCCTGATCCCCGACGCAGGACGCGAGCCCTCGGCGGGCCTCACCGACGCCGAGGCCCAGGCCGTCTGGTGCGCCGTCACGGCGCTCTGGCACCCCTCGCTGCTGGCGCGAGCCGCGGCGGTCCCCCGGATCGAGTCGATCACGGCCCCCACCTCGCCCGGACGCGACGAGCTCCGCCTGGTCGTCCACGGCCTGCTCGACCGGCTCCCCTCGGGATACGCGACGCAGGCCGAGGACGCCGGCGCGGTCCTCCTCGAATCGAGCCCCGGCCGCGACCGGACCGTCCGCGAGCTGCAGACGCGGCTCGACCTCGCCGTCCCGGAATCGGCCCTCCCCGACGACTCGGCCCGCGACTTCCTGGCGCTCGGACTCGTGCGCTGGATGGTCCGCGACCTGGCGTCGGCGATGGGGCGTCCCGACGCCATCAACGAGGAGGCCCTGGCGCGCGAGACGCTCGCCGCGGCCGACGCCTGGGTCGGCGGCGACTCCGGGGCCGTCGCCGGCCGCCTCAAGGCCGCCTTCGAGATCCTCACCCAGGCCCGCGAGAGCGTCTATTCGGTCGACGCCTACCTCGTCGACATCTGCCTGCTCGACCCGGCCCTGCCCGCCGGCTCGATCGCGGCGATGCTGGAGACGAAGCTCGCGATCACGTTCCTGGCCCCCGCGGCGGCGATCGAGGCGCAGGCGACGCTCGACCCCGAGGCGGCGGCCGCGCTCAACCAGGCGATCACCGACGGCTGGGCGGACGTGATCGGCGGGACCTACGCCGAGGCCGAGGACCCCTTGCTGCCGATCGAGTCGACGCTCTGGCAGTTCCGTCGGGGCGGCGAGGTCTACCGCGACCACCTCGACGACCGCAACGTCGAGACCTACGCCCGCCGTCGGTCCGGGCTCTGGCCCCAGGTCCCGCAGCTCGGCCGCCGCCACGGCTACCGCTTCGCCGTCCACGTCGCGCTCGACGGCGGCCGATTCCCGGTCCGTCGCGAGCCCAAACGGCTCTGGGAGAGTCCCGAGGGATCGAGCCTGGAGACGCTCTTCCGGCCGCCGATCGCGGCCGATCGGCCCTCGCAGGGGTTGATGTTCCCCTGGAAGCTGGCCGCGACGATGCGTATCGACCACGTCGCCACCCTCCCCCTGATCCACTGGCCTGCGCCCGTGGCCTCGTGGTATCTCGACCTCCGCCGGGCGGCGACGCATTCGCCGGTCTTCGGCCGCTGGGCCACGCTCAACGACTACTTCCAGCTCACCGACCGCCCCTACGAGACCTTCCGCCCCGAGCCCGACGAGTACGCCTCGCCGTATCTCGCCCAGGCGGTCGCGGCCCGCGACCCGG
The DNA here is from genome assembly GCF_029589435.1 of Paludisphaera mucosa. NCBI lineage: Bacteria > Pseudomonadati > Planctomycetota > Planctomycetia > Isosphaerales > Isosphaeraceae > Paludisphaera > Paludisphaera mucosa. The sequence goes on along the minus strand of NZ_JARRAG010000001.1, from coordinate 708,744 downwards.
CGCCGATCTCGCGATTCGCGCGGCACCACCGGCTGAGGGCCCGGATCGAATCGGCGTCGTGGCTCCGCGCCCTGGCGAAGGCCGTCGCGGCCTCGCGACCGGACGCCGCCGCCGAGTCGATCGCCGTCGACCAGTCCCCGATCGACGAGGCCGAGGCCGCGCTCGAGACCCGCCGCTACGACGAGGCCGACCCGGCCCTCGACGCCCTCGAAACGGAGTGGTCGGGGGCCCTGGCCCGCAGCATTGCCGCCGAGGCCCGGCCCGACGCCCGGCCCGGCTACCTGGTGTTCAACCCCCTGGGCGTGGCGCGGAAGCTCGCGGTCATGCTGCCGGACGCCTCGCCGGACCTGCGTCCGGAAGGCGCCCTGATCGCCGCGCAATTGACCGACGAAGGGGTCGCCGCGGTCGTCGACCTGCCGGCCTTCGGCTTCGCCTGGATCCCCCGCGACACCGATCTCGAAAGGCCCGCGGCCGAGCCGGGCAAGGTCTCGGCGAGCGGCAACGTCCTCAAGAACGAGACGGTCGAGGTCGAGTTCGACCCCGATTCGGGCGGCCTGCGCGGGGTGCTGGCCATCGGCGAGTCGACGGCCCGGCTCGCCCTGCAGGTCGTCATGACGGGCGTCGGCCGCCCGGTCGACGGCAAGCCGGCCGTCGCCCGGATGAAGCGCGAGAAGTTCGAGGTGGAGTTCGCCGGCCCCGCGCTGGTGCAGGCGGTCTCGACGTCCGTCCTCATTCATCCGACCCGAGGCAACACGCTGGCGCGGATCGTCCTACGCTGCCGGCTCTGGACCGGCCGGCCGATCGTCGAGTTGGACCTGGGCGTCCGCGACCTGGATTCGACCTGGGTCGGGCACGCCGCCGGGGCCGACCCTTGGGAGCACCACCTGGCCTGCCGCTGGGCCTGGCCCGACGCCACTTCCACGATCCGCCGGCTCGCCTTCCTCGCCCCCGAGACGACCGCCGCCGAACGCCCCGAGACGCCCGACGCCATCGACGTCTCGACCCGCCGCCAGCGCACCGCCATGGTCTTCGGCGGCCTGCCGTATCACAAGAAGGTCGGCGGCCGGATGCTCGACACCCTGCTCGTCGCCGGGTCCGAGACGGGCCGCGACTTCCGCCTGGCCATCGTCCTGGACGACGAGCATCCCCACCAGGCGGCGCAGGACTTCCTGGCCCCCGCCCCCGTCGTGGCGACCGACACCGGCCCGCCGCCGATCGGCGACCGCGGCTGGCTGATGCGGACCGACTCCAGGTCCGTGGCGGTCACCCACGTCGGCTTCCTGCCCGAGACCTTCGACGGCCGCGGCTGGGGTCTCGACGTCCACCTCGTCGAGACCACCGGATACCACGCACGCTGTCGGCTCCAGTTCTTCCGCAACCCGACGTGGGCCCGCCAGTACGATTTCCAGGGCGAGACCCAGGGCGACCTCTCCGTCGAGGGCGACGCCGTCTGGCTCGACCTGATGGCCGGCGAGCTTTACCGCGTGGTCGTGGCGTTCGGCTGATCGGTCAGAGCAGGCGGTCGTCGGTCGCCGGCTTGCCCGCGGTCGCGACGAGGATCCCAGCGCCCAGCATCGTCAGCGATCCGCAGGCGATCCCCATCGGGATCACGAACAGGTAGCGTCCCGGATCGGTGGCGAAGAAGGCCGAGCGGAAATAGGCCAGCGCCGCCACGAACATCGCCGCTTGCAGCGACCCGAAGAGCAGGCCGCGCCCCGCCTCGCTCCACGACCACCGATCGCGTCCGACCGTCGGGCTGGTCGACGACGCCGCCGTGTTGCGCCCGGCTTGATAGGCCAGCCAGGTCCCCGGAAACGCCAGGCCCGCCAGGAACGAGGTCAGGAGCACCCCGCACCAGTAGGCCGCGTTCGTCGCCGCCAGGAATCCGCCGCCGCCGATGATCAGGAACATCAGGCCGATCCCGGCGCTCAGGACCAGGTAACCCATCAGCCGGCGTTCGTCGTACAGGTGTTTCATGGAAAGCGACCTCCGTCGGGCAAGGGACGCGGATCGCGCCCCTTGGCTATTCGCCGCTCTCGCCGGCTTCTTCTCGGGTATCCTCGGACCCCGCCGATTTCATGAAGGCGTCCGGGACGCGAGTGCACCCTAAGAAACGCCCGGGAGCGTCGTTATAGTTGGAGTCAGCAGTCCGGCACGGAGCGCCGGCCCCGAGTTCCGTCCGTCTCGCGCGAGGCCGATATGAGAATGATCACCCTGGCGTTACTCGCCGCTGCGTTGCTGGTCGTGCTCTGCGGGGCGATTTACGGCTTCCCGACGGCCGAAGGCCCCCCGTCCAAGCCGGCGGCCGACGCCCTCTTCGGCCAGGGGAATTTCAAGGACGCCTACGACGTCTACCGGACCCTGGTCGCGGACCCCGCGGCCGATCCGGGGGTGGTCGAGGATTCCTTAGGCCGGGGCCTCCTCTGCCTGGGACGCCTGGGACGACCCGACGAGTCGGACGCGTTCCTCGAGGCGGCGCTCGCCGCGCGCAAGGGCGACGTCCGCACGGCGACCGCCGTCGCGTCCTGCTATCTCGACGCGGTCACGCACCAGGGCTTCGTGATCGCCGGCGAGTTCTCGCGCGGCCGCCAGAGGCGGCAGGACGGCCGATACGTCGACGTCGGCGATCGCGACCGCGTCCGGGCCCTCCAGATCCTCATGCCGGCCGTCGACCTCGCGAAGGCCCAACCGGACCGGGCCCGCGCGGGGCGATTCTTCCAGACCCTGTCGCGCGCGCTGGCCTGGGGCCGGATCCCCGGCGCGCCCTGGCGGCTCCAGAGCCTGACGGCGATCGACGACCTGCCCGACTTCGACGAGTCCTTCCACCCGATGTGGGGCGGCGGCGGGTCGCAGAACGGGGCCCCGGTCGACGCCCAGGGCGGGCCCGTCTACTACCGCACGCCGGAGAGCCTGGCGAAGGCCGGCAACGACGGCGAGCGCTGGCGATGGGCCCTCGTGCAGTCGGTCGAGGCCGACGCCGGGCTGCTCAACACCGTGCGCATGACGCTCGCCGACTTCGCGCTGAGCCAGTTCGGCACGCAGACCTTGCAGGCCGGCCCCCAGATCTTCCACGACGAGGACGGCGACGGCCGGCCCGAGAAGCCCGGAACGAGCCTCTACGCCCTCGAAACCCTGAGCGACGACAAGACGGTCGCCCGCCTGGCCTCGGGGATCAAGCGGTTCACGCTGCCCGACGAGTTCAACCCGATCAAGATCTACCAGTCCATCCTCGACGATCCCAAAACCGGCCAGGCGCAGCAGGCGACGGACGCGCTCGCAGGCCTCTTCGAGAACCGTCGCCAGTTCGTCCGCGCGGCCGGGTTCTGGAAGCTGGCGAAGGCCAATTACGGCGACGTCAACGGCGTCTATCGGGGCCGCATCGACCAGATCGAGAACCCCTGGGGCCGGTTCGAACCGATCATGACCCACCCCGCCGGCCGGGGGGCGACCGTCGACTTCACCTTCCGCAACGGCCGCAAGGTCCAGTTCGAGGCCCACCGGATCCTCGTCGACAAGCTGCTGAAGGACGTCAAGGATTACATCCGGAGCAGGCCGCCGCAGGTCGACTGGCAGCGGACCGACGTCAACGAGGTCGGCGCCCGGCTGGTCACGCTGAACCAGGCCCAGTACCAGGGCGAATCCGTCGCCAGGTGGGACCTGGACCTCGACCCCGCGGCCGACCACTTCGACCGCCGGATCACCGTGACGACGCCCCTCCAGAAGGCCGGCGCGTACTTGCTGACGGCCCGCGTCGAGGGGGGCAACGTCGGCCGCGTCGTCGTCTGGCTCGACGACACGGCGCTGATCCGCAAGCCGATGAGCATGAGCTCGTTCTACTTCGCGGCCGACGCCCGCACCGGGGCCCCGGTCGCCGGGGCGAGCCTGGAGCTGTTCGGCTGGGTGATGCGCCAGGTGGACGGGGGCGCGCGCTTCCAGGTGGACGTCAAGGAGGGGACCTACCAGACCGACCCCAAGGGCCAGGTCGTCGCCCCGATCACCCCTCCCGACCCCAACACCGGGCCGCACCAGTGGCTGGCGACCGCCCGCACACCCGACGGCCGGCTCGCCTACCTGGGCTTCACGCCGATCTGGCCGCTGGGCCGGGACGAGGATCGTTACAACGAGGTGAAGGTCCTCGCCGTCACCGACCGACCGGTCTACCGCCCCGGCGGCCCGGTGAAGTTCAAGTTCTGGGTCGCCCGCGCCCGCTACGACCAGCCGGACGCCTCCGAATTCGCCGGCGTCGAGTTCCCGGTCGAGATCAACAACCCCAAGGGCGAGCGGATCTTCGCGAAGTCCTTCCGGGCCGACGCCTTCGGCGGGATCGACGGCGAGTACGAGCTGCCGTCCGACGCGACCCTCGGCGTGTATTCGGTCAGCGTCGTCGGCCACGGCGGCGGGACGTTCCGCGTCGAGGAGTACAAGAAGCCCGAGTTCGAGGTGAAGGTCGACGCTCCCTCGAAGCCCGTCGCGCTGGGCGAGAAGGTCAAGGCGACGATCCAGGCCGACTACTACTTCGGCGGGCCCGTCACCCAGGCCACGGTCAAGTACAAGATCACGCGTCGCAACGCCGACGACCGCTGGTTCCCCGTCGCCCGCTGGGATTGGCTCTACGGCTCGGGGTACTGGTGGTTCGCGTCGGACCGCCCCTGGTATCCCGGCTGGAACGCCTGGGGCATGCGGGCGCCGCAGCCCTGGTGGTGGAGCCGCCCCGAGGGGCCGCCCGAGGTCGTCGCCGACGCCGAGGTCCCCATCGGCCCCGACGGCAAGGTCGAGATCGAGATCGACACCGCCTTCGCCAAGGCCGCCCACCCCGACCGCGACCACAAATACGAGGTCGAGGCCCAGGTGACCGACCAGTCGCGGCGGACGATCGTCGGCACGGGCGACGTGCTCGTCTCGCGCAAGCCGTTCACCGTCTACGCCTGGGTCGACCGCGGCCACTACCGCGCCGGCGACACGATCCAGGCCGAGATCCGCGCCCAGACGCTCGACCGCAAGCCGGTCGTCGGCGAGGGGACGCTCAAGTTGTTGAAGGTGACGTACGAGGCCGACGGCAAGCCCGTCGAGACCCCGGTCGAGTCCTGGCCCCTGAAGCTCGACGCCGACGGGCGTACGGCTCAGACCATCAAGGCGGCCGAGCCGGGCCAGTATCGGGTCTCGGCCCGCGTCGACGACGGCCAGGGCCACGCGATCGAGGGGGGCTACCTGCTGACCGTCGCCGGCCAGGGCTTCAACGGCGCGAGCTACCGGTTCGACGACCTGGAGATCATCCCCGACAAGAAGGAATACCGCGCCGGCGAGAAGATCCGCCTGCTCGTCAACACCGACCGGGCCGATTCGACCGTGCTGCTGTTCCTCCGCCCGACGAACGGCGTCTACGCCGCCCCGTCGACCTTCCGGATGCGGGGCAAGACCGAGACCGTCGAGGTCGGCGTCGCCGTCGGCGACATGCCCAACCTCTTCATCGAGGCGCTCACGGTCTCGAACGGCAAGGTCCACGACCAGGCCCGCGAGATCGCCGTGCCCCCCGAGTCGCGGGTCGTGAACGTCGAGGTCGCGCCGTCGCAGGCGACGTACAAGCCCGTCGAGAAGGCCAAGCTCGCCCTCAAGCTCACCGGGCCCGACGGCAAACCCTTCGTGGGCTCGACCGTCCTGACGGTCTACGACAAGGCCGTCGAGTACATCTCGGGCGGCTCGAACGTCGAGGCCATCAAGGACGTCTTCTGGAAGTGGAAGCGGTCGCACAACCCGCAGACCGAATCGAGCCTGGCTCGCAACTTCTACAACCTCCTCAAGGAGAATGAGACGCCGATGCTCGACCTCGGCACCTTCGGGGGCGGCCCCGCCCCGCGCGTGATGTTCGGCCGCGGGAGGATGGGCGGCGGGATGATGGGCGGCATGGCCATGCTCGGCGCGGCGCCCGCCGCCCCCATGGCGATGGCGGCGCCCGCGCCGGCGGGGGCCCCGATGGAGGCCGGGATGGCCGTGATGGAGTTACGGATGGAGAAGGCCAAGGGCGACGACTCGCGCATGGCGTTCGACGCCGCCCCAGCCGGCGACGAAGCCGGCCCGGCCCCGGTCGTCCGCACGAACTTCGCCGACACCGCCTACTGGTCGGCCGCGATCGAGACGAAGGCCGACGGCTCGGCCGAGTTGGAGTTCCCGCTCCCCGACAGCCTGACCACCTGGAAGGCCCGCACCTGGACGATGGGCCCGGGCACCCGCGTGGGACAGGCCGAAGCCGAGTTCGTGACAACCAAGGACCTGCTCGTCCGGCTCCAGGCCCCCCGGTTCTTCGTCCAGAAGGACGAGGTCGTCCTCTCGGCCGTCGTGCATAGCAAGCTCAAAGAGGCCAAGTCCGTCCAGGTCGCGCTGGAGCTGGACGGCAGCGTCCTCGAGCCGCTGACCGAGACTTCGAAGACGATCGAGCTGGCCGCCGGCGGCGAGGCCCGCGTCGACTGGCGCGTGAAGGTCGCGCACGAGGGCCAGGCCGTCGTCCGCATGAAGGCGATCGCCGACTCCGACTCCGACGCCGCCCAGATGACCTTCCCCGCCTTCGTCCACGGCATGCTCAAGATGGAGGCGATCGCCGGCTCGATCCGCCCCGACCAGACCGACGCCACGGTGACGATCAAGGTCCCCGCCGAACGCCGCCCCGAGCAGACCCGGCTCGAAGTCCGCTACTCGCCGACCCTCGCCGGGGCCCTTGTCGACGCGCTCCCCTACCTCGCCGACTACCCTTACGGCTGCACCGAGCAGACCCTCAACCGGTTCCTGCCGTCGGTCATAACCCAGAAGACGATCATCGACCTGGGCGTCGACCTCAAGGCGATCCAGGCCGCGCACACGAACCTCAACGCCCAGGAACTCGGCCCCAATCGGCCGCGGCTCCAGGGCGATCACCGGGTCAAGAAGAACCCGATCTTCGAACTCGACGAGATCGCCAGGATGTCCCGAGCCGGGCTCGACCGCCTGGCCGAGATGCAGCTCTCCGACGGCGGCTGGGGATGGTTCTCGGGCTACGGCGAGCACTCCTACCCCCACACGACGGCCCAGGTCGTCCACGGCCTCCAGATCGCCCGCCGCAACGACCTGGCGCTGCCCCCCGGCATGTTGGAACGGGGCGTCGCCTGGCTGACGAACCACCAGGCCGAACAGGTCAACCTGCTGAAGAACGGGCTCACCGAGACGAAGCCTTACAAGAAGGCGGCCGACGACCTCGACGCGCTGGTCTTCATGATCCTCGGCGACGCCGACGTCCAGACTCCCGGCATGATCGAATTCCTGGAGCGCGACCGCCCCGGGCTCTCGGTCTACGGCAAGTGCCTGTACGGCCTCGCCCTGCACAAGATCGGCGACGCCGACAAGCTGGCGAAGGTCCTGCAGAACGTGAGCCAGTACGTCGTCGAGGACGAAGAGAACCAGACCGCCTGGCTCAAGCTGCCCAACGAGGGGAGCTGGTGGAACTGGTACGGCAGCGAGACCGAGACCGACGCCTTCTATCTCAAGCTCCTGGCCCGCACCGACCCCAAGGGCCGGCTGGCCTCGCGGCTGGTGAAGTACATCCTCAACAACCGCGAGCACGGCTCTTACTGGCGATCGACCCGCGACACGGCCTACAACGTCGAGGCCCTCGCCGAGTACCTCAAGGCCAGCGGCGAGGACAAACCGAACCTCTCGGTCGCCATCGCCGTCGACGGCAAGGTCCGCAAGGAGGTGACGATCACCCCCGCGAACCTCTTCAGCTTCGACGCCTCGCTCGTCCTCGAAGGGGCCGAGCTGGACTCGGGCGAGCACGCGATCACCTTCACCAAGAAGGGTTCGGGTCCGCTCTACTTCAACACCTACCTGACGAACTTCACCCTCGAAGACCCGATCGCCCACGCGGGCCTCGAAGTGAAGGTCGATCGCAAGGTCTACCGCCTGATCCGCGACGACAAGGCCGTCGACGTGGCCGGCGGCCGCGGCCAGGCCGTATCCCAGCGGGTGGAGAAGTACCGCCGCGAGCCGCTCGCCGACGGCGCGACGCTCAAGAGCGGCGAGCTGGTCGAGGTCGAGCTGGAGATCGAGAGCAAGAACGACTACGAGTACCTCGTCTTCGAGGACTTCAAGGCCGCCGGCTTCGAGCCCGTCGAGGTCCGCAGCGGCTACAACGGCAACGACATGGGCGCCTACGTCGAGTTCCGCGACGAACGGGTCGCCTTCTTCGTCCCGACGCTCTCACGCGGCAAGCACGGCGTCGCCTACCGCCTCCGCGCCGAGATCCCCGGCAAGTTCCACGCCCTCCCCGCCCGCGGCGAGGCCATGTACGCCCCCGAGCTGAAGGGGAACTCCGACGAGATCCGCCTGGAGGTCGTCGACTGACGCGCGGGGGTTCGACCATGGCGGATTCCGAAGCGACGCGACGGCTCGGAGCGATCCTCCGAGCCCTGGAGGAGCAAGGCGTGCGGGCGGCGCCCGTAGAAGAGGCCGTCGAACTCGGGCGATCCAGCCCCGAGGCGGTCTTCGATCTCGCGGCGGCCGTGGTCGATCGCTTCCCCGACGGCGGGACGTTCCTGGACGCCGCGCTCGGCTACCTCCCCGACGATCGGTGGGATGGGCTCGTAGGCCTCGCGCTCGACGCCCTGGATCGCGACGGCGAGAACGAGGCGGCCGACGCCGTGATCGCCCACGCCGGCCTCCAGGCCTTGCCGTCGCTCCACGGCCAGCTCGACCGGCTCTTCCGCCTCCGCCCCAACGCGGGGACGAATTACGAGAACTGGCCCTGGCGGGAGTCCGGCGACCGCGACGTCGAACCGCAGGTGCGCCGGATCGAGGACCCGGGCCTCGCCGACGAACTCCGGCAGAAGGCCTGGCGGATCCTGCTGGAGACCCGGTCTCCCGGCGCCGTGGCCCGGGCGCTCGCGCTGGCGAATCGGGTGCATCCGGTCGTGGCGGGATTCGGTCCGGAGGCGGGCGTCGAGGCCTGCCTTCGTCAGGCGGGGCTAACCCGCGACGGCGCGGGGATCCGGCGTCTCGCCCCGGACGGGCTCTTCCACGTCGTCTTCCCGGGAGGCTTCTTCGAACAGCCCCGTCCGCCCTGGCTCGCGCGGGTCCACCCGACCTGGACCCTGGAACCGAGCCCCGAATTCCCGCCGATGCGTTTCGGCGGCCGCGCCGACGGCGAATGCCCGCTCTGCCGCGGCCGACTGCACCGGCTCATCGACCTGGATCCGGTGCCGAGCGACCTCGGCGTCACGGGCCTGGGTCGCCTGGAGATCGCGACCTGTCTACCCTGCCTGGGCTGGGAGCTGGCCCCCCTGTTCTACCACCACGCGGAGAACGGCCACGCGGTCGGCGTGGCATACCACGGGCCCACCATCATCCCTCAGTTTCCCGCCGAGGCCCTGCGTGAATCCGAGGTTCGTCTGGCAGTCACGCCCGGGCGCTGGCGTTGGCAGGACTGGGGCCTGAGCAACAGCCGCGAGAACCTGACTCGAATCGGGGGCGAGCCCGGCTGGATCCAGGACGCCGAACACCCCGATTGCCCGACCTGCGGCCGGGTCATGGGCCACCTGATGCAGCTCGATTCCGACCTCCCCACCGGCGAGGGGGGCGAGTGGCTCTGGGGGAGCGGCGGCATCGGCTTCGTGTCGTGGTGCGACCGTTGCAAGGTCAGCGGGCACCTCTGGCAATGCACCTGACGGGACGCGAGCGCCGACGGCCCGCGTCCCGTGATTTGAGACATCCGCGCCGCGTCAGGTCAGCGGCGTGCCGTAGGCCGTCTTCCACTCGGGGGAGGCGGCGAGCTGGAGGCCGAGGCGGGACACTTCCAGCTCTTCCTCGGGCGAGAAGGGTTTGGCCTTGGAGACGGTCGCGACGGCCTTCTCCAGCTCGGCGACGTTCTCCAGGCCCATGACGGCGACCGCCAGGCCGGGGATCGAGAGGACGTAACGCACCGCCTGCTCGTAGTGACGCTCGTCCATCTTGAAGCCCCCTTCGGGGCGCCCCGCGCCGCCGAGGACCTTCATGGCGACGAGGCCCAGATTCATGTGGCGGGCGCGCGACCAGACTTTGTGCTCGAAGTCGTAGTTGTGGCGGACGACGAAGTTGACGGCGTTCATCAGGACGTCGATCTCGCCCGTGTCCATCGCGGCGTGGAAGCGGCTGGGGTGCAGGTGGCCGCTGGCCCCGATGAAGCGGACCACGCCCTGCTTCTTGGCTTCGCGCAGGGCGCCGACGGCCCCCTTGTCGCCGAAGACCATCTTGTCGTCGCCCCAGGTGTTCTCGTCGCCGAAGTTGTGCAGATGCACCAGGTCGATGTGGTCGGTCTGGAGCATCTTGAGGCTGTGCCGCAGCGACTTCCAGGTCCCCTCGTAGGTCGCGTCGGGGGTCTTGGTGACGAGGAAGACCTTGTCGCGGACCTCCTTGATCGTCGGGCCCATCTTCTCCTCGGCCGTGCCGTAGGCGGGCGCGGTGTCGAGGTAGTTGACGCCCAGCTCGAGCGCGCGGTGGATCGTGGCGCCGACGGTGTCGGGCGTGACCTTGTCGCGCTGGAAGTACGCGCAGCCGATCCCCAGTCGCGAGACCTTGGCCCCGGTCCGGCCCAGGACGACCTGGGGGATCGATCCGGGCGCGGGGTCGTCGGCCCCCTTCGCGGCCAGCGGCAGGCCGGCGGCGACGCCGCCCAGGACGGCGCCGGTTCGGACGAAGCGCCGGCGCGAGATCGAGGGGTCGGTCGGTTCCATGGCGGGCGAGCCTCCGCTTTTCCGGGTGTCGGGGTCGGACGTCAAACAAAGGTTGATTCGGAACTCCAGCTTAGCTGCAAGCCGGGCGCCGGATCACTTCTTTTTCGCCGCGACCCAGTCGATCCCCTGGAGGACCAGGCGGCCGAAGTTGGGGTCGCGAAGGGGGTCGTCTTTGCCCGGCCCGAAGTCGCGGTGGCCGAAGACGGTGTGGAAGACGCGGCCCTCGCCGTAGGTCCGGGTCCAGGCCACGGGCCAGTCGACGCCCTCGTACGCCACCACGGCCAGCGGCTTGACGTCGGGCTCGATCTGGAGGTGGTAGTACAGCTCGTCCTTCAGCGGGAAGTCCTGCAGCCCCTTGGCGACGGGGCTCGACGAATCCACGAGGCGGACGGTGTACTCCCCCTTGCGGACCTTGCCGTCGGGCAGGCCGAAGTGCGAGAAGACCGCGCCCAGCATGGGCTTCCACTCGGGCTCCCAGTCGGCGGGAGAGTTGTCGGCCCCGTGGATCGAGACGTAGCCGCCGCCGCCCCGGACGTAGGCGAAAAGGGCCTGCTGCTGGGCCTTGGTCATCTTGAACTCGGGATCGCGGCGGTCGGCCAGGCCGATGATCAGGTCGTACTTGGCGAGCGCGGGCGACTCCAGGACGGCGGCCTCCTCGGTCTGGGTGACCTCGTATCTGCCCGTGTCTTCCAGCGCCGCGCTCAGGTAGAATGCCTGGTCGCGATAGCCGTGGTGCTGACGCTGGCCGCCGGAGAGCAGGAGCACCTTGGCGCCGTCCGGGGCCTTCTTCTGGGCCATCGCCGGGGCGATCCAGGGCCCGGCGAGGAACAGGCACGTGCAGCTCCAGGCGATCGCGGACCGAGTCATGACGGCGCTCCTTGGCGAATTGCGGTGATCGAGTCGAGAACCGGGGGCCAGGGCCAGCGTATTCGCAATCCCGGGGCGTCGCAAGCGGCGGCGTCCCCGACAGCCGTGAACAGCGAGGCCGAGCTATGAATTCCCTTCGTTCCGAGACCGCCCGCCGGTGGTCGATCCTGGCGGCCGGCCTGGCCGCCGTCGCGGCCCTCGCGGCCGCCGACGACCCCAAGACGCAGACAATCGAGGCCCGAGGCCTGACCTTCCAGGCCCCCGCCGGCTGGAAGAAGATCGCGACCACCTCGCAGATGCGCGCCGCGCAGCTCCGCGTCGACCCGATCAAGGGGGACGACTTCCCGGCCGACCTGGTCGTCTACGTCTTCCCCGGCGGCGCCGGCTCGGTCGACGCCAACGTCGAGCGCTGGAAGAAGCAGTTCAAGGGGGCCGACGGCAAGGAACCCGAGGTCGAGACCAAGAAGGTGGAGGCCAAGGGCGTCGAGGCCTCGCGGGTGGAGATCTCCGGCCTGTACCATCCCACGGCCTTCCCCGGCATGCCCGTCGAGCCCGACCGGCCCAACGCGCGGCTGCTGGGCGCGATCGTCGTCACCGACAAGTTCGGCTACTTCCTGAAGATGGTCGGGCCCGACAAGACGATGAAGGAAATCAGCCCCCAGTTCGACGAGCTGATCAAGACGCTCGACGCGGGCGGCAAATGACATCCGATCCCGAGGGGGCCGGAGCGATGGCGTCCGTGACGATCGTCTGTGCGCGGTGCACGTCGTCGAACTACGAGACGGACCGCTTCTGCGCGGGCTGCGGGCTGCCGATCGGCGGCATGCAGCCCGACGCCGACGCCGGGCTCGACGCCCTCGGTCCGTACGAGGCCCCCGACCCGGCCGACCCCGACGTCGGCCGCGCCATCCACGACTTCCTGACCCGCTCGGGGGGGCCGCTCGCCCCCGCGGGCCGGGGCTGGCGGACGACCGTCGCGCTCGGCCTCGACCGCAAGCAGGCGATCTACGTCGGCCCGGCCGGGGTCGACGCCGAGGGCCGCTCGCTCGTCGGCTTCGTCTCGGTCTGCGGCCCGGCCGTCGAGCGGGACTGCCGGATCCTGCTCAAGCTCAACGCCCGGATGATCGACGGCTGCTTCGCCATCCGCGTGCTCCGCGGCGAGGAATACTTCGTCTTCGTCGAGAACCTGCCCGTCGAGCTTCTCCCCCCCCTCGACGCCGCCGCCGTCCTCCGCCGCATCGCCGCCGCGGCCGACGGCCTCGAAGACCGCCTCTCGCGCGGCCGCGACATCTACTGAGGCCGAGCCGGTTCGGCCCTCACGTCGGCCGTCCGGTAGATCGCGATCGTCGCGTCGTCGGTCCAGGCGACGGGCGTCCGGCCGTCGAGCGATCGAAAGAACCCTTCGGGCCCCCACGGGCCGTGCTGGAGCGAGGCCGAGACGGCCAGGTACGGCGTCGACACGTCCTCGACCCGAGGCGGCGGCGGTTGGCCCTCGTCGGCGTTGATGACGTGGACGTCGCCTGCGATCCCGTAATATGCGGGGTCGACGTCGCCGAAGTCGTAGAGCGTGAGGTCGCGGAACTCGGGACGGGCCCGCTGGAGCCGGCCCAGAGACCTCAGCCCCTGCCCCCAGTCGAGGTTCGAGTCGGCCAGGATGAGCCGACCGCCGATCCGGCCCCCCGCGAACGCGTTGAAATACGTCAGCGGCTCGGGGTGGACGCTCGCCACGGCGACCGCCTGCCCGAGCAGGCCGGCGCCCAGGACCAGGCGGCGAAGCTTCACCGCACGGGAGCCCGCCTCGCCCTCGATGCGCGCCAACCGGGAGAGCCAGACGACGGCCAGCGGGACCATCGGCAGCAAATACCGGACTCCGTAGTTCCGAGACGAACCGGCCGAAGCGATCAGGAAGAAGATCAGGACGGCCTGGAGCAGCATGCGGTCGGGCTGCCGAGTCAGGCACGCTCGCAGGCCGTCGAGACGGATCCGGCAGGCCGCCAGCAGCCAGATCAAGGGCGGCGTCTTCACGGCCAGCGCCACGAGATAGTAGTACCGCCACCCCCCCATCCGGCGCTCGCCCAGCAGGTAGCCCGGCCCGCCCGACGCCTGGTGCCGAATCTGCGCGGCGAAGCCGACCCAGTCCTGGGGGATGGGCGTCTCATAAATCCGGGCCGCGAGCGGCCCCAACGCGCCGAACCATCCCGAAGCGCTCGGGTGGCGGCCCGATCGCGGGCTCAGCGGCAGCGTCGCGAAACCGGTCAGGGCGAAGTCGCTCGCCAGCATGATGAGCACGAAGGCCCCCGTGCCCATCGCCACTCGGGCCGTCCTCCGCAGGCGACCCGCGAGATTCGCGTCCCGCGAGAGCCCGTCCGCCCACCAGACCAGGCCCAGGATCGGCGGGTAGACGGCGGCCGTGAACTTGCACGAGAAGGCCAGCCCGGCGGCGGCCGCCGAGGCCCAGAACCAGCGCCGTCGGCCGGTCGTCAGGAAGCCCCAGAAGGCCAGGAACGAGGCCGTGGTGGCGACCGTCACGGGCGTCTCCATCGTGACGAGCGCGCCGTGGGCGACGAGGTTCGGGCTCAGCGCGTACAGCCAGGCGGCGTAGGCCATCGCCCACGGCCCGTTCAGCCGCCCGGCCCACCAGGCCACGAGCGCGAGCCCCGCGAGCCAGATCCACGAGGCCCCCAGCCTCGCCAGCGGCAGCAGCTCGGCCTGGCGGCGAGGCTGGTCGTCGATCAGGTCGCCGCGGCCCAGGCGGTCGAGCGCCCAGAAGACGGGGGCCTGCTGGATCTTCCAGAACAGCAGGGGCGAGCCCATGCGGGTGATCCCGACCCGGTCGCCTTCGCGCCACCACCGCGCGCCGACGTTCAGGTACGTCGTCTCGTCGTAGGTCGCCGACGACGACGTCGCGGCCTGCCCGACGAGCGCCAGCCCGACGACGGCCGCGGCGACCGTCCAGGCGAGCGGCCGGCGGTCGCCGGGTTTGGGAGGCTCGGTGGTCACGACGCTCGTCCTAGCTCGTGGGAGAGGCGGACTCGACGGACGCGCCCGGGCTTTCGACCGCGTGGCCCTCGCCCTGGCTTCGCTCCAGGTCGTGGACGAGGCGGGCGACTTCCAGGGCGTCGCGGACCGTCGGGGCCAGCGAGGGGGCCTTGTGGACGAGCCTGAAGAACTGCTCGTTGAGCACGTCGCCCACGGTGGGCTCCAGCGGCAGGCGTTCCTCGTGGCCGCCGTCGGCGTCCCACCACTGGATCCGGTCGGGCATCTCGACCCACGCCGCGCCGCGTTCCGCGAAGACCTGGAAGCCCGCGGGGGGGAGGAATCGGCTGGCGTCGCCCCACTCCGCGCGGTGGTAGCGGCCGTAGGAGATCTGAGCCGTCGCCCCCCCGGGGAAGGCGGCGGTGAAGCTCTCGAAGTCGGGCTCCCCCGCCTCGTCGCCGGTCGCGGGGAGGACGACGGATCGGGTCGAGCCGATCGAGGTCGGCAGGGCGCGGAAGACGAACGCGCACCAGTCGAGCAGGTAGCTCCCCGGGTCGATCGAGAGCGGCACGGGGACGACCTGCGTGGTCGGGCCGGGCTGCGCGTAGCGGTCGAAGCCGTAGAGTCGCGACTGGCCCATCACGAGCCGGGGCTTTCCCAGGGTCGTCGCCAGCAGCTCCTGGAGCCGGAGCGTCGCCGGGTAGCAACGCCTCGCGAACTCGGGCATGAACGCCACGCCCGTCTCCTCGACGCGCGCGACCAGGGCCTCCAGCTCGGGCAGGTCGCCCGAGAGCGGCAGGGCGCAGTACACCGGCTTGCCGGCGGCGCAGGCCAGGTGCGCGGGGTGGAGCCCGAACCATTGCGGCGAGAGGAGGTAGACGACGTCGACGTCGGGCCGCTCGATCAGGCTCGCCAGGCCCTCGCAGGCGGCGCAGCCGAGCTGTTGCGCCTCGATCTCGGCCCGGCGGGCGACCTGGTCGTAGAGCGCGGTGATGCGAAACCGATCCTGGAGTCGCAGCAGCGACGGCTTGTGGCGGCTCTCCCAGAGGCGGCCCAGGCCGACGACCCCGACCCGGAGCCGTTTCGGTTTCGACGCGTCTTCCAAGGCCCGCCTCCTCGTCCCCCGCCCCGTTCGCCGTCTCGTCGGCCCCCGGCCGCGGCTCACAAAGGTTAGCAACTCGCCGCCCGCCCGGCCACCCGGAAGGCCGCACGCCCTACCGCGGGCCTCTCGCGCCCGCTAAGATGTCGGCGAAGCGAGGTCCGTGCGGAGGAGCCAGGGTCCGATGCGAGCCGTCGTCCAGAGAGTCACCCGCGCCTCGGTCGCGGTCGAAGGCGCGACCGTCGGCGCGATCGGCCGGGGCTGGCTGGTCCTGCTCGGCGTGGCCCGCGACGACGGGCCCGAGGACGTCGCCCGCCTGGCCGACAAGGTCGTGAACCTCCGCGCCTTCGACGACGAGGCCGGCAAGATGAACCGCAGCGTCGTCGACGTCGGCGGCGGCGTCCTCGTCGTCAGCCAGTTCACCGTCATGGCCGACTGCCGCGCCGGCCGCCGACCGGGGTTCACCGACGCCGCCGAGCCGGCGAAGGCCGAGGCCCTCTATCTCGAATTCGCCCGGCGGGTCGCCGACTCCGGGCTCGAGGTCGCCACCGGCGTCTTCCGCGCGACGATGGCCGTCGAGCTGGTGAACGACGGCCCGGTGACCTTCCTGATCGACAGCCGCCGCCTCTTCTGAGCCATCCCCCCCTCCCGACGAGACCTCTCTCATGAGCAGCCATCAACCGATCGTCCTGGGGCTCGACGTCGGCACCCAGAGCCTCCGCGCCGCCCTGGTGGACCTCGACGGCAAGACCGTGGCCTACGGCGTCGAGCCGATCGAGACGACCTACCCCCGGCCCTCCTGGGCCGAGCAGCAGCCCCGCGACTGGTGGCGCGCCGCGAAGGCCGCGACCCGGGCCGCGCTCGCGAAGGCCGGCGCGAGCCCCGACCAGGTGGTCGCGATCGGCCTCGACTGCACGGCCTGCACGGTCGTCGCCTGCGGGATCGACGGCGAGCCCCTGCGGCCGGCGCTGCTCTGGATGGACCAGCGGGCCTTCCGCGAGGCCGACGAGATCAGCGCCACGGGCGACCCCGTGCTCCGCTACGTTTCGGGCCGGGTCTCGCCCGAGTGGATGCTGCCCAAGGCCCTCTGGCTCAAGCGGAACGAACCCGAGACGTTCGACCGCGCCGCGCGGATCGTCGAATGCACCGACTGGATGATGCACCGGCTGACCGGGGCGTGGACGCTCTCGCTGAACCACCTGGCCGTGAAGTGGAACTACGCCCGCCCCGACGGCGGCTGGCCGCTCGCCATGATCGCGGCCGTCGGGCTTCACGACCTCCCCGCCAAGTGGCCCGAGGCGATCGTCCCCCTGGGCAAGGGCGACGCCGTCCTGAGCACTTCGGCAGCCGAGCAACTGGGCCTCAAGGCCGGCACGCCCGTCGCCCAGGGGGGCATCGACGCCTACCTGGGGATGCTCGGCCTGGGGGCGACCGGCGACGGCGACGTCGCGCTCATCGTCGGCTCCAGCACCTGCCATCTGGCGCAGACGCGCGACGGCGTCTTCGGCTCCGGCGCCGGCGGCTGCTACCCCGACGCGACCGTCGAGGGACTGTACACGATCGAGGCCGGCCAGACCGCCACCGGCTCGATCCTCGACTGGTACCGCCGCCACTTCGCCGGCCGCGAGCAGGTCGAGGCCGACGCCCGCGGCGTCAACGTCTACACGATCCTCGACGAGAAGGCCGCCGTCGTCCCCCCGGGCGCGGAGGGGCTCGTCGTCCGCGAGGACTGGCAGGGGAACCGCTCCCCCTACAAGAACCCGCAGGCCCGGGGCGCGATCGTCGGCCTCTCGCTGGCGCACGGCCCCGGCCACGTCTTCCGCGCCCTCTACGAGGCGACCGCCATGGGGACGCGGCACATCCTCGACGACGCCTCGCATTTCGGCCTGAAGGTCGAGCGCGTCTTCATCGGCGGCGGCGGCGCCAAGTCGCCCCTCTGGCTGCAGATCCACGCCGACGTCCTCAAGAAGCCCATCCACCTGACCCGCGAGGGCGAGTCGTGCGCCCTGGGCTCCGCCATGACCGCCGCCGTCGCCGCCGGCGTCTACAAGGACTTCGACGAGGCCGCCCAGGCCATGGTCGCCGTCGAGCGCGTCGTCGAGCCCAACCCGAAGCACGTCGACGTCTACGACGAGCTGTTCGCCCGCTACGTCGACCTCTATCGAAGGCTCAACGACCCCGTGTGACGTTCCAGGCCCTCGCCCGCCCCCCGATTTGCGGAGAACGCCCCGTGACGCCCGAAGACGTCGAACCGGCGCAGGAGGCCCCGGCGACCTATGTTCCGAGCGGAAGGATCGACCTCCTGCGGCTGGTCCCCCTGTTGCTCGTCGGCGCCGTCGTAGCCCTGGTCATGGCCTTCCTGCTCCTGAGGGCCGAGAGTCGGTTTTACTTCTACCTGATCACGCCCCTGATCCTCGGCGCGCCCGTGTTCGGGATGGTCTGGCTGGTGGTGCGGGGCGGTCGCTGTCGCAATCGGGGATTCGCGGGTTTCGTGGGGTTGCTGCTGGCGTTCGCGTACTACGCCGGCTACTGGGAGATCAGCTATCTCGTCAACGTGGTCGCGCGGGGCCCGGCGATGGTCGCGATCACGGAGGCCATGGGCGGTCTGCCCGGCCTCCCCGGCTACGTCGTCTTCCGGTGCCGGACGAGCCGGCCGGTCGACGTACGCGACCGCGGGAAAAATCAGGCGGCGCGACCGCCCGGCTGGTTCGACGTCGGCTTCAACGGCCTCTTCTTCGGCGCGGAGACGCTGCTCGTCGTCGGCATCGCGGTCGCCGTCGGGCGGTCGGCCGCGTCGCGGGCCTTCTCCGAACGACTCCGGAGATGGGCGGACTCGACCGATTTCAGCCTGCCGATCGCGACGACCGAGCAGGTGCTCGCCGCCGTCGACCGCGGCGACTGGGCCGCGATCGGGGCCCTGCCCTGGACGACGAGCAAGGCCGACGTCAACATGCCGACCGTCCTCCTGCGGATCGAGCATTTCGCCTCCGATCCGGACGAGCCGGCGTTCGTCAGCGTGCTCCTGGGCCGAGGCGGCGGCAAGGCGAACCTGATCCTCCAGCGCGAGATCCCCTTCGACCAGATGGACGCCGTCGCCCGCGAATTTCCGGAGCTGAAGCGGCCGGCGAGCGGGCCGACGCCCGTCCCGGCCGCGAAGGGCTCGGCCTTGCAGGAATCGCTCGAGCGCATCGGGCTCGCCTCCGAACCTCGCGCCTTGCTGGAAGCCCCGCCCCCCGCGCCGCCGACCGGCGATTTCCGCGACCCGGCGGTCGCCGCGAGCCGCGCGAGCTGCGGGAATCGGCCGGCCGCGAACCTGGACGAGGCTCGGACGTCGCTCTGCCTGCCGGCGTCGGACGACGGCCCCGGCGAATTGCGGAGCGCGGCCCGGCGGATCGCCCTGGTCCAGTACGGCCTGATGGCCGGCTTCTTCGCCTCGTTCGGCGTCGGCGTGGCCGCCTTGATGATCGGCGAGGCGTCGCCTCTGGGCCGGACGCTCCTTGTGATCTTCGGCGTCGGCTTCTGCGTCTTCGGCCTGCCGGGCCTGTATTTCTGGACGGGCGGGGTCCGGCCCTGGCGGCGGATGGTGGAGCGACGGCTCCGGAATCGGCCGGGCTCGCTGCTCGACCTGAGGCCCGACCTGCCGCGGCGGATCCTCTCGCTCCAGGACGGCAAATCGAGCAAGTCGAAGCTCGTCGGCGACGACCTGGGCGTCGCCTTCTTCGACCGCGAGAACCGCCGGGTCGTGTTCGAGGGCCTGTCGCACCGGTACGTCATCCTGGGCGAAGACGTGGCCGATTTCTGGCCCCTGAAGGCCGGCGAGGCCGTCTCGGCGCGGGTCGATTACCGGGTCGGCGACGCGGTGCTCCCGCTCGTCTTCGCGACCTCCAACCCCTTGTTCCACCTGCCGATCCTCGCGCACTTCTCGGGCCGCCTGATCGCCCGATTCTTCGAAGACTTCACGCAGACCCTTCGATGCGCGCCCTCCACCGAGGCCGCGTCCTCGGGTCCGTAGGCGGCCCTCGCTCAGCGCGGCTTCGACCCGATCGGCCGCGCCGGGACGCCGACGACGGTCTCGCCCGCGGCGACGTCGCGGCCCTTGGTGACGACGGCGCCGGCGCCGACGACGGCCCCCTTGCCGACCTCGACGGGGGCGATCAGGACGGCGCCCGACCCGATCCGGGCGTCGTCGCCGATGGTCGTCGGGTGCTTGCCGACGCCGTCGAAGTTGGCGGTGATCGCGCCGCAGCCGACGTTCACGTTCGCGCCCACGCGGGCGTCGCCGAGGTAGGCCAGGTGGCGGACGACCGTGCCGGCGTCGAGCGACGATCGGTTGATCTCGACGAACGCGCCGACCTCGACGCCGTCGGCTAGTTCCGTGCCCGGCCGGAGGTGGGCGAACGGGCCGACCTTGCAGCGCTCGCCGATCGTCACCGCGCCGTTGATGACGCTGAAGGGATAAACCACGGTGTCGCGGCCGAGGACGGCTCGGCCGTCGATGTAGGTGTTCCGGGGGTCGACGATCGAGACCCCCTCGGTCATCCAGTGGTCCTGGATCCGGGCCTGCATGATCGCCCCGGCCTGCGCCAGGTGCTGGCGAGTGTTGACGCCCAGGATGTCGTCGGCCGAG
This sequence comes from Paludisphaera mucosa, assembly GCF_029589435.1. NCBI lineage: Bacteria > Pseudomonadati > Planctomycetota > Planctomycetia > Isosphaerales > Isosphaeraceae > Paludisphaera > Paludisphaera mucosa. The sequence goes on along the minus strand of NZ_JARRAG010000001.1, from coordinate 688,445 downwards.
AGCACGTTGGTCGCCACCACCTTCCGGCCCATGCGCATCAACTGCTCGGGGGCGTCGGTCAGGTAGTATTCGCCCTGGGCGTTGCTGGTGTCGATCTGATCGAGGGCGTCCCAGAGGACGGGGAGTTCGAAGACGTAGCAGCTCGGGTTGACCTCGCGGATCGCCTTCTCCTCGGGGTTGCAGTCGCGCTCCTCGACGATCCGCAGGAACCGCCCGGCCGAGTCGCGGAGGATGCGGCCGAAGCCCATCGGGTCGTCGACCTCGGCCGTGCCCAGCAGGCAGGCGGCCTCCTCCCGGCGCTGGCGGTCGAGCAGGTCGGCCAGGGGCTCGGGACGGAGCAAGGGCTCGTCGCCGACGAGGACCAGGATCGGCCCCTCGTACCCTTCCAGCAGGGGCCGGCAGACCTTGACGGCGTGGCCCGTGCCGAGCTGCTCGGCCTGCACGGCGAAGCGGATGTCGGGCTCGCCCTCGAGGGCCGCGTAGAGCTGCTCGGCCGCGTAGCCGACGACCACGACGATCGTCTTCGCCCCGGCCCCCCGCGCCGCGTCGACCACGTAGCCGATCATCGGCCGCCCGCAGACCTCGTGCAGGACCTTCGCCCGGTCCGACTTCATCCGCTTGCCCTGGCCCGCCGCCAGGATGATCGCCACCGGCCCTTCGATCGCCATGAAGTCCCGCCCCGGCCTCGATGAATTCCGAACGCCGTCCCGCTCCGAGAGCGATGCTCGACGACCTCTCGCGCGAGCGCATCATAGGAAACGCCCCACGCCCGCGTCAAACGCGGGTGCATGCTCCCTGACGCATGCGGCTCGGCCGAGGTCCGATCAAGCCTGGAAGTCGGGCGCCGGCGCCGGCGGGTTCGACTTCGAGGGCCAGACCGTGATGGTCTTGGTGTTCACGACGTCGCGTTGGGTGCGCAAGAATCCGGTCACGAAGTCGCCGATCGGATAAACGTCGTCGGCCATGACGACGATGATGATGTCGAATTCGGCGCCGAGGACGATCTCGACGCTTTCGAGGAAGAGATGCTCGCGATAGGGACCCGAACGGAGAGCCTTCTGGATGTCGCGCACCAGAATCTGCTGATAGGTGAGCACGCCCTCCGGGCCTTCGGCGGAGACGGCCCAGTCGCCCCGGACCTTCTTGCCCCGGAAATCGGTCGTGATGAGGATGTACGTCTTGAGCTTCGACTTCTTCCAGGCGTCGGTCACGAAGAAGCCCTCGACCACGAGCCCTTCGCCGATCAACGCCTTGAGATTCGCGGCCGTCGTGTTGGGATGCGGATGAGGCTCCTCGGCGTAGAACTTCTTCTTGATCGCCGCCCTCAGCTTCCCAGGGTTCTGACGGATGTACTTCAGCAACCGATCGCTGAGATTGGACATCATCGGCTCCTCGGACACGCCACCGTGCCTACGCATTGATCATTCGGGCGTCGGATTGACGGGCGGTCGGGACCAAGTTTGCAAAACGTCGGAACTCCTGGTGCCGGACCGAAGACGACCGAGCGCCCAATTTTCCCAATCTCAGCATTCTTTTCAAGTTTTCCATTCTCGCCTCGGCCGACTGCCGTCATCTTGAGCAAGGCTGGCGAACTTTTGGACGCCCACCAGGCCGCGCCGGGACGAGCCTGCGAGGGGCCGCGCCGGCAATTATCCAACAATTGCACGACGTCGTCGGCGGCGCTCGCCTGAGATTCGGTCGAAACCGCGGAGTCGCCCCCCGGGTTTTCACGTCTTCGCCGATCCGACCGCCGAGAAATGTCGAAACGACATCGCCGCGGGCGAAACGCGCACCGCGGTCGCAACACGTGATTTAATTGATATTATAACACTTTTTGATTCAGCAGCTTGGCACGCCCCTTGCTTTTACCTCCCGCATTCCGACCGCCCGCCGTCGCCCCTCCCTCCAGGCGACGGACGATCATATCCAATTTCTTGCATGTCGATTCGGGCCGTCTCCGCGCGGCCCAGGCCATCCGTCGTCGCGGCGCGTTCGCGAGGGCGGCGGGTCCGCCTTTTCTTCCCAACTCCACTTCATCGGAGCCTCGTCATGAGATCGAGACCTGCGAGAGAGCGGGCCGTGAAACTGGCCCGCCGGGCCCTGCGGGCCGAGCTGATTTTGGGGCTGTACGCCCTCCCCATGCTGGTGGGCCTGGCCGTCGACGGCCAGCCCCCGACGACCGGCGTCCTCGAAGGCGACGCTACGTTCCTCGCCGAGTCGGCGGAGGGGGTCGCCTCCGCCCTGATCGACCTGCAACTGGCCTGCATCCTGATCGTCGTCGCGGCGATGATCTACGTCGCACGCCTTGAGGATGACGACGAATCGCCGTCGTCCGCCCCGGTTCCGCAGCGAAGCCGAGAGCAGTCGGGGCGCGCGAGGCGCCGGGCCGTCCATCACCTGGCGCACCTCGCCCAGGCGGGCTCCTACGTGGTGCTGACCCAGCTGTACTTCAGCGTCTACGTGTGCGACATCCACCGCGAGGCCGCGCTCATGCCGCTCCCGGCGGCGGTGCTCGGCCTGGCCTACGCGATGCTGATCTGGGAGAAGCTCAACCCGGTCGAGCCCCCGCGGGCCCCGGAGCCCAGACCTCCCCACGCCGAGCCCGGCGAGGGGACGGGGGGCGGGCTCGCGCCCCCCGGGGAGGCGGGACGGACGGTCAAGGCCGACGCCGGCGGCCCGCCGCAGCCTCCCCACGTTCCGGTGGAGCGGCCTGACGACGGGGCCGCGGCGGGCCCGTCCGAGCCCGTCGGCGAGCCCCCCGCCGAATCCGGGGCCGAGGAGGCGCCCCGCCCCCAGCCCTGATCGTCCGGCTCACGAATGACGCGAAAGCAGGCCCCCTCGGCGATTCATTCGCCGAGGGGGTTTTCCCGCCGCGCGGACGACAACTCGGGAGGGCCCGGGACGGGCTGAGGACGCTCCTTGGCGGCGACGCTCGCCTCGCCATCGGCCCGCTCGGAGGACGGCGGCGTGCCAGGGACGGGCTCGTCGGCCGGCCGGGTCATGGCGGAGAACTCGGCGTGGACGCGCGCCCGCTCGCGGTCGATCTGGTCGGGGGTGGCGCCGAGGCGGTTGAGGAGCGATTCGGTCATCGCCAGGGCGACCTCGCCCTCGCCCGAGAAGACGCTGTCGGCCCCCGCCCCGCGCATCTCGCAGACCTCGCGCAGATAGGTGGTGCGGGCGAGGATGAAGACGTCCGGGTTGATCTCGCGGGCCAGCCGGATCGTCTCCTTGCCGCCGCTCATCGTCGAGCTGCTGAGGATCAGGCCGACGGCCTTGTCGGCCCCGGCGTGCTCCAGGACCTCGCGATGCATGGCGTCGCCGTAGAGGGCTCGCACCCCCTCGCCCTCCAGGCGGCGGACGGTGTCCATGTTCAGCTCGATGACGACCGGGTCGATCCGGTTGTCGCGGAGAAGTCGAGTGAGCGTCTTGCCCACGGGGCCGTAGCCGATCACGACGACGCGATGCCGGCCCGTCTCCTCGGGCTCCTCCAAATCGTGCTTCACGCGGTTCTCGACCGGGAGCGGGTCCTTGAAGTAGCGCTTGAGCCACGTCTCGATGGGGCCGATCAGGCGGTACAGGACCGGGTTGAGCGTGATCGTGATGATCGACGCGGCGATCAGGACGTTCGACGCCTCGTCGTCCAGGAGCTTCAGCGACCGGCCCGCCGACGCCAGGATGAACGAGAACTCGCCGATCTGCGCCAGCGCGACGCCCACCGAGACCGCCGCGCGCAGCGGGTAGCCGAGCAGCTTGACCATCGTCCCCGCCGCCAGCGGGTTGACCACCAGGATGACGAAGAGGGTCGCGCCGATCAGGCCCGGGGAATGCAGCAGCGACCGGGGGTGGAACAGCATCCCGACCGAGACGAAGAAGATGACCGCGAAGGCGTCGCGCATCGGCAGGGCCTCGGTCGCCGCCCGCAGGCTGAACTGCGACCGACCCACCACCATGCCGGCGAGGAACGCCCCCAGCGCCATCGAGACGTCGAACAGCTTGGCGGCCGTGACGGCGATGCCCAGCGCCACGACCAGCACCGTCAGCGTGAACAACTCCCTCGAGCGGGTCCCCGCGGCCCTGTCCAATACCCAGGGGATGACCCGTTCGCCGACGACGAACGTCAAGGCCACCATGACGGCGACCTTGACCACCGCCAGGCCGACGGCCGTCGCCACCACGCCCAGCGACTTCTCGCCGGGCCCGAAGACCACGGGGAGCATGACCAGGACCAGGACCGTGAGCAGGTCCTCGACGACCAGCCAGCCCACCGCGATGTGGCCGGTCTGGGTGTGCAGGTCGCCGTTGTCCGACAGCACCCGCACCGCGACCACGGTGCTCGCCACGGCGATCGCAAGGCCGAAGACCAGCCCGGTCTGCCAGTCCCAGCCGTGCACGAGCCCGATCACCGTCCCCACGAGCGTCGCCGCCAGGAACTGGCACAACGCCCCCGGGAGCGCCACGCGCTTGACCGCGAGCAGTTCCTTGAGGTGGAACTGGAGCCCGACGCCGAACATCAGCAGGATCACGCCGACCTCGGCGAGCTGATTCGCCAGGTTCTGGTCGGCCGTGAAGCCCGGCGTGGTCGGTCCCACCGCGATCCCCGCCAGCAGGTAGCCGACGATCGGCGAGAGCCTTAGCTTGAAGGTGATGTAGCCCAGGACGAGCGCGGCGGCCAGTCCCCCGGTCAGCGTCACGATGAGGTCGACGTCGTGCATGGCGCAGCTCCTTCCCGCTGTAGGCCGCGTAGGTTTCCTGGCCCCACCCCTCGCGAGAACGAACGGTTCGGCGCCCCCTTTCGAATGGTTTATTATGCGGATCCGGGATCTCAGGCACCAGACGACTAAGATGCAGACGACGCCCCTCGGCCCCGACGCCGGCCCGCCGCGCGGCCGAACCGGGGCGGGCCGTCGCGCGTCTTGAAGGTCGGGGCCGATTCTGTCAGACTGGCCCGGTGCGCCGGCCGCGGGCGGCCAGGACGCGAGGTTGCGAGTCCCGAAGGAGAGAGCCGGACGATGTCGCTGTCGACCGAAGACGTGGCCAAAGTCGCCGTGCTGGCGCGCCTCCGCCTGAGCCCGGACGAGCTGCAGACGTTCACCGGCCAGCTCAACGCGATCGTCGACTACGTGGCCCAGCTCCAGGAGCCGGACACGTCGGACGTCGAGCCCCTGGCCCACGGCGTCGAGGTCCGCAACGTCTTCCGCGACGACGTCCGCGGCCCCGCCCTGCCCCGCGAGGCGGCGCTCGCCAACGCCCCCAAGCGGAACTCCGAGAGCTTCCTCGTCCCCGCCGTCCTCGACTGACCGGTCGCCCGAACGAACGCACGCACGAGCCGAGATCCCGCCCCCATGAACGCCGACCTGCTCAAAGACGCCACCGCCACGGCCCTGCTCGCGATGCTCAACGCCGGGGAAGTCACCAGCGAGGAACTCGTCCGGGGGTATCTCGACCGGGCCGACGCCCTGAAGCGGCTCAACGTCTTCGTCCACCTCGACCCCGAGAACGTCCTCGACCAGGCCCGTGCGGTCGACGCCAAACGCAAGGCCGGCGAGGCCGTCGGCCCGCTCGCGGGCGTGCCGGTGGCGATCAAGGACGTCCTCTGCGTCGAGAAGGAGCCGACCACCTGCGGCAGCCGGATGCTCAAGGATTTCCGGCCCCCCTACGACGCCACCGTGATCGTCAAGCTCCGCCAGGCCGGCGCGATCCTCTTCGGCAAGACCAACATGGACGAGTTCGCCATGGGCTCGTCGACCGAGAACAGCGCCTACGGGCCGACACTCAACCCCTGGGACGAGGCCCGCGTGCCCGGCGGCTCGTCGGGCGGCTCGGCCGCCGCCGTGGCCGCCGACCTGGCGCCGCTGTCCCTGGGCAGCGACACCGGCGGCTCGATCCGCCAGCCGGCCGCCGTCTGCGGCGTCGTCGGGATCAAGCCGACCTACGGCCGCGTCAGCCGCTACGGCCTGATCGCCTTCGCCAGCTCGCTCGACCAGATCGGCCCCTTCACCCACGACCTGGCCGACGCCGCGCTGCTGCTCAAGGTCATCTCCGGCCGCGACGAACGCGACGCCACGAGCGTCGACCAGCCGGTGCCCGACTACTCGGCCACGCTCGACGAGAAGCCGAGGTCGCTCCGCATCGGCGTCGCCCGCGAGTTCTTCGGCGAGGGCCTCGACCCCGAGGTCGAGTCGGCCGTCCGCGAGGCGATGCGGGTCTACGAGCAGGCCGGCGCGACCCTCAAGGAGGTCTCGCTGCCGAACTCGAAGTACGGCGTGCCGGCCTATTACATCGTGGCCCCCGCCGAGTGCTCCAGCAACCTCGCCCGCTACGACGGCACCATCTTCGGCCACCGCGCCGAGGACTGGTCGCCGAAGCACCCCGGCGAGGAGGACCTGCACCCCCTCGTCCGCATGATGATGGCCAGCCGCGCCGAGGGCTTCGGCGCCGAGGTCAAGCGGCGGATCATGCTGGGGACGTTCGCCCTCTCGGCCGGCTACGCCGACCAGTACTACAACCAGGCGCTCAAGGTCCGCCGCCTGATCCGCAACGATTTCGACGCGGCCTTCAAGGACGTGGACGTGATCCTGGGCCCCACGTCCCCCTCGCCGGCCTTCAAGCTGGGCGAGCGCACGGCCGACCCGCTGGCGATGTACCTCTCGGACATCTACACGATCACCGCGAACCTCGCCGGCATCCCCGGCCTGAGCGTCCCCTGCGGCCTCACGAGGTCGGGCCTGCCGATCGGCCTGCAGCTCCTGGCGCCCGCCTTCGCCGAGGAGAACCTGCTCCGCACCGCCCGCGTCTTCGAACGCGCCACCGACTGGCACCGGAAGCGGCCGGGCCTGTCCTGATGGCCGGCGAGTTTGCTAAGTTCAATACGGCGATCACGCGCGCCGACCTCGACGCCGCCTGGCGCGATCGTCTGGACGACGCCGCGGCCCTCGACTCCGGCGGACGCCACGGGACGGCGATCGCCTACCGGATCTACGCCCTGGAGATCTACCTCAAGTATCGGATCTGCCTGCGATTGGACGTCCAGAATCCGCTCAAGAAGCTGGAGATCCCCGACCTGGAGGCCTTGCTCGTTTTCAGCGGCTTGTCGACGGCGTTGTACGCGTTGCCCGATCCCCACCCGGTCCCATTGCACTGGACGAGGCTCACGGACTTCTCGACGCAACTCAACGACCTCCGCTATCTCCCCGCCGCGACCTGGACGCAGGCCCAATCGGCCGACTCCGCAAGGTGGTTGGAGCATCCGACGGAAGGAGTGCTGCCGTGGTTGACGACACAGGCCTGACGGCCGCCCAGTTCCTGATCGCTCCGACGTTGGACCGATACGGGCGTTCCCGCGGCTGGGACCCACGGTCGTTCGCCATCTTCTACCGGACCAATCCGGACGTGGGTCGGATCCACGTCCTGATCGTCGCCGAGGCCCTGAACGACCAGGACGAATATCAGGCCGTGCGAGACGTTTGGGACTACCTCCGCCAGGAGCTTCGCGACGAGCCCGACGTCTTGAAGTCGATCAATTTGGACGTCCGCAGCCAGAAGAAGGCCGACGAGGGGGGGCTGTACGCGGTGGCCCCGTCCTACCACAAATACTGGCGACTCCCGCAATTCACGAACGACAAGCCCTGATCCTCCAGGAAGCCCGGCGGGCCCCCCTTCCATGAGCCATCCCTACGACGTCGTCATCGGCCTCGAAATCCACGTCCAGCTCCAGACCGAGAGCAAGATGTTCTCGTGGTGCGGCACCGAGTTCGGCCTGCCGCCGAACACGCAGACGGACCCGGTGTCGCTGGGGATGCCGGGCACCCTGCCGGTCATGAACTGCAAGGCGTTCGAGCTGGCGCTCAAGACGGCCGTGGCGCTGCACGCCGAGATCGCGCCGTTCACGAAGTGGGACCGCAAGAACTACTACTATCCCGACCTCCCCAAGAACTATCAGATCAGCCAGTACGACCTGCCGTTCTCGACCGGCGGCTGGCTCGACATCCCGACGCGCAAGGACGGCGGCGGGGGCGGCCGCTGCGCTCTGACGCGGGTGCACCTGGAAGAGGACACCGGCAAGCTGACCCACGGCGTCGGCGACTACTCCGAGGTCGACCTCAACCGCGCGGGCATCCCGCTGCTGGAGATCGTCAGCGAGCCCGAGATCCGCTCGGCCGCCGACGCCCGCGGCTGCCTGGAGGAGCTGCGGCTCACGCTCGTCTACCTCGGCGTCTCCGACTGCGAGATGCAGGAAGGCTCGCTCCGCTGCGACGCCAACGTCAACCTGCACATCCACAAGGACGGCGAGACGATCGCCACGCCGATCGTCGAGATCAAGAACCTCAACAGCTTCCGGGCCGTCGAGAAGGCTCTGATCTACGAGACCGATCGCCAGTACAAGAAGTGGGAGCACGACGGCCTCACCATCAAGGATTCGCCCAAGACCACGCGGGGCTGGAACGACGCCGACGAGGTCACCAAGCCCCAGCGCGAGAAGGAGACGGCGGCCGACTACCGCTACTTCCCCGAGCCCGACCTCGTCCCCGTCGTCGTCGACGAGGCGTGGCTGGGCCGCGTCCGTGCGACCATCGGCGAGCTTCCCGCGGCGCGTCGGACGCGGTTCCAGGCGGCCTACGGGCTCTCGCCCTACGACGCCAACGTCCTCGTCGAGCAGGGCGAGGACGTGGCCGAGTACTACGACGCCGTCGCCGCCAAGACGAGCGAGTACAAGCTGGCGAGCAACTGGATCCAGCAGGACGTCCTGCGGTCGATCAAGGACAAGAAGCAGGCCGTCGCCGACTTCCCCGTCCGGCCCGACGCGCTCGCCGACCTGATCGACCGCGTCCGCCGCGGCGAGCTGAACACGAACCAGGGCCGCGAGGTCCTCGGCCGGATGATCGAGACCGGCGACCCGGCCGAGACCGTCATCGAGCTGGGCGGCTACAAGATGGTCTCCGACGGCGGGGCCATCGCCGCGGCCGTCGAGGCGGCCCTCGCGGCCAACCCGCAGGCGATCGACGACCTCAAGAAGGGCAAGAAGAAGCCCGACGCGGTCAAGGGATTCCTGCGCGGCCAGGTGATGAAGCAGACGGGCGGCAAGGCCAACCCGGCGCTCGTGGGCGAGCTGCTGGAGGCCAAGCTCGCCGAACTCCTCGCGTGACGAAAGGCTCGAATCGATGCGGATGAAAGACGTCGACCGGAGGGGATTCCTGGCGGCCGCCGCCGGTGCCGCGGCGGGCGCGGCCTGGGGCGCGACGACGGCCTCGGCCGCCTTCGCACCCAAGACTCCCTGGAAGCGGGCCTTCATGCTCGGCCAGACCAAGGGCCCCATCCTGCCGACCTTCAAGCTGCTGAAGGAGGCCGGCTTCGAGGGCGTCGAGCTGATCAGCCCCAACGAGCTGGACCTCAAGGAGGTCCTCGCCGCCCGCGACGAGACCGGCCTAGTCATCCACGGCGTCAGCGGCGGCCGGCACTGGCAGGAGCCGCTCTCCGACCCCGACCCCGCCGTCGTCGAGCGCGGGGTGGCCGCGATCAAGCAGGAGTTCCTCGACGTCAAGGCCTACGGCGGGACCACCGTCCTCGTCGTCCCGGCGGTCGTCAACAAGAAGGTCTCCTACCGCCAGGCCTGGGAACGCTCGCAGGCCCACATCCGCAAGCTCATCCCCTTCGCCGAGCAGGCGGGCGTCAAGATCGCGGTCGAGGAGGTCTGGAACAAGTTCCTCCTCAGCCCGATCGAGTTCGCCCGCTACATCGACGAGTTCGAGAGCCCGGCCGTCGGCGCGTATTTCGACGTGGGCAACGTCGTCGAGTTCGCCTACCCCCAGGAGTGGATCCGCGAGCTGGGCAAGCGGATCCTCAAGATCCACATCAAGGAATACGCCAAGCCCAAGCGGTTCGACTACCCGCTCGGCGAGGGCGAGATCGACTGGCCGGCGGTCCGAAGCGCCCTGACCGAGATCGGCTACGACGGCTGGATCACCGCCGAGGTCGGCCTCGGCGACCTGGACCGCATGAAAGACGTCGTCGCCCGCATGAACAAGCTGCTGTTCGACTGAGGCCGAAGCGCGGGCGACCCATGGAACTCCACGTCGGCACGAGCGGCTACTCCTACAAGGAGTGGAAGGGCGGCTTCTACCCGAGCAAGCTGCCGGCGTCGGGGATGCTCCGTTACTACGGCGAGCGTTTCGGCGCGGTCGAGATCAACGGCACGTTCCGCGTCCTCCCCGCCGTCGCGACCGTGCAGCGGTGGGCGGACGCGGTGCCGGCCGACTTCCGCTTCGTGCTCAAGGCCCCGCAGCGGATCACGCACACGCGGAGGCTGAAGGACTGCGGCGAGCCGTTGGCGCAGACGCTCGAAGTCGCCGGGGCCCTGAAAGAGCGCCTGGGACCGCTGCTGTTCCAGCTCCCGCCGAACATGAAGAAGGACGCGCCTCGGCTGCAGGCGTTCCTCGGCCTGCTCCCCGCCTCGATCCGCTCGGCGTTCGAGTTCCGCCACGCCTCTTGGTTCGACGACGAGGTCTTCGGGCTGCTCCGCGAGCACAATTCGTCTCTCTGCCTGGCCGACGCCGACTGCGAGCTGGACGTCCCGTTCGTGCCCACGGCGGACTGGGGCTACCTGCGGCTGCGGCGCTTCGACTACAGCGACGCGGAGCTTGCGGCCTGGGTGCAACGCGTGGCCGGACAAGCCTGGCGGGAGGTTTTCGTCTTCTTCAAGCACGAGGACGAAGGCAAGGGGCCGCGGATGGCCGCCCGCTATCGCGAGCTGGCGGCGGCCCTGTAGCCCCCAGGCGGCGAGGTTCAAGCCCGGCCGGCCTCGACCGGAGGGAATCTCGCTTTGATACGACCCTGCACGGGGGTTTCGCGACTCCGACTCCGAGAGAATCGCGACCTCTTCCCAGAAAAACGCATTCGCCGATGGGGCGAATCGACATAATACGGAGTACGACGGGATCCGAGGCGGGCGAGGGCCGGAGACGCGATGATCGAGCGGGCCACGGACGCGATCTTGCTGAGACGGTTCGCCGAGGGGCGGGAGGAGGCCGCGTTCGCCGAACTGGTGAAGCGGCACGGCCCCCACGTCCGGCGCGTCTGCCGGCAATTCCTTCGGAGCGAGCACGACGCCGAGGACGTCTTCCAGGCGACGTTCCTGCTCCTGTCCCTGCGGGCTTCCGACGTGGCCTGGCGGGCCTCGATCGGCGGCTGGGTCCGGGACGTCGCCCGACGGCTGGCCCTCCATGCTCGCAGCGAACTTGCCCGCCGCGGCCGGCGCGAGACCCCCGTCTCCAACCTCCCGCCCGGCTGGAACTTCGGCGATGCGGGGGCGTTGCCCGAGCCCGAATGCCCGCTCTCGCTGTTCGCCGACGAGGTCGAGCGCCGTGACGTCCGGAGGGCGATCGACGGGGCCGTGGACGACCTGCCCGGGAAGTATCGCGACCCCGTGGTCCTCTGCTACCTCCAGGGCAAGAGCAACCGCGAGGCCGCCGTCGAGCTGGGCTATCCCGTGGGCTCGATCTCCCGCCGCCTGGTCCGCGCCCGCTCCCTGCTTCGCGAAAGCCTGGTCGGCCGGGGAGTGACGCTCGGCGTGCTGCTGGCCCTGGCGGCCTGGATCGTCTCGGGGCCGCACCGTTCGGTCGAATCCCCCGATCGGGGCATAAACTCCCGCCGGCCCGACCTCGCGATAAACGATAAAGCCGAACCGGCTTCCGAGCTTCGAGAACTCCTCGGCGCCCTGGAGCGTAAGGAATGGCAGGGCCTCGATCCTGCGCGACTCGACCTCGGGGTCGAGCACGCCGAGGAGTCTGCGGAGCGGGCTCCGGCCTCCGTCCGGGAATCTCGGCGCGGCTTCGCGGCCGAGACGAGGCTGGCGGCCCTCGACCTGGCCGACCATCGGGCCGAGGGCGCGGTCGCCGCGTCGCGGCTGCTCGCGACGTGCGTGCGTTGCCACGTCGCGCTCCCCTGATCGCTCGATCCGTCCCCCCCCGGCGACGACCCTGGCCGCTCGCGGGGGCGTTGGATTAGAATCGAGAGATCTCGGGGCGGCCGACCACGGCCCGTCCCGGCCCGCCCGACTCATCCCCGACTTCCATCCTCCCTCCCCGGCAGGTGCGACATCATGGCGACGGCCACCAAGAAGTCATCCGGCCCCCCTCCCGCGACGCCCGGCGCGAAGGCGTCGTTCGGCGGCCGGGCCCTGGCGGCGATCGACGAGGTTTACAAGTTCCTCGCGTCGCTCAAGCTGGCCGTGATCTCGATCTCCAGCCTGGCCGCCTCGCTCGCCTTCGCCACCTGGTTCGAGTCGACTTACGGCACCAAGGCCGCCCAGGCCTTCGTCTACAAGAGCGCCGGGTTCTCGATCCTGCTGGCCTTCCTGGCGATCAACATCTTCTGCGCGGCGTCGATCCGGTTCCCCTGGAAGAAGCGGCAGACCGGCTTCGTGGTCACGCACGCCGGGCTGCTCATCCTGATCCTAGGCTCGTACGTCCACTTCCGGTCGGGCGACGAGGGGATGGTGGGGATGCTGGAGGGCGAGACCCGCAGCGAGATGCTCCGGACCGACGCCCCGATGTTCCGCCTCCGCGAGGTCGACCCCCACAACCAGGAAACCACGGCGTCGTTCGCGATGCCGTTCGACGAGAGCGGCCCCTTCCCCTGGGGCGGCGGCCAGCCCCGGATCCGCAACATCTTCGACCTGGCGCTCAACCGCCTGACCGGCGGCCGGTACCCGATCGTCCGCGACGAGGCCGACGTCCTGAGCAAGCCGGCCGACCCGTTCAAGCTGGTCGTCAAGCGCTACTTGCCCGCCTCCACCCCGGACACGCTCCACGAGGCCGACCCCTCGGGCCAGCCGATGGCCCGGCTGCTGCTCCAGTTCAAGGCCCCCGGCATGCCCGAGTCCCGGCTGGCCAACGCCGATGAATCCGACCAGTGGTTCAAGCTCGACCGCCGCTTCTACCGGACGGCCCGCAGCGACGGCATGCCGGCGCTCGTGTCGTTCGCCTCGGTCGACCGCGCCGACTACGTCGACGACTTCCTCAAGCCGCCGCTGGACAAGAGCACGACGGGCGTCGCCCGCTTCCGGTACACGGGCCGGGACGGCAAGCCCCGCGTCTTCGACTTCGTCCTCGACACGCCGGCCGACAAGAAGGTGCCGCTGCCCGACAGCGACCTGACCGTCTCGCTCCAGAAGCTCGCCCATTTCCCGACCGGCGAGGCGGGCCTGGCGAAGGTGGTGGGCGAGGAGTCGATCCCGATCGCCGTGTTCGACGTCGGCAAGGGCGAGGGCTCCGTGGTCGAGCACGTGGCGATGGGCGCGATGCCGATGTTCCCCAACGTCATCCCCCGGCCGGCGGTCGACGGCGGCAAGCCCCCCGAGGCCCTGGCCGCCGTCCACCTGATGATCCCGCCCGACCTCGACCCCAAGACCAGCGGCCGGTTCGGCCAGGTCGACGTCCTGGCCGGGCCCGACCAGAAGCTGTATTACCGCGTCTTCGGCCGCGCCAAGGACGGCAAGCCCGAGCTGCGGACGTCGGGGCCGATCGCCCCGGGCAAGTGGGTCGACGCTTTCGGCGGCGGGGCCGCCGCGATGTCGATCAACTTCCAGGTCGCCGACTACCTGCCGGCGGGCGTCGAGAAGCGGATCTTCCGGCCCCTGTTCCTTCAGGGCAACCAGATGGACGAGGCCGTCCCCGCCTGCCTCGTCGAGCTGACCGTCGACGGGAAGACCGAGGAGGTCTGGATCCAGCGCAGCGAGTCGCTCGAAGCCCCGACCTTCCGCCCGGTCCCGGTCGGCTCGCGGCCGTTCGAGATCGCCTACGACGTCGACCGCAAGCCGCTGGGCTTCGACCTGAAGCTCGAGGACTTCGAGGTCGGCTTCGAGCCCGGCACCGAGCAGGCGACCAAGTTCGTCAGCCAGGTCAAGGTCGAGGACCCCGCCCAGGGGGTCAAGGGCCGCGAGCACACGATCTCGATGAACGAGCCGATGACCCACCGCGGCTACACCTTCTACCAGATGCGCTACTCGCCGATCGTCGACCCCCGCACCCAGCAGCGGACCGGCCAGTTCCAGTCGGTCTTCCAGGTGGGGAGCAACCCGGGCCGGCCGATCATCTACGCCGGCAGCCTGCTCGTCGTGCTGGGGACCTTCCTGCAGTTCTACATGCGGGCGGGCCTGTTCACCGACGGCGGCCGGCGCGAGCGCGAGCAGGCCGCGAAGAAGGCCGGCCTGCCGACGCCCGTCGAGCCCGCCGGGCCGGCGAAGGCCGAAGAAGACATTTTGTGAGCGACCGCGACGAGCGACCCAGGGGCCGAGCCCGCGTCGGCCGCCTCGCCTTCCACCGCCCCT